>JBCCZS010000313.1:0-1505 GCA_039187035.1 Pseudomonadota bacterium | reverse complement strand
CCTCGCGCGGGCGATATTCGGCAAGGACGCCGCGAGCGAAGAAGAGCTCGAAGCCGCGATCGTGTCCGGCGACCCGGCGCATTTGCTAGCCCTGCGTAAAGCGGAGAACGCGTTTCGGTTGGCGTTGCGTGAGGCGCAGGTTGAAGAGGCGCGGATCGCGGCGGGTGACCGCGACAGCGCGCGCCGGCGGCAAATCGCGCTCGAAGACAAAACGCCGTCTATTCTGGGCGGCCTCATCATCGCCGGCTTTTTCTTGGTGTTGGCGGCGATGGTCGCGCGCCGCTTGCCGCAGGGCGCGGAGACGGAGTTCTCGATCATGCTGGGCGCGCTGGCGACGATGACGGCCGCGGTCGTGAACTACTTTTTCGGCTCGTCCGCCGGGTCGCGCGAGAAAACCCGCCTATTGACGCCGCCGTCCGACGCCGAACGCCGCTGATCGTCGCCGAACAGCGCCGCGGTTTTGACAATCGGCGCTGCGGGCGCTTGGTTGCGCGCGGTTGTTTTGAAGGCTCGGAGACGTGGCGGCGGGGTTTGACGTAGCGGTGATCGGCGCAGGGGTGATCGGCGCCGCGGTCGCTTGGGAGGCTGCGCGCGCCGGCGCCGCCGTTTGCGTTATTGACGCGGGCGCGCGCGTTCCGCCGGCGACGAACGCGGCTGCGGGCATGTTGGCCCCGTCCTTCGAAGCCGTCGGCGGCGCGGACGGGGCGGCGCTTTACCGGCTGGGCGCGGCTTCGTTGCAGGCGTGGGCGGATTTCGCCGGGGCGCTCCAAGAGGAGACCGGCCGCGACCTCGATTATCGACCCCACGGCATTCTCGGCGTCGCGTATTCGGCTGAAGACGCGGCCGCCATGCGGGCCGCGCACGATCGACTGCGCGCGCTCGGCGCTAAGGTCGCGCTGTTGGACGGGGACGAGGCGTCGGCGCGCGAGCCAGGCGTTGCGCGGCCGGTCCTGGCGCTCCACGCGCCGGACGACGCGCAGATCGATCCGCGCCGAACGTTAGCGGCGTTGCAAGTCGCGTTGCGCCGGCGCCGTGTACGGATGATTGACGGGCGTGCGGTCGCGCTCGCGCCGGCGGGCGCGGTCATGTCGGCGACGCTCGAAGACGGAACGCGGATCGAGGCGGAACGCGTCGTCCTTGCGGCCGGCTCCGCCGCCAAGCGGCTCGATCCGTCGGCGCCGCTGGTGACGGTGAAGGGCGAGGCGCTTGCGTTGTCGGCGCCCGCGCAGGCGGCCGGGCGCCAAATCAACGCGTGCGTGCGCGCGCCTGGCGCTTATCTGTGCCCCCGGGCGGACGGGCGGTTGATTGTGGGGGCTACGGAAATTCCGAATGACGACAGCCTGGACGTCGACGGCGATCGGGTCGACGCCTTGCGTCGGCGGGCCCATGCGGCCGCGCCGGGCCTCGCCTCGTGGCGTGAGGAAACCCGGTGGGCGGGTTTGCGCCCGGGCACGGCCGACGGCGCGCCGATCCTCGGCCCCGATCCGATCGGCGCGCCCGCGCTG
>JBCCZS010000312.1:0-1550 GCA_039187035.1 Pseudomonadota bacterium | reverse complement strand
GGCGAGGCCGGCGCCGCGTACGATGCGGCGGCGTTCGATTCGCGCCTCAACGAACTCGGCCCGCCGATCGCGACCGACTATCGGCTGACCTGGCAATATCCGCCGACGATGTTCCTGCTCGTCGCGCCGTTCGCGCTGGCGCCGTTCGCGCTCGGCGCGTTCGCCTGGTCCGGCGGCTCGGCGTTGGTGTTTGGCGCGGCGTTGCGCGGGGCCGGCGTTCCGTGGGCGTCCATTTTGGCGATCGCCGCGTCGACGAGCGCGTTGCAAGCGTTCGTGACCGGACAAAACGGGTTCATGACGGCGGCCTTGCTATTAGGCGCCGCACTCGCGCCGGACCGACACCCGCTCGTCGCCGGCTTGTGCGCGGCGGCGCTGAGCGTGAAACCGCAATTGGGGCTTTTGATCCCGATCGCCTACGCCGCCGCCGGGTGCTGGCGCGCCTTCGCGGTCGCCGCCCTCGGCGCGGCCGCCCTCGCCGGCGCGGCGACCGGCGTTTACGGCGCGGCGATTTGGGGCGATTTCGCCGCCGGGCTCGGCGCGGTCTCAGACCGGGTCGCTGACGGCGTTTACCCGCTCGACAAAATGGCGACCCCGTTCGCGTTCGCTAAATACGCCGGGCTCGCGCGCCCGCTCGCGATGGCGGTCCATGCGGGCGCCGCCCTCGCCGCGGCCGGCGCCGTCGCGATCATTTGGGCGCGGGTGAAGGCCGCAGACCTGCGCGCCGCGTCGCTCATTGCGGCGACGTTCTTCGTTGCACCTTATGCGTATTATTACGACTTGATCCTCCTCGCCGCCCCGCTCGCGTTCCTCGCGGTCCGCGCCGAGCGCGAGGGCTGGCTCGCGTTTGAAAGACCGGCCTTCGCGATCATTTTCTTCGCGCCGATGGCGATCGGCGGCGGCGGAGCCGACGGCGGCCTCGCGGTCGGGTTCGTTTGCGTCGTGCTCGTCGCCGTTTGCGTCTTGCGCCGCGTTCGCGCGGGCGCCCCGCACGCCTTTCGCTTTGCCGGCCAGCAGTCGACAGGTTCGGGATGATTTGCGACGCTCCGCCCGCAACGACGATGCGGGAGGCGGCGGCATGGTGCGCTGGGAAGGAAGACGCCAGAGCGATAATGTCGACGATTTGCGCGGCCCCGGCGGCGCGGGGCTCAACATCGGGCTCGTCGCGCTGGTGTTGCGCTTCGTTCTCGGCCGGTTCGGGATCGGCGGCGTCATCGTTTTGGTCGGCGGCTATTTCGCCCTGTCCGCGATCGGCGTGAACCCGCTCGCGCTCGGCGGCGCGGGCGGCGGGTCGGGGCGCACGACGCCGCAGGACGACGCCGCGGCGGCGTTCTCAAAAACGATGCTGGCCGAAACCGAAGACGCTTGGACCCGCATTTTCGCGGCGAACGGCAGCCGCTACCCCGCCCCGCGGCTCAACCTTTACAACGGCCAAGTCAATTCGGCCTGCGGCTTTGCAACGGCCGCCGCCGGGCCCTTTTATTGCCCCGCGGACAAAGAGGTCTATCTCGACCACAGCTTCTTACGGGAATTTTGGCAACCCATAGGCGCGC
>JBCCZS010000311.1:0-1582 GCA_039187035.1 Pseudomonadota bacterium | reverse complement strand
TGGGCTTGTCGTCGTCGCCCGCGTCGGATCCGTCCGCCGCAATCTCGGCGCGCTCCCCGTCGTCTTCGGCGTCGCCGCGGTCCGCGCCGCCGCCAGCATCGCCGGCGGCGTCAGCATCGCCCGCGTCGGTTTCGACGGGCGCCTCGTCCCCCCGGGCCTCAACGCCGTCTTCGCCGCGCCGGCGCCGGCGCCGACGGCGGCGTTTGCGCGCCGGCCGAACGCCCTCCTCGCCGGCGGCTCCCGCGACGCCGGCGGCGCCGTCGGCGGCGAGATCCTCCAGGGGCGCGTCGTCGCCCGCATCGGACGGTTCGGCGGCGTCGTCGGCCCCGTCCGCTCCGTCGGCGTCGACATCAATCGTATCGGCGCGCACGACGCTGCGGGTGTCGGTTTCCGGCCGCGGCGTGCCGCGCCGGTCGATTTCGTATTGATCGCCCGCCTTCTGCTGGTCGGCGAGGATTTCGATCGAGACGCCGTTTTGCGCTTCGATCTGCTTCACCCACTCGCGCTTATGGTTGAGGATGAATAGCGCGACGTCGAACGACGTCTTGACGGTGAAGATGCCGGCGCGCCCTTGCACGGCTTCGCCTTCGACCGCACGCAGGATCCGCAACGCGGCCATTTCGTCGGACCGCACCACGCCGGCCCCGGCGCAGGTCGGGCAAACGTTCGTGGTGCCGTCGACGATCCCGGATCGGCGGCGTTGGCGCGACATCTCCAAAAGCCCGAACGTTGAAATGCGTCCGACCTGGATGCGCGCGCGGTCCGCTTTCAACGCGTCCTTCAATCGGCGCTCGACGGCGCGATTGTTTTTGTTCTCGTCCATGTCGATGAAGTCGATGACGATCAAACCGGCGAGGTCGCGCAGCCGGCACTGGCGGGCCGTCTCTTCGGCCGCTTCGAGGTTTGTCTTGAGCGCGGTGAGTTCGATGTTGCGTTCGCGCGTCGCCTTGCCGGAGTTCACGTCGACCGCGATCAGCGCTTCGGTTTGGTGAATGACGATGTAGCCGCCGGACTTCAACCGCACGGCCGGCTGGTACATGCCGTCCAACTGGGTCTCGACGTCGTGGCGAATAAACAGCGGCAGCCGCTCTTTGTACGGCTGCACGTTGCGCGCATGCGACGGCATCAGCATCTTCATGAAGTCTTTGGCTTCGCGATAGCCGTTCTCGCCCTCGACGAGAATTTTGCCGATGTCTTTGTCGTAGAGGTCGCGGATCGCGCGTTTAATGAGGCTCGCTTCTTCATAGACGAGACACGGCGCGATCGATTCGAGCGTCAGTTTGCGGATGTTTTCCCAAAGGCGTGTCAGATAATCGAAATCACGTTTGATCTCGATCTTCGTGCGTTTGGAGCCCGCGGTTCGAATGATGAGGCCCATGCCCTGCGGCACGCCGAGCCCGTCGACGACGCGGCGCAGACGCTTGCGGTCCGACGCGCTCGGGATCTTGCGTGAGATGCCCCCGCCGCGCGCCGTATTCGGCATCAACACGCAATACCGGCCGGCGAGCGACAGGTACGTCGTTAGCGCCGCGCCTTTGTTGCCGCGCTCTTCTTTCACGACCTGAACGAGGAGGATCTGGCG
>JBCCZS010000310.1:0-1743 GCA_039187035.1 Pseudomonadota bacterium | reverse complement strand
CGGTAGTCCTCAATTTTGTGCGTGCGGGTCATCGGACCGGCTCCTTGGAAATCCGTTACGTTACCAGCGGTAATGCGAGAATGCGCGGTTGGCTTCGGCCATTTTGTGCGTGTCTTCGCGCTTCTTCACCGCCGCACCGCGGTTCTGCGCCGCGTCCATCAATTCGTTCGACAAGCGATCGACCATCGTCGTCTCGTTGCGCCCGCGCGCCGCGCCGATGATCCAACGCATGGCGAGCGCTTGTTTGCGATCGGGGCGCACTTCGACCGGCACCTGGTAGGTGGCGCCGCCGACGCGGCGCGAGCGCACTTCGATCGCGGGCGTCACGTTTTCGAGCGCCTCTTTGAAGAGATCGAGCGGCGGGCGTTTCATGCGCTCTTCGATCTTGTCGAGCGCGCCGTAGACGATTTTCTCCGCAGCCGGCTTTTTTCCGTCGACCATGACGTAATTCATGAATTTCGACACGGTCACGTCCCCGAATTTTGGATCCGGGTGGACGGTGCGTTTTTCTGCGCGGTGACGACGGGACATCGGCTCGGTCTCTTTTAAACTTCTGTACGCGGGTTATTTCGGCCGCTTGGCGCCGTACTTCGACCGGCGCTGTTTGCGGTCTTTGACGCCTTGCGTATCGAGGACCCCGCGGAGGATGTGGTAACGCACGCCCGGCAAGTCTTTGACGCGCCCGCCGCGAATGAGCACGACGGAGTGCTCCTGCAAATTGTGCCCTTCGCCGGGGATGTACCCGATAACTTCGTAGCCGTTCGTCAGACGAATCTTGGCGACTTTGCGAAGCGCCGAGTTCGGCTTTTTCGGCGTCGTCGTATAGACGCGCGTGCACACGCCGCGTTTTTGCGGGCAGGCTTCCATGGCCGGGACTTTGTTGATCTTCCGCTTCGGTTTGCGCGGTTTACGGATCAACTGCTGGATCGTCGGCATCGCGTCGTTCGACCTCGTATCTTCATCTCATCTCGGCGCGTCCGGGCGACCAGACGCACAACAAGCCGTTTTTCAAAGCGAACGGCGACGGCGGCGCGACGAAAGCGACGCGCCGGCCGCAAAACCAAGGGCGGCGATCTCAGTGACGTCGCCGCCAGGCACGAAAAATTACGGGCTAAAGTGGCAGCGTTTCAGACGGATCTGACAGCCAACCGTTCAGCGTCGCTGTCCCTAACGACGCGCTCCATAAGGGTCAAGAGCCAAACGACAATTTCAAGACACTTTAAGCGACTGTTGCGTCGGCCCCAACAGGCGCCGGCGAAAACGCGAAGGACCCCGCAAGACGGGGTCCTTCTACTAAACGCCGTCTACTCGGCGGCTACTCGGCGGCGGGGGCCTGTTCGCCCGGCGCGCCCTCGCCGCCCGGCGGCGGGGCCGGCGCGTCCGGCGGCGGACCGTCCGGGCCCGGCGCCGGCAACGCCTCGGCGAGGCGACGCTGACGCTCTTCGATGAGCACCTGGTCGCGGCGCTCGGCCTCAACCTGGTGGCGGGCCATCTGGCCGCCCGTGCCCGCCGGGATCAAGCGCCCGACGATGACGTTCTCTTTGAGGCCCTCAAGGGTGTCGACCTTGCCCTGCACCGAGGCTTCGGTGAGGACGCGGGTCGTCTCTTGGAACGAGGCCGCCGAAATGAACGAACGCGTCTGCAGCGAGGCTTTTGTGATGCCGAGCAGCACCGGCGAGGCCTTCGCCGGCGTTTTGCCGTCGTTTTCGAGTTTGGCGTTCACCTCGTCGAACTCCAGCTTGT
>JBCCZS010000309.1:0-1761 GCA_039187035.1 Pseudomonadota bacterium | reverse complement strand
GTTTCGACGCCGCCGCGCTCGACGGTCTATTCGTTTCCTGACGATCCCGCGCGCGGCCGGCGCCGCGGGACGAAAGAACTCATTCGCTGAACGCCGCGCGGCGGGCTTCCATGATCGCGCGCAAGCGGTCTTGGGGGAGGGCGTAAACCTTTTGGCCGCGCGCGCCTTCCATGTCTTCGCCGGCGACGAGGGCGTTCACGATCGCTTATTCCGTCGCCTGAACGACGCCGGCGATTAGGGGGTCCAGCGCCTCGCCGGGAAGGCTCGTGGCTTGGTGCGCGCGCGCGCCGAGCGCCACCGGGTTGGCGGTCGAAAAGGCGAGAAAAATGTCGCCGGACAGGCTGGAGCCTTCGCCGCCCGTGCGCGCCATCCCCACGGTCGCGCGCCGTGCGAGGCGTTTGAGTTGCGACGGCAACAACGGCGCGTCGGTGGCGATCAACACGATGATCGATCCGTCGCCTTCAGCGCTCGCCGCGGGCGCGCCGACCGGACGCAGATCGGCGATCATACGCCCGACCGGCGCGCCGGCGACGCGCAACTGGCTGCGGCGGCCGTGATTGGTTTGTACGAGGACGCCGACCGTATACGTTGTTTGCGCGTCGAAACGCACGGCGCGCGAGGCCGTTCCGATCCCGCCTTTGAATTCGTAAGCGACCATGCCGACGCCCCCGCCGACGGCGCCTTCCTCTACGGGCCCGGGGCGGGCCTTGCGCAGCGCCTCGACCACGTGGCCCGGCTTGAGCGGGAACGACCAGGCGTCGCTGAGCGCGCCGTCATAGGTTTCTCCGACGACCGGCAAAATCCGCGAGAACCGTGCGTCCGCGTCGGCGATTTCGTCTTTCGTCCATTGCAAAATCCCGTCGCGCGCCGCGCCGACCCCGAGCGTGCCGGTGAGGACGACGGGTCCGAAAAATGCGCCGAACTCCTCGATGAAATGCGCGCCGGTCAGTTCGCCCGTGCCGTTGAAGGCGAAATAGCCGGCGGCGACGCCGTCCGCGGCGGCCTTGTCCCGCGGGAAAACCGCCGTCGCGCCGGTTCGCGCGCGCCCGCGCGTCAGGCTCACATGGCCGACCGAAACGCCGGCGACGTCGGTGATCGCGTTCAACGGTCCGGGATCCCCGTCGAAGGGAACGCCGAGATCGCGCGCGCGGTCGGCGGCGCGGGCGGCGCCGAGTATCGCCAGCGCGGCCGCAACGGCGGCGAGTGCGAATACGGCGCGCTGCGAACGCATGTGTCGTTGATCGGTCATGGCTTTGTTGCGCATCCTCGCTATTTGCGACCGGCCCCGGCGGTCGTCCGCATACGGTTGCAGCGTCCTGCTTGACGGTCGAAGCCTATCGGTCGCCGATGAGGGTACAACAAAAACGTCGTCATGGTGAATGCGCGGTCGTCCGGGGCCGGCGCCACTTGCGTTTGCCCGCCGATCGGGGTTGTTGATCGAGCGACGAAAAGGCCCTGAAGGAGGGGTTATGAAAGCGGCGCTGATGAACTGGCCGGCGTCCGCGCCGCGCGCCCGAGGGGTCCGGTCGCGTGCTCGTCCGGGCCGCGCGACCGCCGGCGCGGCCGGGTTCGCGGCGAAGGCGCGGGCGCTGTGAGCGTCGCCGCCGACCCGTTTCAATCGTTGACGACGTTGGCCGCATGGTGGGGCGCCGCGCTTGAGCGCGGGGCCGCCGATCCCAAGTCGGCTTTCCGTTGGCCGGTGCTCGCGACGGCGGACGCCGCAGGGGCGCCGCGCGCGCGGGTCGTCGTGTTGCGGAAATT
>JBCCZS010000308.1:0-1934 GCA_039187035.1 Pseudomonadota bacterium | reverse complement strand
GGACCTCCCAAGAGCGGACTAAAAGTGTACTCCCCCTTCCTTCAAGAATTGAGTTTTTACTCGGTAGTTCCTGGAGTAAAAGAGTTCCTGCCATTCTTCTCACTTCCCCTCCTCTGAGATTGCGGACCCTCCCGGGTGGCCGCCCCAGCCATGGTCCGTCCCGTCGCCGTTGACGCTCAGCGTGCGGCCGAAATCGGACGCGGTGAACGTCGTGACCTTGTCGGCCATGCCGAGTTCGTCGATCGCCGCGTAAAACGCGCTGACGGACGCGGCGATATTCGCTTGCAGGCCGGGCAGGTCTTCGGCCTGGTCGGAATGGGTGTCGAAGCCGCCGGTCGAAACGAAGAAGACCTGTCGGCGCGCGCCGAGCGTCGCTTGTCGGGAAATGATCCGCGAGACGATGCTCAGCTGTTGGCCGAGACCGCTGTCGGGAAACGTCGTCGTCGGATCGACGCCGGTCGCCAGCGCCGCGGCCAACGTCTCGTTCGCCGTCAATGCAAGATTACGGGTACTGAGGAAATCGCGCGAGAAGAGGTTCGCGCGCGTAACGCCAACGTCTTTCAGGACGTCCTCATAGGCGCCGGAAAACTGGTTTGAATTCAGAACGAAGTTTTGGTTGAGGTTCGTGACACCCAGCGGCCCGCTGGTCGACACTTGGAACCCCTGCACGGTCTCGCCGGTCAGAAGGACGGCGTTGCCGCCGGCGGAAATCGCGGTGAACGCGGCCTGCTCGTTCGCCATCGCGGCTTGGGCGAAGTCCGCGATGCGCCCGCCCCACCCGAGCGTGGCGCCTTCCGGAGAATTCGCCATCCAGATCGATTGCTGATCATTGTGCGAAAACAAACGCGGCGGAACGGCGGCCGATCCCGACTGGAAGGTCGCGCGCGTGGTCGCTTCGACGAGCGGCCCCACATTGCCGACGACGGCGAGACGCCCTTGTTGATAGAGCTGGTGCAGGCCGGAAAACTCCGGCGGAAACGCGAACGTCCGCCCGCCAATGTCCGTGCCGGTCAGTTCGAGGAGGTCGGTGCGCCGCCGCGGGGCCGCGCCGTCCAGCGTCGCAAGGATCGGCTCGCGGATCCCCTCCCAGGCGTTGTAAGACGCCGCGTCATACGGAATGACCGTATCGTGACAATCGATGCCGCCGAACAAAAAGACGCAGACGAGCGCCTTATAGTCGGACACGTCCGCCGCAATGGCGTTGAACGAACCGAGCGTCGCCGCGAAGGCCGCGCCCGTTCCGAGCCCCGAACAGCAATTGAGTAGAAAATCTCTACGGTTCATGACTGGCGCGCCTTCGGCTAATTCTGAACGATGAACGCAGGCGTCGAGACGGCGAGCTGCACGGCGAGCTGCACGCGATTGCGCAGCCTTACGTCTCGGTTGCCGTCGTTGAAGGACACAGACTCGATGACGTCCCTAATGCGCTGCTTGTTTTCCTCGCGCATGCGCCCGCCGGTGAAGACCAAGTCCAGATGGTCCGTGAGCGCCGCAGCGTCCTCGGCGAGGGCCAGTTCGGCTTCGTAGCCGCCGTTCAAGCCGTTCGCGCTGTTGTCGCGAAAGACGCGCGTGCGCATGAAGTTCTGATAACCGATGGTCGTCGTCGTATTGGTGATTTGCAATTCCGGCGCGACGAGCCCCGCGTCCGCCGTCTCAGAACCGGGCGCCACGTAGCCGGGCCGATAATAGTTAAAGACGGACGGCGAGTGGAACGGCGACTGGCTAAGATTGTCGGCGCGCTCGGCCGTGCGTAAACCGCCCGCGCGCGGCCCGTCGCTCGTCAGGTCGATGCGATCGACGTCGGCGACGCGCAACCAATGCACCAGGCGAACGATCGGTTCACGCACTTTTCCGTATGTCGTCGGCGCCTCGCCGGAAAGACCGGGAAGCGCTTCGTCGTCGAACAAAATCGCGGCCCAGACCGGGGCGAGATC
>JBCCZS010000307.1:0-2051 GCA_039187035.1 Pseudomonadota bacterium | reverse complement strand
TAATTAACCCGCTTGGCAAACGGCCGCGGCGCGCGCCGGCGCGCCGCCCGGCCGCGCGCTTCGTCACTCGGACCGCGAACCTTCCAAGCTATTGAAATAACGGAAGAATTCGTTGTCCGGCGACAACAAAATCGTGGTTTGCCCGTCTTTCAACGCTTCTTCATAGGCGAGCAGCGAACGATAAAACGCGAAGAACTCGGAATCGCGGCCATAGGCTTCGGCGAAGACCGCGTTACGTTCCGCATCGGCCGCGCCGCGCAGCTTTTCAGATTCCTCGCGCGCCTCGGCGAGGATTTCCGTTTTCTGGCGGTCCGCCTGCGCGCGGATCTGCTGCGCGGCTTCGTTGCCTTCGGACCGGATTTGCTGCGCCAGCTGTTTGCGTTCGGTGATCATGCGCTGGAACACCGCTTGGCTGTTTTGCGGCGGCAGATCGGCGCGACGGATTTTCACGTCGATAATGTCGACGCCGAGCGGTTCGGCGCTCTCGTCGAGGAGATCGCGGATCCGGATCATCAATTCGGCGCGTTCTTCGGAGACGATCTCATCGACGCTCACTTCGCCGAGGACGCGGCGCACCGTTTGGTCCATCAGCGACGACAAGCGGTCCTCGCCGACGCGAATGCTGCGGACGGCTTGGTAGAACTCCAACGGCTTGGTGATGCGGTAGCGCGCGAACGCGTCGACGCGCAGTCGTTCCTGGTTGGAGGCGATGATCTCCAGCGGGCGTTGGTCCAATTCGCGATTGCGTTTGTCGATGAACTCGACGGTCTCGACGATCGGCGCTTTCACCTTGAGCCCGGCTTGCGTGTATTGCTCGGTCGGCTCGCCGAACCGCAAGACGATGGCCGATTGCGTTTCCGGCACGATGAAGAGCGCGTTCGCGGCGATAAAGAGCACCAGCGCGAGGCCGACGCCGACGGCGATCAAGATTGGGTTGCGCATCTTACTGGTCTCCCCGCTTCGACAACTCGTTGAGCGGCAGATACGGCACGACGCCCGATCCCGCATCGTCCTCGACGATGATTTTGTTCATGTCGCCGAGCACTTTCTCGACCGTCTCCAAATACATGCGCTGACGCGTGACTTCCGGCGCTTTTTGATATTCCGAGGCGATCGCGTTGAAGCGATCGGCTTGGCCGCGCGCCTCGGCCGTGACCCGCGCCTGATAGCCGCGCGCGTCTTCGAGGACGCGTTGGGCCTGACCGCGCGCCTCGGGCACCACCTGGTTTTGGTAGGTGCGCGCATTGTTGATGAATTGCTCGCGGTCTTGTTTGGCCGCTTCGACGTCGAGGAACGCTTCGTTGACTTCCTGCGTCGGCGGTTCGGTCTTCTGCAAGTTGACGCTGGTGATTTCCATGCCGGAGCCCTGGAGGTCCAACGTCGCCTGCATCAATTCTTGGGTCTTGATCTGGACGTCGGTCCGCCCCGTGGTCTGCACGTAGTCGAGGCTGTTCGAGCCCACGACTTCGCGGATCGCCGCCTCGCCCACGGTCGTCACCAGGTTCAACGGATCGTCGATATTGAAAACGAACTTCGCCGGCCCGGGGAACGCCCCGTCTTCGGCGGCGGCCTCGGCCTTGACCTTCCACTGAACGACCATCTCGACGTCGACAATGTTTTTGTCGCCGGTGAGCATCAAGCCGCCCTCGGCGGCGCCGGCCTGGCGGTTGGCGGGGATCGGCGCGGTGTTGATGTCGGTGACGTTGACGAGCTGCGCGTTCTGAACCGGCGCTGGAATATGCCAATGCAGCCCCGGCGAGGTGATCGCCGAATACTCGCCGAATGTCGTGACGACCCCGAGCTGGTTCGCCTGCACCTGATAAAAACCGCTGAGCCCCCAAAGGAACGCAAGCCCCGCCGTCGCGAACCCGATCGTCTTGGCGTTGATCTCAGGGCCGCCGCGCCCGCCGCGCCCGCCGCCGCCGGACCGCGGGAAGGCGCGCTTTAGCCGCTGCCGCGAGGCCTGGAGAAGATCTTCAAGATCGGGGGGCTCGCCGCCGGGCCGCCGGCCGCCGCCGCCGCCGCCGTTCGGGCGCGGCCCGCCCCACGGG
>JBCCZS010000306.1:0-2059 GCA_039187035.1 Pseudomonadota bacterium | reverse complement strand
TGGGCGACGCCCGACAACAGCGTCGCGCCCGGGCGTCCGGGATTGCCCGCGACGACTTTGCCGGTTATGGCGGCGGCCGCGTCGGGGCGCGCGCGCGCAAGGTCGACGACGCCGGCGGCCGACAAAATGTCCGGGTTCGTGGTCCCGGCGGCTAAAAACGGTTGCAACAGCGCTTCCGCGTCGTCGAGCCGCTCGAGGATGACGTACGCGAAGGCCCGCCCGGAGACGGCGGCCGGGTCGTTGGGGTCCGCGGCCCAGGCGCGGTCATAGGCGTCGAGCGCCTCTTGGGTGCGTCCTTGCGCCAAGAGAAAATCGCCGAGGGCGAGCTGCGGTTCGCTCGCGGCGCCGCCGAGCGCGACGGCGCGCTCCAGCGCGGCCTGCACCTCGGCGACGCGCGCGCCGCCGGCGAGGGCGAGATACTGCGCGCGGAACAGCCAGACGGCCGGCGCGTTCGGGGCGCGCTTGACGGCCTCGGCCGTCGTTTCGTCGAGGCGGGCGTCGTCCGCCGCGAGCAGCGCGTATTGCGCGTCGAGCAAAAGCGGGCGCACCGCGTCGTCGTCGAGCGCGCGGGCGCGGTCGATCCGCGCCTTGGCGTCGTCAAGGCGCCCGCCGTAGAGCTCCGCGTAGGCGTACAGAAGGTTTGACGCGAGATCGTCCGAATAGCGCGCTTCATAAGCGTCGAGCGTCGCGCGGGCGTCGGTGAACCGAACCTCGTCGAAGGCCTGAATGACGTCGAGATGCGCGTTGACTTTCGCCGAATCGTCGCTTTTCGGCAGGAACCCGTTCCAGTCGGCGCGGGGTTTGAGCGCCCAGCGCGGGCGGTCCGGCGATTCGACGACGATCTCGAGTTCCGGCGCGAGGCCGCGCCGCGCGATGGCGCTCTCGCCGGAGCCGACCTGCAGCGCGCCTTCATCGTTTGAAAAGTCGACGACCCCGCTGAGGACGCTCAGCCGCGTCGACCCGTCGTCGAGGACCTCCATATACCAGTCCGTTCCGCGGATGGAGGCGTTGGCGCTCGGCGTACGGACGGTGAGCGGCGTGTCGGGCCGGCTGGCGCGGGACCACAAGCGCCCCTTGAAGAGATCGAACCGCCGGCGCGTCGTCTCCAGCGGGCCGATTTTCAATTCGGACGTCGCATGCAAGCGGAATTGCGTGCGGTCTTCAAACGCGATCCCGACGCCGCCATAGGGGCCGGTGCGCAATAGATCGCCTTCGCTGAGCGATTGCGTCAGCGCCGCATTGCGCCACGCCGGTTGTTCGACGGCTTGGAATTCCTCGTCGCCGCGCACGTCGACGATTTCGCCGAGCGGGTCGACGGTCCGATTGTCGAGAAGTTGCGCGCGGGCGGGCGCGGCGGCCGCGAGCGCCAGGAACGAGGTTTGCACGAGGCCGCGGCGCGGCGAGCGCCGAACCGATGATGGCCGCTTTTCGACGGTGCGCCGATCTGAGAAAATATTCATCAGCTCCCCCCATTTTCGGTTATGGATGGCTGCCGTCCGTTGTCAAGCCTGGGAGGGCCGATGGAGACGGCCGGCGCCGCTACGAGACGGCGGCGAGGGAAAAAAGGGAGCGGCGCGCGGTGAACGCTCGCATAGGCTGTTTGGTCGCCGTTTGGGCGGCGGTCGCCGGGGTCTGGGGCGTCGGCGGGTTCGCCGCGTTCGAGCGTCGACTGATCGATTGGTACGCCGCCGGGCATGCGCCGCGTACGGCGGATCCGCAGATCGCCGTCGTCGCCATCGACGCGCAGAGCCTCAAGGCCGAGGGCGCGCCGTGGCCCTGGCCGCGCGCGACGCACGCCGGCCTCATACGTACACTGAGCGAGCAGGGCGTAAAAGGGATTGTATTCGACGTCGTCTTCGATCGCCCGAGCCCCGACGACGCGGCGCTCGCCGAGGCGATCAAAGCCGCCGGCGTCGTCGTGCTCGCGGCCGAACGCGTCGCCGAGGCGACCCCCGTCGGCCTCATGGAGACGACGTCGCCGCCGGCGCCCGTCTTGGCCGAGGCGGCGACGGGCGTCGGCGTCGCGCGCCTGGCGCTTTCCGGCGACGGCGCGGTGCGG
>JBCCZS010000305.1:0-2063 GCA_039187035.1 Pseudomonadota bacterium | reverse complement strand
GCGTCGTCGTCCCGGTCGCGGGCGCCCCCGGCGCGCGCACGCGCACGGCGGTCTGGCGGCCCTATCTCGGTTGCGTTCAGACCCCCGACGGGGCCGACTATGGGGCGGTCAGCGGCGTTCTGCCGTTCGTATCGGGGCTTGCGCCGCCTAAGGACGCGCCGCCTTTGCCCGCCAGCCGGCGGCTTTTCCCCGCGCTCGAGGCCGCCGTCGCCGGCGCCTTCGATCGGGAGACCGTCGGCGCCGGGACGGAGACGACCGCCGTCTTGATCGTGCGTGACGGGACGATCGTCGCCGAGCGCTATCGCGACGGCTTCGACGCGCAGACGCCCCAAAGAACGTGGTCCGTCGCCAAATCGATCGCCGCGACGATCATCGGCGCCGCCGTCCAGGACGGCCTCATCGCCGTCGACGAGCCGGCCGGCCTGGAGGCCTGGTCGACGCCCGGCGATCCGCGCGCCGCGATTACGATCGAGAATCTCCTCCACATGGCGAGCGGGCTCGACGCGGGGGCCGTCGGCTCGCGCACGCATGACGTTTACTTCGGCGGCGGGCGCGTGATCGACCACGCCGTGACGAACCGGTTGATCGCCGAGCCCGGGGCGCGGTGGTTCTACGCCAACAACGACACGATGGCGGCGATCCGCGCCTTGCGCGAACGCCTTGAAGCGGCGCAAGGGCCGGGCGCGCATTTGCGCTATCCGTTCGAGGCGCTGCTCGGGCCGTTAGGGATGCGCGCCACATTTTTGGAGACCGACTGGAACGGCGATTTCGTCCTATCGAGCCAAGTCTGGACGACGGCGCGCGACCTGGCGCGGTTGGGTCTTTTGTATCTCGGCGACGGCGTGTGGAACGGACGGCGCATCCTTCCGGAAGGTTGGGCGGCGTATGTCGCGACGCCCGCGCCGGCGCAGCCGCCGAACCCCGGGCGGTTCGGCTACGGCGCCCAGTTCTGGCTCGCCGGGCCCGACAGCGGCTTGCCGGCGGGAACCTACGCCGCGTTCGGCAATCGCGGCCAACATCTCGTGATCATTCCCGAACGGAACATGCTCGTCGTCCGTCGCGGCTTCGATGAAATCGGCGGGACGCGATTCGACATCGCCGCCTTCGTGCGCGACATCTTGGCGGCGAGCGAGGAGAGCGCCCCGTGACGACGCTTGTTTATGAACACGCCGGCTTCGGCGCCCATGAGGTCCCGCCGGGTCACGTCGAACGACCCGGTCGGTATGAGGCCGTCGCCGCCGCGCTCGCCGCCGAGCGGTTCGCCGATGTTGAACGCCGCACGCCGCCGGCGGCGTCGACCGAGGCCATCGATCGGGTCCATAAGCCCGCCTACCGGGAAGCCGTGATGGCCGCCGGGCCGTCGCAGGGCCTTGCGCAACTCGACGCGGACACGTTTCTCGGGCCCTCGAGCCTCGACGCCGCGCTCCGCGCCGCCGGCGGGGCGGTCGCCGCCGTCGACGCCGTTTTCGCCGGCGAAGCGGAGAACGCATTCGTCGCGGCGCGGCCGCCGGGCCACCACGCCGAGCCCGCCCGGGCCATGGGCTTCTGCGTCTTTAACTCCGTCGCCGTCGCCGCGATGCATGCGCGCGCCGTCCATGGCGCGGCCCGCGTCGCCGTCGTCGACTTCGACGTGCACCACGGCAACGGCACCGAGAGCGCGTTTTGGGACGACGAAGACGCGTTCTTCGCCTCGTCGCACGAGTGGCCGCAATATCCCGGCACCGGCCGAGAGACCGATCGCGGCGCCTTCGACACGATCTGCAACGCGCCGCTTGCGACCGGATCGACCGGCGACGCTTTCCGCCGCGCGTGGGGCGAGACGCTCCTGCCGGCGCTCAGCGATTTCGATCCGGACATCGTCATCGTCTCGGCCGGGTTCGACGCCCATCGCGCCGATCCGCTTGGCGGGCTTCTTCTGACGGAAGACGATTTCGCCTGGATAACGCGCGAGCTTCGCGCCGTCGCCCGCGACCGGTGCGGCGGACGGCTCGTCTCGCTCCTCGAAGGCGGCTACGATTTAGACGCGCTCGGCGCGTCGGCCGCCGCGCATGTCGACGCCTTGC
>JBCCZS010000304.1:0-2066 GCA_039187035.1 Pseudomonadota bacterium | reverse complement strand
GACGATCGGCCCCACCGCTCCGGATAGAGCGAAGATTACGCAAAAGACGAGCGGCGTCAGCCGGCTGATGACGGCGAAGCCCGCGACCGCGTCGTCGCCGTAGGC
Source organism: Pseudomonadota bacterium (assembly GCA_039187035.1). Taxonomy (GTDB): domain Bacteria; phylum Pseudomonadota; class Alphaproteobacteria; order Caulobacterales; family Parvularculaceae; genus JAJFFW01. Next base: position 1,961 of record JBCCZS010000304.1, on the reverse strand, counting down.
CGCCATAAAGCGCGTCACCAGGATTGCGCCCGCGGGCGTCGCTAAATTCGTCAAAACGGCGGGCCCAGCGATCCCCAGTATGGCCGGCAGGTCCGCGCGGAACGCCGCCGCGTTCCACGGGGCGAGGCCGCCATAGTGCCGGTAGACCGGCGCAAGGGCGCTCAACGCCATGGCGATCCGCGCGCATACCGAGGCGAGCGCCGCACCGTTCAAGCCCAAGTCCAGGACGAAAATGAACAGCGGATCCAACACCGCGTTCACCGCGCCGGCGGTCAACGTAACGGTCATCGCCCGGCGCGCGTCGCCATGGGCGCGCAAGAGCCCCGACGCGGCCATGCCGACGACCATGATCGGCAAGGACGGCGCGACGATTTGCAAATATTGCGTGCCCGCCGCGAGGGCCTCGCCCTGCGCGCCCATCGCCGCGAGGAGCGGGGTCGCCGCTACCGCGAGCGTTACGCCCAACACCGCGCCGATGGCGACGCCGAGCGCCAAAACGTTCGTCGCCGCACGGCGCGCCCCGAGCGTATCCCCGGCGCCGATCCGCCGCGCCGCTAGGGCCCCGACGGCGATCATCAGACCGATAGTGGCTGAGATGTTGAAAAAGACGAGCGCGCCGGCGAACCCCACCGCCGCCGTCAACGCCGGGTCGCCGATCAACGCAATGAAATAGAGGTCGACGAAATCAACGAGGAAAACCGAAACGAGCCCGACGCTCGCGCTCAACGACATGACCGCGACGTGGCGCATCAAATCGCCGGTCAGGAACTTCGCGGATCCGTCCGGCGCCGGCCGCGCCGAAGACGGCTCCGCGCCAGGGACGCCCGTTCCGTCATGATCCTTACGCAACGCGCCGCGCCCGCTTGAGGGTTACGTGTTCATAGAGTCGAAAAACGCCTCGTTCGACGGCGTCTGTCGCAATTTGTCCAAGAGAAACTCCACCGCGTCCGTCGTCCCCATGGGCGACAAGATGCGCCGGAGCACGAAGACTTTCTGCAATTCGCCGCGCGCCACCAAAAGATCTTCTTTGCGCGTTCCGGATTTTGCGATGTCGATGGCGGGATAGGTCCGCTTGTCCGCGACTTTGCGGTCGAGAACGATCTCCGAATTGCCGGTGCCTTTGAATTCTTCGAAGATCACTTCGTCCATCTTCGATCCGGTCTCAATCAGCGCCGTGGCGATGATCGTCAGCGAGCCGCCTTCTTCGATGTTCCGCGCCGCGCCGAAAAAGCGCTTCGGGCGCTGAAGCGCGTTCGCGTCGACGCCGCCGGTGAGCACCTTCCCCGAAGACGGGACGACCGTGTTGTAGGCGCGTCCAAGGCGCGTGATGGAATCGAGCAGGATGACGACGTCGCGTCCGTGCTCGGTCAATCGTTTCGCTTTCTCAATGACCATTTCCGCAACGGCCACGTGGCGCGTCGCCGGCTCGTCGAAGGTCGATGAGACGACTTCTCCGCGTACGGACCGTTGCATGTCCGTCACTTCTTCCGGCCGCTCGTCGATCAGGAGAACGATCAAATAACACTCGGGATGATTTTGCGCGATCGAGTGGGCGATGTTCTGCAAGATGACGGTCTTGCCGGTTCGCGGCGGCGCGACGATCAACGCGCGCTGGCCTTTTCCGAGCGGGGCGACCAAATCGATGACCCGTGCGGAGAAGTCTTTATTTTTCTCGTCCGTCTTCGGCGCTATTTCCATGCGCAAACGCTCGTCCGGGTAAAGCGGCGTGAGGTTGTCGAAATGGACCTTGTGGCGGGCTTTCTCCGGCTCCTGAAAATTGATCGTCGACACTTTCAGAAGCGCGAAATAGCGCTCGCCGTCTTTCGGGCTGCGGATCTCGCCGATCACCGTGTCGCCGGTTTTCAGAACAAACCGCCGGATTTGCGAGGGCGAAACATAAATGTCGTCCGGACCCGGCAAGTAATTCGCCTCGGGCGAGCGCAAAAACCCGAAGCCGTCGG
>JBCCZS010000303.1:0-2071 GCA_039187035.1 Pseudomonadota bacterium | reverse complement strand
GGGCGACGCCTCCGGGTGGTGCTGCACCGAAACCGCGCGTTTGCCGACGACGCACAGGCCGGAATTCGTCCCGTCGAACAGCGATACGAACGTGGCGTCGACGCCGTCCGGCAGGCTTTGCGGGTCGACCGTGAAGCCGTGGTTCATCGAGACGATCTCGACCGCGCCGGTCGCCATGTTTTTCACCGGATGGTTCGCGCCGTGATGGCCTTGCGCCATTTTAACGGTCTTCGCCCCGAGCGCGAGCGCGAGCAATTGGTGCCCCAGGCAAATGCCGAGGATGGGCGTGTCCGCGTCCATCAACGCGCGAATGGTCGGGGCGGCGTACGTCGCCGTCGCGGCCGGATCGCCCGGGCCGTTCGACAGGACGACGCCGTCGGGCTTCAAGGCGGCGATCGCCTCGGCCGTCGCCGTCGCCGGCACGACCGTCAAGCGTGCGCCCGCTGACGCGAGCAAGCGCAGAATGTTCTTCTTCACGCCGAAGTCGATAACGACGATGTGCGGGCCGTCGCCGGCGCGTGCGCCGTAACCGCGGTCCCACGTCCACGCCGTCTCGAACGGCGCGTGCCCGGCGACGGTCGTTACGTCTTTGGCGAGGTCGGCGTTTTCTATGCCGGCCCAGCTGCGCGCGCGTTCGACGAGCGATTCGGCGTTGGGCAGGCCGGCGGGCGCGTGGACGATCGTCGCCTTCGCCATGCCGTGCTCGCGGATGCGCGCGGTGAGGGCGCGCGTGTCGACGCCGGCGAGGCCGACGACGCCGCGCCGGCGCATCCATTGCGGCAAATCAAGACGCGAGCGGTAATTCGACGGGCTCGTCGGCGGCTCGCGCATAACCGCGCCGCGGGCCGCGCTCGCGCCCTCCGACGAGCCGTTCTCAAGGTCCTCGTCGTTCGCGCCGACATTGCCGATATGGGGGAACGTAAACGTGACGATTTGCCCGGCGTAGGACGGGTCGGTCAGGATCTCCTGATACCCCGTCATTGCGGTGTTGAAACAGACCTCGCCGACGGCGCTGCCGACGGCCCCGAAGCCGACGCCGGTCATCACCGTTCCGTCTTCGAGAGCGAGCGCGCCGGTCGGCGCGGCCGATTGCGCTTGACTTAACCGCATTCGTTTCTATGTCTCCGCGTCCGCCGGGCCGCGGGACGCCGAGGAGGTGCGTTACGGCGAACCGAATTCAGCGTCAATGTCCGCGCGCCCGGCCGTCCACGACGGAGCAATCGCCATGTTGCGACAACAGATCGACGAAGCCTTGAAAACCGCGATGCGCGCGCGCGACGAGAAGTTGCGCGTGTCGACGTTGCGCCTGATCAACGCGGCCATCAAAGACCGCGACATCGCCGCGCGCGGCGAAGACCGCTGCGAGGGCGCGACCGACGACGAGATATTGGCGATCCTGTCCAAGATGGTGCGCCAGCGCGAAGAAAGCGCCAAAACCTACGACGAAGGCTGCCGCCCCGATCTCGCCGAGCAGGAACGCAAAGAGATCGACGTCATCCGCACGTTCATGCCTAAGCAAATGAACGACGACGAGATCGAAAAAGCGGTGTCCGACGTCATTGAAGAAATCGGCGCCACGGGCCTGAAAGACATGGGCAAATGCATGGGCGCTTTGAAATCGCGCTATGCCGGCGCCATGGATTTCGGCGCGGCCAACGGCGTCGTTAAGCGCCTCCTCAACTAATCGTATCGGGCCTGCAGACGGGCGCTCCTCAAAAATAAGCTATTGCGCAAGCATTTGCGCAATAGCTTGCGGAATGCTAGCGAGGGGCGTGGAGCCGACTTTTTTCAGGGACGATCGCGATCGGCGCGCCTTTCTCGGCAAGGGCCTCCAGGACCTTTTCTTCTTGCTGAACGCTCAGATGGGGGTCGTCTACCGCGACCGCGGCGTCGTCATTCCGGTGGAGCTGTCGTCGACCTTGCGGTTCGTCGAGCGCTGCGGGCCGGTCTCGATTTCGCAGATCGCGGCCGGTCTCGCGGCGAGCCATCAGCTGATTTCGCTGCGGGTCGCGACGTTGGCCGAACTCCGCCTCGTAGACGGCCGGCCGGACGCGACCGACCGTCGGCGGCG
>JBCCZS010000302.1:0-2086 GCA_039187035.1 Pseudomonadota bacterium | reverse complement strand
TGGCAACAGATCGGCTGTGGATGCTGCACTCGCCGAACTTGGCGGGCTCAAAGTCGCCCCCGTCTTCAAAGACGCCACCGTGGGCCAGGTCGCGTGCGCCGCCTCGCACGCTCGAGCTTGGGCCGACATTGCCCAAACACGACAAGCCCGCTTCGTCGATGATCGCGCAGGTGTTCTCAAACATGGCGTCCGTTTCCGTCGGGAACCCGGCGATGATGTCGGCCCCGAAGGCGACCTCGGGCCGTGCGGCGCGCAAGGCGCGGCAGAACGCGATCGCTTCGGCGCGGGTGTGGCGGCGTTTCATCCGTTTCAAGATGAGATCGTCGCCCGCCTGAAGAGATAAGTGCACGTGCGGCGCGATGCGGTCTTCGCCCGCAAAGAGCGCAAACAAGTCGGCGTCGATTTCCGCGACGTCGATCGACGAGAACCGGATCCGGCGGATGCGCGGCGCCCCGGCGAGCAGCGCGCGGGTTAAATCGGCGAGCCGCGGCGCGCCGTCGAGATCGTCGCCCCAGGACGTGATGTCGACGCCGGTCAGGACGATCTCGGCGTGGCCGGCGGCGGCGAGCCGGCGGGCCTGGTCGACGACGGTCGCAATCGGCGCGGACCGGGAATGTCCGCGCCCGTACGGGATGATGCAGAACGTGCACCGATGGTCGCAGCCGTTTTGCACTTGCACGAAGGCCCGCGCCCGGTCGCCGTAGCCGTCAAGCAAATGCGGCGCGGCCTCGCGCGTCGCCATCACGTCGTTGACGCGCACGACCGGGTCGTCGGCGGATTGGAGGTCGGCGGCGAGCGCGGCCCAGGTTTCTTCGCGAAGTTTGTCGCCGTTTCCGAGGACGGCGTCGACTTCCGGCATCGCGGCGAAGGCGTCCGGGTCGATTTGCGCCGCGCACCCCGTAACGACGAGCGCCGCGCCCGGCGCGTCGCGACGCGCGCGTCGGATGCGCTGGCGGGTTTGCCGCACCGCCTCGTTGGTGACCGCGCAAGAATTGACGATGACCGCGTCGTCAAGCCCGGCGTCGGCGGCGAGGCGCGCCATTGCGGCGCTCTCATATCCGTTGAGGCGGCAGCCGAGCGTCACTGTTCGGGGCGCGCGGGTCGAGGGTCGGTCGTGCGTCATCGGCGCAGATGTAGCGATTGCCATGCGGCTTGTCGAAGGCGCAAAGCGACCCGTCAGTTTTCCATCGACACAAGAATGGCGAGGCCGACGACCATGAAAAGCGCAAACGGAAAGAACGCCCCGAGAACGGCGGGGATCGCCCCTAATTTGCCGAGCGCCAGGGCGAGATTTTCAATCACGAAATAGCCGAAGCCTAGGGCCGCGCCCGTCACCGCGCGCACCAGCTGCGCGCCTTGCCGGCTCACCCCGAACCCGGCGATCGCGCCCAAGAGCGGCATGACGAGCGTCGACAGGGGCCGCGAAAACCGCGCCAACAGAGACGTTTCGGCGGCGGTCGTCTCCGCGCCGTCGGCTTTTAGCTTTCTGATTTTCTCAACGAGGAGCGGCATCGGCGTGCGGTCGGGCTTGAGCGACAGGGCGAACAGAACGTCGGGGTTCAGCGCGGTCGGCCACGGTTTGTCGTCGGCGCGCTCGGTCTCGAGCGTGATCGCGTCATAGTCGACGACGTCCAGCAGGCGCCACCGCCCGTTCAAAAACTCCGCGCCGCCAGCCTCGACGACGCCGCGGATGAGCCCGTCCTCGCCGACTTTGTTGATCACGACCCGGTTGAGGCGCACCGCCTCGCCGAGGCGCGCGGCGCTCCCGGCGCGGATTTGTTCGTCGTCGACGATAATCCGCACGTCGGTGCGCGTGCCTTGATCAGGGGGCAAATCGACGGCGTACCCGTTCGCCTCCCAATAGGCGAAGCGTTCCGTCGCGCCGACGACCACGAATTCGTTGAATGCGAAATGCGCGAGCGCGACGATGCCGCAGACGACGCCGATCGGGGCGAGCACGCGGTTCACCGACATGCCGGCCGCGCGCATGATCGTGATTTCGCTCGTGTGGTTCATGGTGCTGAGCGTCACGACGATCGACAACAGAGCCGCGAAGGGCGCGAATTGGCTCGCGATCTGCGGCGTG
>JBCCZS010000301.1:0-2155 GCA_039187035.1 Pseudomonadota bacterium | reverse complement strand
GGGGCTGGGGGGCCCCGCGACGATCTGGCTCTCGGGAATGTCGAAATCGCGAATGAGGCGCGGCGGGATCGCGCCGCCGCACGGTTTGATCCGTCCCGGCTTGTCGATCAGCAAAACCGAGCGCCCGGCCTTTGCAAGGTCGCACGCGGCGGTCGCGCCGGCGGGCCCCCCGCCGACGACGACGGCGTCGACGGTTTCAGTTTCGCCGGGGAGCGGCTGGGCGGCGGGGTCTGTCATGTCGGTCTCTCCCTTTTGAGCGGCCCGTTGCGTCGCGGCCGGACTGTCATTCAACGCCGTTCGTCCGCTTACGCTTTATTCGGCGGGCAAGGCTTCGGCCGGCATCGCCGGCAAGGTCATGCCGTCGGCGCGGGTGGCCCCGACGCGGGCGGCGAGCCAGGCGGCGACGACGAACGCGACCGCCTGGGCCGCGAAGACGACGCAAAAAGCGATCTGCACCTCGCCGAGCGTCGCCCGGGCGATGTCGATGGCCGCGGCGCCCAAAAAGCCGCCAAGGCCGAAGGCGATCGCCTGGCTTGCGCCCCATAGGCCCATGCGCGTGCCTTCGCGCGCCGGGGCGCCGGCGCTGGCGAGCGTCATCATCGACCCGATCGCGGCGACCGCGAACGCGCCGTTGGCGAGACCCAGCGCGAAGACGGACGGTTTCAACGGCCATGACGGCCCGACCGACGCCGCAGCCGCGAGCCCGGCGAGTGCGAAGGCCGAGGCGATGCAGCCGCCGACGGTCCAGCGGCGCATGAAGCTGCCGCGCGATTTGCCGATCACGGTGCCGATGATCGCCGTCGCGATCATGCCGAGGAGAACGCCGCCGTTCTGCACGCCGGCAAGGCTCGTCGATTCGCCCGGCGTGTAGCCGTAAACGAGGCCGGCGAAGGGTTCGAGGATCAAATCCTGCGCGCTGTAGGCGAGCATCGAGACGAAAATAAAGACGGTGAACCGACGCGCCTGCGTCTCGCCCCAGATCTCCGCGATCACGGTACGGAACGCCGAGGACCGGTGCTGTGCGGCCGCGGCCGTTGTCGTCGGTTTCTCCCGCGCGCCGATCTCGTCGCGCGGGCCGCGGCTTTTGGCTTCAAGGCCCCATAAAGCGAGCGCGGCGAGCGCGACCGCGACGGTCGAGACGCCTGCGGTCACGCCGACGAGCCGGCCCATCGAGAACGGATCCAGGAGCGCGCCGGCGACGCCGGCGGTGATGACGAAGCCGAGGATCATCATGATCCAGGTGATCGCGGCGGCGGCGGCCTTGCGGGCCGGCGGCGTCAAAATAGCGAGCAATGCGAGAAGGTTCGTGCCCGCCGCGCCGACGCCGACCCCGATGACGAAAAACGCGGCGAAACCGGCCGCGATCCCTGCCGCGACCGACGAGGCGGTCAACGCCGTCGCCCCGGCCGCGCAAACCGCGCCGAGCCCGAGCGCGGCCATCCCGCCGACGATCCACGGCGTGCGCGCGCCGCCCATGTCCGCGCCGTAGCCCCAACGCGGTCGCGAGAGCTGCACGGCGTAGTGCCAGCCGACGAGAAGCCCCGGCAAAAAGGCCGGCAGCGCCAGCTCGACCACCATGACCCGGTTCAAAGTCGAGGTCGTTAAAATGACGATGGCCCCGAGCGCCATCTGAACCGCACCGAGCCGCACGACGCCGAACCAGCCGAAGCGTCCCGACGGCGTCGACGTTCCGTCTACTGCGTCCATGGCGTCGTCCTTTCCAGCGCCGGCGCGCTCACAAACCGCGCGCCGCAAAAGCGCTCGTCAGCATGCCGAGCACATAAAGCGTGACGCCGGTTCCGTTGTACCAAGGCGCGCGCGCCTTCGGATCGCGCAACAATCGCGGCATCAGCGCGACCTGCGCCGCCGTTAAAACGCCGACGAGCGCGGCGTGAACGGGTTTGCCGACGCCGACGAGGAGCGCGACCACGACGAGTTGCGGCGCCAACATGACGCCGCACGCCAGCCGCGCGGCGCGTTCGGGGCCGAGTTGCACCGGCAGCGAGCGCACGCCCGACCGCGTATCGCCCTCGATCGCCTTGAAATCATTCAACGTCATGATGCCGTGCGCGCCGAATGAATAAAGAAGCGCCAACGCGACGACGAGCCCGCTCGGCGCACCGCCGAGCATGACGGCCGCGCCCGTGAACCAGGC
>JBCCZS010000300.1:0-2237 GCA_039187035.1 Pseudomonadota bacterium | reverse complement strand
GACCTCTTGGATTTTGTAATTGCGAATGAGCTTGGCGCGTTTGCGGCGGGCCTCTTTGTAATCCTCCAACAAGGCGGCGCGGCGCTTTTTGCGATCGGCGACTTCCGCCGCGCTTAGCGGCGCTTCGTCCTCTTCGTCCTCGTCCTCATCGAATTCCGCGTCGTCGCCAACGTCAGCATCGCCCGAGGCCGCATCGCTTTCGTCGGTCTCTTGCCCGGCCTCGTCCGCAGGCGCGTCGCCGACGAGCGCCGGTCCGCCGACGTCCGAACGAAGGGCCGACGCCGTCGGCGCGGCCTCCTCGTCGTCCGACCCGTCGCCGTCCGCCTCGTCGCCGTCCGACTTGTCGCCGTCGTGCGCCGAATCACCGACGCCTTGAGCCGCGGACGGTTCGGCCGCATCGACCGACGCGTCCTCCGCGGGGACCGCGTCTTCGTCAGCTTCAGCATCGGCTTCGGCGGCTTCCGGCGCCTTCGGGATATCGTCATCGTCGTTGTCGTCGGCGGCGGCGGCCGCCGCGACGTCCGAATCGGCATCGTCATCATTATCGTCAGCGGCGTCTTCAGCTTGGTCTTCGGCCTCCGGCGCGCGGGCGTCGTCCGGCGCCGACGACGCGTCGTCCGCGGCGTCGTCGGGATCGGCGCGCCGCGCGCCGACCGCGTCGTCGTCTTCATCGTCGGCGGCGTTCGGATCGAACCCGTCGTCGTCTTGGTCGAACGCGTCGAGCTCGGCGGCGAGGCGGGCCTCTTCGTCCTCGGCGGCCTGCAACGCCTGACGGTCCGACACCGGAATTTGGTAGTAGTCGGGGTGGATTTCGCTAAACGCCAGGAAGCCCTGGCGGTTGCCGCCATATTCGACGAAGGCGGCCTGCAGCGACGGCTCGACGCGCGTTACGCGCGCAAGATAGATGTTTCCCCGGAGCGGCTTGCGGGCCGCTGATTCAAAGTCGAAATCCTCGACCTTGCGGTTGTCGATGACGCAAACGCGCACTTCTTCTTCGTGCGCAGCGTCGATCAGCATGGTTTTGGTCATGGGCGTTGTAAACGCGGCCCCGGCGCGCGGCCGTAGAGCCGCTCCTCGTATAGAGCCGAGCGCGCCGCGAATCGCAGGCGCGTCCGAGCCGCCCCGCAGCGCTCGTCGACGGGCGTGCGAGCCCGGTCATGAGAGCGGCGGCGAGGCAAGTTCGAAGCACGTACGCGAGCGGCGTCATCGGCTGATTTCTCTCGGCCGGCGCAGGCGCCGGCGGGTTCAGGGCGACGCGCGTTCCGTCCACGGTCGGCGCGTCTTCGGGTTCCGCCCGCCCCGTCTCATGCGAGGCGCCGTCGGTGCGGGGCCTCGGAGGGCGGATCGCCGACTTGCAGGAGCGTCGGCGTCAATCTCGAAGCGGTCGCACGATCCGTCTTTTGTTGCGGCCGCGACGCGGGGTGCGCCGGGCGGACGGTCGGCGGGGCCTCGAAAACCTTTGGGGCGAGCGTTACGAGCCGGATTTCGCCTCCAGCCCCCGGTTCGCCCCGTCAAACATCGCCGCACGCGGTTTCCCTGGCGCGACTCAGCAAGTTTGCCTCAGCGCGCTGGAAAAGAAAAGCGGGCCCGCGGCATGGACGAATTTTCCGTCAAAAAGTACGGATCACGTTAAGCGGGCGTTAAGCGCCCGCGCGGAGATCATCGGCGTCTCGCCCGCCCCGCCCGCAAGGCGCGCCGGCGGCGGACGCGAGACGTCAAGGATTGCTCCACCGGAAATGGTTGCATCTGCGTCATCGTCAACCGTCCGCGCGCGTTTCTGCGCCGCATTCGTCGCTTTCGCCGCGACGTTGGTCGCGTTCAGCACTGCGGCCGCCGCGACGTTGAAATCCGTCCGTTTCGGCGTGACGTCGCCGAGCGAGACGCGCGTCGTTCTTGATATTGACGGCAAGGCCAATTTCGTTATGGCCGCCGACCCGGAAGGGGCGGGCGCGTTGATCGTCGATTTGGCCCGAACGCGCGTCGACGGCGACGGCGCGCGTGCGCGCAAAGCCGGGGGGCTTGTCGCGCAATACGCCTACGGCCGCAGCGCCAAGACCGGCGCGCGGGTCGTCTTGACGTTCGCGGCCACCGCGAAAGTCGCGCGATCCTTCGTCATTCCCCCCGGCGACGCCGCGCCGCACGCCCGCCTCGTCATCGATCTCGTTGCGGCCGACAAGAAAGCGTTTCTCGCCAGCGTCCCCAAACGCGCCCCGTCACTCGACGCGGTGATCGCGACG
>JBCCZS010000299.1:0-2257 GCA_039187035.1 Pseudomonadota bacterium | reverse complement strand
GGGGTGGGGGCGCGCGTCGATATCAGCGGGGGGCGGGGGGGCGCGCGCGACCGGCGCCGGCGCAAAACGGACGTCGCGGTCCGACGGTGCTCGCCTTACCGGAAGACATGCTTGTTGAAACCGTGGCCGCGCCGCCCTTGGGTCCGGCGCCGGTCGCGCGCGCCCCGCCGCGCCCGGAAGATCTCGACGCGCGGGGCGACCGCCTCAACGCGGCCGGGCGGGCTGTGGTCCTCGCCGGCGGGGGCGGGTGGACGGCGGCGGGGGCGCAGGCTCTGCGCCGCTTTGTCGACAAGGCCGGTCTGCCCGCAGGGCTCTCCTTCCGATCGAAAGATCTCCTTGATAACCGCCACCCGCTTTACGCCGGCGACGTCGGCATCGCGCCGAACCCCGCGCTCGCGGCGCGCATACGCGACTGCGACCTTCTTATCGCTCTCGGACCGCGTCTCGGCGAGATGACGACGTCCGGCTATACATTGTTGACGCCGGACCACGCCGCGCGCGCGCTCGTGCATATCCATCCGGGTGCCGAGGAGCTCGGCCGGGTCTACACGCCCGCGCTGGCGATCGCCGCGTCGCCCGTCGAGACCGCGCTTGCGCTCGCCGAGCGCGATTGGCCGGCGAATGCGGCGCGCCGCGCCGCAGCTGAAGCGGCGCATGCGGACTATGAGGCGTTCAGCACGCCGGTGCGCGTCGAGGAAGGCGTCAACTTGTCCGAAGTCTTCGCGTGGCTCGACGCGGCCTTGCCGGACGACGCCGTCATCTGCAACGGCGCCGGGAATTACGCCGCCTGGTTGCATCGTTTTTATCGCCATAATGGCTTTAAAACGCAGCTTGCGCCGACGTCCGGCGCCATGGGCTACGGCTTCCCCGCGGCGATCGCCGCTAAAGCAACGTATCCGGACCGAACGGTCGTGTGCGCCGCCGGCGACGGATGTTTCATGATGGCCTCGTCCGAGCTGGCGACCGCGGTTCAGTACGATTTGCCGGTGATTACGATCGTCGCCGACAACGGGACGTACGGAACGATCCGCATGCATCAGGAACGCAGCTATCCCGGCCGCGTTAGCGGCACCGATCTCGTCAATCCGGACTTCGCCGCCTTCGCCGAGAGCTTCGGCGCGTTCGGGGTCCAGGTTCGCGAAACGGCGGCGTTTCCGGCGGCGTTCGAGGCGGCGCGCGCCAGCGGCAAACCGGCCGTCATCCACGTCTTAACGTCCGCGCGCGAGATCGCCCCCGGCGTCCGGCTCTAAGCGCCGGACCGGCGTGCGCCGTGCTGGCGCGTCGTCAACGCCCCTGCTCGCCGTCGTCGCGCGCGCCATGGCGCGCCTCGGCGCGGCGTTGGCGCCGGCGGGCGATATTGCTGAACGGGGATCGGAATAAGACGGGCGGCGCGCGTGACGGGGGGGCGCCATGCGCCGGCTGCGTTCAGGCGACCGGCGTTTCGAACAAGGCGCGTTCTTTCGCGCGCCGCGCGGTTAGCTTGTCGAGAACGCGGCCGCCGGCGCGATTGTGCGTCATGAAGGCGGCGGCGGCGGCGCTTTTATCGCCGCGATTGAACGCGGCGAGCACCGGCGAGCGGCCGAAATTCCCCGTACCGATATTGTAGGCGAGCGAGACCATGGCGGAAAACTCGTTGGAATTCGCCAATTGCGTCAGGCGCGAGCGCACCCCGTCCTCGGCGATTTTGACGTCCTGGCGTAGGATTTCTTCCGCCTGCGCCTCGGTCACGCGCGTCGGGTCGCCCGGTTTGCGCAAGTGGCCGTAGCCGATGAACGTGTTGCCGCCGGCCTCGTACATCTCCAGGCGCAGGCCCTCGCTGTCTTTGATGATTTGCAGGGCCGCCGCGTTGATGCGCAGCGCTGCGTTGCCGGCGACGCTCGACGGTTCGCTCGCAGCAGAGCTCGGCCGAACCGCGGCGCTGGACGCCGCTGCATCCGAGGCGTCGTCCGTCTCGCCCGCCGGCGCGCCCGTCGGCGCGTCAGGGTCCTGAAGCGGTTGGCCGAAGCGTTCGAACAGCGGCTCCGTCGCGGCGCGCGCCCAGGCCGGCGCCCCGTGGCGATCGCCGACGAGAACGCCGGCGGCAAAAACGAGCGCCAGGAAAATCAGAAAAAAGATAAAACGCGCCATGGATCCCCTCCGTTACGCAGAGCGCTTTCGAATACAAAACAATCGTGTAGACGATTAACGGTGCGTCGACTAGGGGACCCGTCCGGCGGCTTGTCGCGCGGGGGTGCGCGCCCGCGGTGGGGCGCGCGCG
>JBCCZS010000298.1:0-2350 GCA_039187035.1 Pseudomonadota bacterium | reverse complement strand
GGCGCGTCAAACGCCGGACGCGAAGCGCCGCGGGGGCTGCGCCGCGCGTCGTCAAAACACTTGAGGACACGCCGTTTTACAGCCGCTCCGTCGTGCGCAGCCGCCTCTTCGGGGCCGATCGCATCGGCGTGCACGAATCCCTGTCGGGCCCGCGCCTGCGCAATCCGGCGGTAAAGATGCTGTTGCCGTTCAGGATGCCGCGTCTCGCCTAACGCCGCCAATTTAGACGGAGCGCCGGCAATTTAGACAACGCCGTACGGCGCTCCCCTCTAAGTGGACGAGACGCGCCGCTAAAGACGGCGCCGACAAGGGAAATGAGCGCCGGCCGCCTACGGACGAAGCGGCAAACGGCGCGCTTACGAGCGCTCGGCGGCTTTGTCTTGCTTTTCAGAGTCCGCCATCAGGCGGCTCGTCTTTCGGTAGTCCCAAATTAGAAATGCTAAAATCGCGGCGAAGAATCCGAACGTCTCGATAAAAATGAAGTTTTGGCCGATCCAATTCAACATGGGGCGTCTCCTTCCGCATCGACCATGCGCTCAGTGCGACGACTTGACAAGGGCGGCGCTCAGCGCTTCGGCGACTGCGGCCGGGTCTTCCTCATGCGCCAAGTGCCCATAGGCCGTAAGCGGAACATACCGACCACGCCGCACCCGCGCGGCGGCGCGTTCGGAGACGGCGGCCGGCACGGCGCGGTCGTTTTCGCCGGCGACGAAGAGCATCGGCGCGTCGACCGCCGCGAGGTCGGCGTCGATCGTCGTTAGATCCCAAAACGCCATGAGCGCGAGCGCGCCGGAGACGTGCCCGGCTCGCGCGAAGAGCGCCGCATAACAGTCGACATAGTCGGCCGGGATTTGAGACCCGGTCTGCCCGATCAGACGATCGACGCGGCGCCGGCTTTTGGCGGCTTGCGCAAAGAACGTCGGCACGAAGGGATTGAGCGTCAGCGCTTTCGCCATGATCGGAAACGCGACCGCCGCCGGTCCGTCGAACTGCGTAAGCGCGCCGTTGACGCTGACCAAAAGGTCCGGGGCGACCCGGCCGCGCAACGCCATGTGCACCATGACGACGGCCCCGGCCGAATGCCCGACGACGAGGCGCGGCGACACCCCCAACGTTTCGAGAAGATCGCCGAGCGCGTCCGCGACGTTTGCCGGCGTCGGACGAAAGCGCGCCGAGGTCTGCGTAAACCCGTGCCCCGGCAGGTCGACGGCGACGACCTCATAGTCCTTGGCCAACAAGGTCGCGAGCCCCGCCCAGGAATGGGCCGACGCGCCGGTCCCGTGGATCAAAAGCGCCGTCGGTCCGCGCCCGAACCGTTCGACGCGAAACCGGTTTAGGCCGACGTCGACGAAGACGCTTTTATCCGCATGCGGCCAAAGGCGCCCCTCTCGTTTCCAATCCGGTTTGTCGAGCCAGCTCAGCATGGCGCGTCACCCCGCCGGTCCGCGCGGCGCGTCGACGGCGCGTTTGACCGTCTCGGCGACGCGGGCCCCGTCCGCATATGGAAGCGCCACATAATCCGCTCCCATGGCGGCGCTCAAATCGCGCGCAGCATCCGACCCGCGCGGGCTCGTATCGAAGAACAAGCCCGCCACCCGCTCGCGCAGAATATCGCGCGCGAGGCGCGCCGCGTCGCGACGCGCCGCCTCCCGGTCGCCCTCGCCGGCGAGCGGCACATTCGCCTTACCGTCCGTCAGCATCACGATGAGGGGCGTGCGGCCTTTCGAGCGTTCGGAGAGGGCGAGCGCCAAAGCGGCTTGCAATGCGGCGGCCAAGGGCGTCCCGCCGCCGCCCGGCAACGCGACCAACGCGCGCCGTGCACGCACTAGCGACCGCGTCGGCGGCAAAAGGAGTTCCGCATCGTCGCGCCGGAACGCGATCAACGCGACATGGTCGCGGCGCGCGTAACAGTCCGCCAACAGATTTTCGACAGCCCCCTTCGCCTCCCCCATGCGATGCATCGCTGAGGAACCGGATGCGTCGACGACGAAAATCACGACGGACTCCGAGCGCTCCTCGGTAACTTTGATCTGGAAATCGCCGGGCAGCACTTTGACGCGCACGGCGTCGTTTGGCTTGCGCCGCAAGCGGCTCCACGGCGCGGCCGACCGCAACGTCGCCGGGATGTCGAGCCGGCCGTCCCGGCGCGGATCGCCGGCGCGCACCCCGCGCGGGCGCCCGCGGCCGCTGGCGGCGCGTTTAGCGCCGGACTTGCCGGACGCCGCCGCACGCAAACGCGCCGCGTCGCCGCGCCGGGCGAGCGCCGTCGCGTCGACGCTCGCGGCGACGATCTCGATGAGGCGATAAAGACTTAAGTCTTCAGGGAGCGGCTCATCGTCGTTTTGCGCGC
>JBCCZS010000297.1:0-2403 GCA_039187035.1 Pseudomonadota bacterium | reverse complement strand
CGACGAAATCGACGTGTGCAGTCATGCCCGCAAGTTCGACGACGTTGCGCAATTGCTCCTCGCCCCAACGCCCTCGGACCTTCGGCCCGGCACGGAGGGCGGACGACAATTTTTGCGCCTCGGCGCGCACGTCGTTGGCGGATTTCGCCAAGTCGCCGATGCGGCCCGAAAGCTCGCCCGAGGCTTTTTTGCTCTCAAGCCGCATTTCCGAGAGGCTTTTCTCGTAGCGGGTCAACGTTTCGCGCATGGGCCCGATCAGCGCTTCCATCGCCTGACGGCGCTGCGCGTCGGCGGCGGTTTCGGTCTCGCGATGACGCGCGAACGTCTCGTCGGCGCGGGCGAGAAAGGCGGTATGCGCCTCGTTCAACATTTTTGACGCGGCTGAACGGAATTCCGCATCGAGCCGGACGCGCGTTTCGGCGAGCGCGGCCTCGCGTTCGGCAAGACGCGCCTCGCTTGCGGCGAGGCCCTGGCGCAGGCTCGCCGCGTCCTCGCGCGCCGCGTCGCGCTCGCTCCGTACGCGCTCGACCTCGTCGAGCTTGGCGCGCGCCGTCGCCATCGCGCGCGCGCCCCGGTCGGCCCGCGCGGTTTCTCGTTGCAACCGAAACAATAGGCCGGCGCCGCCGGCAAGGCCGAGCAGCCCGAACCAGAACGCCGGGTTGGCGAACGCCGCAGCTAACGCATTCATGACCCCGACGGCTAAGACGATTCGGGGTCGGCCTCGCGGAAGACGAACCGCGCCGCCAGCAGGTAGTTCGACACGGCGGCGAGGGCCATGGCGACGAATTTGGCGCCGACCGCGCCGAGCGGACCCGCCAAGGCGGCGATCGTCGCGCTCGCGACCGCAAAGCCGAAGAGATACGCGCCGACATACCGAACGTAAGCCGCGACCGAGAGGTCGAGCGGCGCACCGGGACGCCGGAAGGTCACGGCCGCATTAACGAGATATCCGAGAAGATTGGCCGTCGCGAACGCGGCGGCGTTGGCCCCGAGGAGCGGCGCGCCGGCCGCCGCCAACGCGGCGTAGACTGCAAGATCGGCCGCCGTGCACGCAACGCCGACGCCCGCGAACAGTATCGGACGCCCCGGTCGACGTTCCGGTCGACGTCCTAGTCGACGCGCCCGGCGACGCGCCGGCGCGCCGGCGACGTTCACGACGCGAACAACCGCAGTTGCGCGCTTTCCGCCTCCGGACGCAGGCCTTCCGGCGTTTCGCCCGCCGCGTCGTCGAACGTGAGCGCGGCGTCGGAGGGGTCGAGATCGTTAACGAAGTAAAGGGGCCGGTTCTTCGTTTCGTTAAAGACGCGCCCCAAATACTCCCCGATCACGCCGAGCACGAACAATTGGACGCCGCCGAGAAACAACATGCCGACAACGAGCGTCGGAAAGCCCGGCGACGCGTCGCCGAAGAGCGCCGCCTTGACCAAATAAAAGAGCCCCGCGACGAACGCCGCTCCGGCGACGAGAAATCCGATATAACTTGAGAGCTTCAACGGCGCGAGCGTCGACGAGGTCACGCCCTCGATCGACAGATTCCAGAGCTTCCAATAATTCCACTTCGTCGAGCCCGCCGCCCGCGGGGCCCGGTCATAGAGAACTTCTTTGGACGGAAAACCGACCCAGGCGAAGACGCCCTTCATAAAGCGATGACGCTCGCGGACCGCGCAAACCGCGTCGACGGCTTTGCGGCTCATCAGCCGGAAGTCGCCGACATTCTCCGGCAAGGGCGTCGCCCCGGCCCGCGACATAATCTTGTAGAACGCCGACGCGGTCGCCCGTTTCAACCAGGTCTCGCCTTCGCGCACCCGCCGGCGCGCGTAAACCACGTCGTACCCTTCCGCCCACCCCTCAATGAGCGCGCCGATAAGCGCGGGCGGGTCCTGAAGATCGGCGTCGATAACCACGACGGCGTCGCCTTTCGCGGCGTCGAGCCCCGCGGTCAACGCGATTTCTTTGCCGAAATTTCGGCTGAGATCGACGATCGCCGTATTGGGGTTGCGCGCGCGCAAGGCGCGCATCACATCAATCGTCCCGTCGCGCGACCCGTCGTTAACGAAGACCGTCTCGAACGGTTGCTCGATCGCCGCCATCGCGCGCCGCACGGCGCGGTGAAATTCAATGAGCCCCGCCTCTTCATTGTAAGCCGGGCAGACGATCGACAACAGACGGGGTTTTGCGTCACGGCGCGCCGACACGGAGGGCGAACCGGCAACGGCTGCGGAAAGCGGACGGGCGGACATGCGGGGTTTCCGTACTTAAGGTCTTCGCCGCGAGGCTAACCGTTTATTCAAGCCAATCGGTTAACGACCCGCCATGACCGCCGCCCTGCGCCAACCGCTTGAAGACGGGTCGATTTTGCGCCTCACGCGCGGGCGGGTCGTGGCCGTTTGCACGCTTTTGTTG
>JBCCZS010000296.1:0-2529 GCA_039187035.1 Pseudomonadota bacterium | reverse complement strand
TCGACGTCGAAGAGCGCTTCGACGCCGGCCGCCTGCATCGCCGCGCCCCCGCAACCGAAAAACGTCGCCTCCGGGCGGCGGCGACGCCACGCCTCGACGAACGCCGCGCCGATTGCGTCGGCCGACGGCTCGACCGCCGCGACGAGATAGGCGGCCGCACTCACGCGCGGCGCGGCGCGTCCGGCGAAAAGCCGTAGAGAAAGAGCCCATGCGCGTCCGCCGCCCGCACGCTTGCGGCGACGTCGACGATGAGCGCGGCGCCCGCTTCGAACGCGACGCCCGCGAGCCCGGCGGCGGCCGCGCCCTCAATCGTCCGCACGCCAAGCGTCGGCAAATCGACGCGCAATTCCTGGCCGGGCTTGGGGCGCTTGACGAGGACGCCGCGACGTCCCGCGCCCCCGCGGTCGGCGTCCGCGAAGCCCGCGCACCGCGCCAGCATCGCGTCGGTACCTTCGACGGCTTCGACCGCCAATATGCGGCCGGCGCTGACGACGGCCCCCTGACCGACGTCGAACGGGCCGAGCGCGGCGACCAGCGCGGCGGCCTTGGCGATGTCGTCCAAATCGTGCGGCCCGGGCGCGGCGACGGTGAGCGCGCCGGCGCCGGCGCGCAGATCGCCGGCCGCTTCCTCGGCCCCGACCACGCGAAAGCCCTCGCCTTCAAGCGTGTCGACGAGCAACGACAACAGCGCCCCGTCGCCTTTCGCCGCTGCTGCAACGGCTTTGGGGAGGAGCGCGGCGCCGCGCCAATCCGGCGCAAGAGCCGCAAAATCGGGTCGCGACACCCGGCCCGCAAGGACGACCGCGTCGCAGCCCGCATCTTTCAGAAGACTGATCAGTTTTCCGGCCTCGGCGAGCCCGCAATCGGCCCCGGGGAAGTCGGCGACGTGATCGTCGGCGAAGCCCTTTAGGCGGATGACGAAAACGTCTTCCTTGCGCCCGCGCGCAGCCGCCGCGACCCGGCCGGGAAGCGCCCCGCCGCCGGCGACGACGCCGAGTTTGCGCCAGCGTCCGGTCTCGGGCGCGCCCGCCAACGCCTAGCGTTCCGGCGTCATGATCGCGCGTTTGCCGCCGTCGCGCACAAAACGGATGATCGCAGTCGCTTCCGGAACGTCCGCATACCGCACGGCCGCCCGTTCCAGGCGCTCCTGAAACGGATCGGTTCCGAAGAAGAGATCGCGATAGGCGGCGCGCACGGCGTGGATCGTGTCCCGGCTAAACCCGCGCCGTTTCATGCCGACGACGTTGAGGCCGGCGAGCCGGGCGTGATTGCCCACCGCAGAGCCGAACGGAATGACGTCCGTCGGCACCGCCGCGCAGCCGCCGACGAAGGCGTTCGCCCCGATCCGGCAGTGTTGGTGCACGGCGCACAGCCCGCCCAGGAATGCGCCGTCCTCAACCGTCACATGCCCGCCGAGCGTTGCGTTGTTGGCGAAAATAACGCCGTCACCGACTAAACAATCGTGTGCGACGTGCGCGCCGGCCATGAACATGCCGCGCTCGCCGACGCGCGTCTCTCCGCGCCCCTCCGCCGTGCCGATGCTCATCGTCACATGTTCGCGGATGATTGTTTGTGAGCCGATGCTTAGCGCGGTGTCTTCGCCGTTATACCCCAAATGCTGCGGCGGACCGCCAAGGACGGCGAAGGGATGGACGACGCTTTCCGGGCCGATTTCCGTGCGCCCGCCGACGAAGACGTGCCCGTGCAGAACGACGCCCGCGCGCAAAACGACGGCTGGGCCGATTCGGCAAAATGGGCCGACGACGGCCCCGTCTTCAATGACGGCCCCGTCTTCAACAACGGCGGTCGGATGGATGTCCATGACCGAGCCCTTCCGTACGCGCCGTTATTCAGGCCGCGCCAGCATGGCGGCGAACTGCGCTTCGGCGACCCGTGCGCCGTCGACGCTCGCCTCGCCCTCAAAGCGCCAAACGGGGGGGCGCTTTTGCACCGTACGCACCGTAAGCCGTAATTGGTCTCCAGGGACGACGGGCTTGCGGAACCGCGCGCGGTCGACGCCCATGAATAGGACGATATTGTTTTCGACGTCGAGTTCCTCTGTATACGCAGTATAAGCGGCCGCCGCTTGCGCCATCGCTTCGACGATGAGGACGCCGGGCATGACCGCCTTTTGGGGAAAATGGCCGATAAAAAACGGCTCGCCGATCGTCACGTTTTTGACGCCGACGGCGCTTTCGCCCGCTTGAATGTCCTCCAGCCGGTCGATCATCAGCATCGGATAGCGATGCGGCAGCAGGGTCATGATTTCGTGCACGTCGAGCGCGGTTTTTCCGGGCTCCAAAGTGTCGGGAAGTCCGCTCATGGCTCGTCTCTCAGCAGGCGTGCGCCGGCGGTCGCCGGGCGCTCATCGTCCATTCGGGCCGCGCCGTCGGCGGGGTTTGGCCCCGTCGGTCAATCGCGCCAGCGTCGCCGTCTCGCGCAGCCACCGGCGAATTTGCCGCGCCGGGAACCCGCCCCAGCGTTCGCCGGCGGGCACCGAACTCATGACGCCCGCGCGGGCGCCGATCT
>JBCCZS010000295.1:0-2541 GCA_039187035.1 Pseudomonadota bacterium | reverse complement strand
GCCGTCTTTCGACCCGGGCGCGCAGGCGGTCGTCCGGATTTCTTCGTCCACCGCCGCGACGATGTCGGAGACGCGAACGGCGCTCGCCGGCCGGTTCAATACGTACCCGCCGCCGACGCCGCGCACGCTGGCGACGAGTCCGGCCCGCCGCAATTTCCCGAATAGTTGTTCCAGATAGGACAACGAAATCGCCTGGCGCACCGCGATTTCCGAGAGGGCGACAGGGCCCTCGCCGCCATAAGCGGCGAGGTCGGTCATGGCGGTGACCGCGTAGCGGCCTTTCGTGGTCAGTTTCACGGGCGTGCGCGCCTTTTTTCGCGAACGAAGCTCAGTGACGGACGCCGAGCGTGCGGCGTTGCAAAACAATCACGCAGAGCGCAAATTCCAGCGCCTCGCGGCGCTGACGTGCTACGTCTCGGCGTCGTTTACGACGTCATCTAAAAGCCCGAGAAAAATAGTCAAGATTAATCGGCCCGTTGATCGAAAAATGTGGCGGACCGCCTGGACGCCCATTGGGAAACCCTATTGGGATCGTCAGGATTCGCGGTTCGGTTGTCGGCCCCGTCGTCGTCGGAGAACGGCTGCAAAATCTGAAAGGACCTGTCTTAGAACATGCCTGAAGTCATTTTCGCCGGACCGGAAGGTCGCCTTGAAGGCTTTTACCAACGCGGCAAGGGCGACACGCCGCCGGTCGCGCTGATCCTCCATCCGCACCCGCAATTCGGCGGCACGATGAACAACCGCGCCTGTTACGAGCTGCACCAGCTGTTCGTGCGCAAAGGCTTTGCGGTGATGCGCTTTAATTTTCGCGGCGTCGGCCGCAGCCAGGGCGAATACGACCACGGCCAAGGCGAACTCGCCGACGCGGCGACGGCGCTCGACTATCTCCAATCGCTGAACCCCTCCGCGCCCTTCGCCTGGGTGGCGGGTTTCTCGTTCGGCTCGTGGATTGCGATGCAGCTTTTGATGCGCCGTCCGGAGATCGCCGGGTTCATCGCCGCGTCGGCCTCGGCGAACTTGTTCGATTTCTCGTTCCTCGCCCCGTGCCCCTCGTCCGGAATCGTCATCCATGGCGAGAACGACAAGATCTGCCCGGCCGAAGAAACGAAAGCCATGATCGACCGCACGCGCACGCAAAAGGGCCGCAAGATCGAATTCTCGATCCTGCCGGGCGCCGATCACTTTTTTGAATCGGAGATGGAGGCGTTCATCACGATGGCGGACGCTTATCTCAGCGAACGGCTCGCCTATCACGAGCCGGAGGGGCCCTATATCGAGGCGTGACGGTCTGCGCGCGGGAGGCGCTTGGCCATGGTGATCGCCCTATCGGCGTTTGCGCTGTTGTCGGCGACGGCGGTCGTCGGCGCAATGATCGGTCTGAAGACGATAAAGTCTGAGCCGTCGCCGGCGCTGATGTCGTTTTTGCACTTTATGTTGGCCGGCGTCGGCGCGACGCTCCTTGCGGAAATCGCGTTCCGCGCCGGCGCGGACGGCGCGCTGAAAATCGCGCTTTATGTTTTCGCCGCTGCGGCCGCAGGCGGGTTCGTCCTGTTGAGTTTCCGCATGATGGAGACCTACCCGCCGACCTTTCTCGTGATCGGCCACGCCCTCGCCGGCGTCGGCGGTCTCGGCGTGCTGGCGGTCGCAGCGCTGGCGTAACGTTTACACGGCCGCAGTCGGCGCAAAAATGACGCGCCAATCAAAGAGCGCCCAAATCGTCCAAACGCCGGCTGCGGCGAACAGCGCGTGGTGAAGCTTTCGCCAGACGGACCAACCGGACGTCGTCCAAACGAGGGGCGACGCGAGCGCGTTCGTCGCCAACGCAAACGCCGCGACGAGACCGGCGAGGCGCAACGCGTTTAGCGCCGGCGGCGGGTATCCTTTTTCCATGAGGTCGGTGAGGGTTGCGCCCGAAAGCGCCGCCGTCGCGCCCGCCGCCGTGCCGACGAACGCGATGACGGCGACCGCCGTCGCGATCTGACCGATCGCCAGCGCGCGGCCGGGGTTGGTCGCGCCCGGCGCGCGGACGGCGAGCCGTCGCCATAGGCCGAGAAACGCGGTGATCGACAGAATATAGGCGAGACCGACGGCCGTGTTGGCGCCGGCGCTGGACCGGAAAAAGCCGACGGGGATGAGGGTGTCGGTCCCCATGCGGACGGAAACGCCCGACACCGCGCCGTCCGCATCCCGACTGACATGAATGCGGTCGCGGGATCGATCGGTCCACACATCCTCTTTATAAGGATAGTACCTCTGTTTGCCGATCAGAAGCGATCCGTCGTCCATCGCCTTGACGGTCGTCTCGCCGCCGAGCGCGAACAGCTTCTCAAACTTTGTCTCGACCCGCCGCGCGGATCGATAGACGCCGGCGACGGATTTGGCGCGGTCGACGGCCGCCGGATCGTCGGGACCTGGAACCGGCGCCGCGTAAAGCGGCGCGGGCGCCCCCAAAACCCTGACCGCCCCCGCCCCGCAGGGCCGCCGGGGGCTGGGGCCCCCCCCCGGAAACGCGGCCGATACACCCAAACCCCGGTCCCGGGC
>JBCCZS010000294.1:0-2542 GCA_039187035.1 Pseudomonadota bacterium | reverse complement strand
TCGGGCGTCGGCGTCGCGCCCCGGAGGCGCGCGCCGGCGAAACGGCGCGCTCTCGGGGCGCGGGCGGAAAGCGCTTGGTCATTAACCTTTATGAAATGAAATCAACCTTAACATTGCGCTATCGCACGGAATGCAACGCCGCTTCCCTCCGGGTGCTGACGGTCGCGGCGCAACGATGACCAATAAGGAGACGCCCTCATGCGGGTTCTGTTGATTGAAGACGACGGCGCGACGGCGCAAAGCATCGAATTGATGCTGAAGTCCGACGGGTTCAACGTCTATACGACCGATCTCGGCGAAGAAGGCGTCGATCTCGGCAAGGTGTACGACTACGACATCATCTTACTGGACTTGAACTTGCCGGACATGACCGGCTTCGACGTCCTTAAGGCGCTGCGGGTCTCCAAGATCAACACGCCGATTTTGATCCTCACCGGCCAGGGCGACATCGAAACGAAAGTGCGCGGTCTCGGCTTCGGCGCCGACGACTACATGACCAAGCCGTTCCACAAGGACGAGCTCGTCGCGCGCATTCACGCGATCGTCCGCCGCTCGAAGGGCCACTCGCAATCGGTCATCACGACGGGCGAGCTTGTCGTGAACCTCGACGCGAAAACGGTCGAAGTCGCGGGCCAGCGCGTTCACTTGACCGGCAAAGAATATCAGATGCTCGAACTCCTTTCGCTGCGCAAAGGCACGACGCTGACGAAAGAAATGTTCCTGAACCACCTCTATGGCGGCATGGACGAACCCGAGCTGAAAATCATCGACGTCTTTATCTGCAAGCTTCGCAAGAAGCTGGCGGCGGCGACGAGCGGCGAGCACTACATCGAAACCGTTTGGGGCCGCGGCTACGTGCTGCGCGACCCGGCGGAAGAAAAAGCCGCGTCGGTCGCGTAGACCGTTTCAATCCCCCCCGCCGACCGAAGAAAGCGCCCCCGTTTGCGGGGCGTTTTTTTGTTGCGCGTAGGCAACGGCGTTGCGGCGTCCGCCGACAAAACGTCGATTTTCCTTGATTGCGCCGCATAGGAAACGTAACTGCGTCGTCCACGGAGAAGGCCGCACGCCTGCGGCTCGGAGCATGAAATGCACGTTTTTAAACGGCTGAGACACCAGACCGACTAAACGCGCCCCGCCGACCCTCTCAACGGGATCCGGTCACGGCGCGCAGCGCCTTTACGACCGGACCCGGAGAGTTTCCGATGACCGCCCCTTTAATTCCCCGCGACGTCGCCGCTTTGAATCGCGCGCGCTCCGTCCGCCTTGAGGTTCGCGCCTCCGGCGGCGCTTACGGTTGGCTGACGGACGTCGTCGAGGCGGTCGCCGTGCGCGACGCCGACGGCGTCGGCTTCGCCCTGCGCGCGCCGCGCGAGACGGTGCACTTCATCGCGCTCGTCGCCGCGCTCATGGGTCCGCAAATCGACGACCCCGCCCACCGCGCCGCATTCGCCGCCGCGGTCGGCCGGCGTCGGCGACGCGACATCCTCGCCGCGTTCGCGCCGGACGCGCCGCGCGCGCTTGCGCACATCGCGCCGAAACTCGCGGGACCCGTCTGGCGCGCGCCGACCTATCGCCGGCTCGCCGCGTTAACGGCCGACCCGGCGACGCTGAAAGTGTTGCGGCACGCTCGCGCGATCACGCGCCGCTTCGTGTTGACGGCGTCGCGTTTGCCGCCGTCGTTCCGGACCGTCGGAATCATCAAGCTGATCCGCCGACCGCGCGACGTCGCCGAACTTCGCTTCGCCGTCGCCATCGTTCGGCGCTTACGCCCGGAGCTCAGCGACCGACAACTCGTCGCGTCGCTTGAGAAAACGCGGGTCGGCGGCATACTCGAATGGACGATGCGTCACTACGAGGCGATCCCTTTTCCGCCGGCGCCGACGGGCGCGCTCTCGGCGGGCGAGCACGGGCCTTTGGTCCCGCTCTCGTCCTACGGCGCGCTCGCCGGCGCGGCGCGTGAGTTCCGCAACTGCATCCGGTCGTACATGCCGGCGATCCATCGCGGCAATGCGTACTTCTACCGGCTCGGCCCGGAGCAGGGGCGCGGGCTCGCGATTGTCGAATTGCGCCGCCTTCCGGCCGTCGGTTGGGTGATGCATGACGTCGAGGGGCCGCAAAACGCCGCCGCGCCGGGAACGGTGCGATGCGCCGTCGAGGCTGCATTCGAAGCCGTCGGCGTCGGATCAGCGCCGAAGGGCGTCTACTGGGGCGACCTCGTCTACGACGACTACTAAGGCGGCGGGGCGCCGCCTTGGGCGACCACGCAAACGCGATCGCGGCCGTGCGTTGGCCGCGATCGCGGTTTCGGCTAAGCAACGATCGATCGCAACGCCGCAGGCCGAAGGAACCGCCTTGATGTCACGCCGCCGGATTCGCTCGTTCCGTCCTTTAACCGGCGCCGCCGCCGTGGCGCTCCTCGTTGCAGGCTGCGCAAGTTGGCGGGGCGGCGACGCGGCCGACGGCGCCGACGCGCCGGCAGCCGCCGCCCAGGCGAAAGAGAACCCCGGCAACGAACCGGGCGACGGCGCGACCGGCGCCCCCC
>JBCCZS010000293.1:0-2546 GCA_039187035.1 Pseudomonadota bacterium | reverse complement strand
GCGGCCGCCGCGCGGGCGGCACGTTACGCGGGACGGCAAAGCAGCAACCAACAAGGAGACCCTGACGATGAAAATCATGCAAATCCTCGGCTCGCTCGCCGCAGCGGCCACGACCGCCGGCGCCGGGCTCAGCGAAGCTCGTGCGGACGACGGCTTCGCCGCCCTCGCCGGCGTCGACGCAACGCCCATGGTCGCGCGCGACCTGGACGCGGTGACGGGCAAGGCGTTGTCGGACTTCCGCGATATTCAGCGGATCGCAACGCACCTACGGCCCGCGGCCTTCCCCGGGGACGTCGCCGACAGAGCCCGCCCCCGGCCCGGGGCGCTTGTCCCGAACGCAATCGCGCAGCCCGTGCTCGCAGGCGGGGTGCGCGTCGCCGGCCCGGTCCGCGCAGCGCCGTGGACGTATAGGCCGTCGACGCCGTTGGCCGCGCGCGCGCCGATCGCCGCGCCGGTGCGGACGGCCCCGGCGCGTCTTTCCGCGACCGGCGGTCTAATTGCGATCGTCGCTCGGTAAGCGACGACGCTTTAAAGCCGAGGCGGGGCCGGCGCTCGAGCCCCGCCCGCTGCGCGGGCCGTCTTAGTTAACGGCGGTTTCCGAGCATTTTTTGCGGCCTGTGAGCCGGCTCACATCCGTGGGCCGGCCGCTCTGCGATCTTTCACTCGTCAAGACGACATCACCCGCGGGAACGCCCCGCACCGAAACGAACAGAAGGAAACGCACAATGTTCAAGATCGCCGCCATCGCCGCCGCCGCCGCCGCCATCGCCACGATCAACACGGCCGCCGCCCAAGACGACGCCTTCGCCGCCCTCGCCGGCGTCGACGCCGCCCCGATGACCGAAACCGACCTCGACGCGGTCAAAGGCAAGTCCATGCCCGATTTCACGAGCCTGACGACCGTCGGCGGCCAGCTCGGATTGCACAACTACAACAACGCCTTCGCCTATAACGGCGTCAACGCGCTCTACAACAACCTGCAAAACTGGCGGGCCCAGACCGGCAACTACGGCTACGTGAACTGGGGCGCGTCCGTCCAAGGCCTCGTCAACGCCAACGCCGGGTTCAACCAGGCCGCCAACGGCTTCCTCGGCGCCGTCCAACACGGCTCGATGATCGGCCAAACCAACGTCAACGCCTTCACGACCGGCGCGATCCACGGGAACTGGCACTTCACGAACCCGCAGTTCAACGGCTTCCTCGTCGCCCCGACGACCGCCCAGTTCCCGCTGCAGCAACAAGGCTTCTCGCCTGTCTCCGCCTCCCACTGGAGCTTCCGCTAATCAAGCGCCCCTCCCTCAAAAGCGGAAGCGACAAGGCGGGCCCCCGACGACGGGGGCCCGTCACTTTTCAACGGTCAATGCGGGTCGACGCTCAATACGGGGATCGCTTCGACTTTGCCCTTCACGGAAACGTCGCCGAGCGCGACGAACCCGGACGGGGCGCCCGCCGCCGCAACGAGGTCCGCGCTCACAAGGATCGAAACGCCCATGTCTTTGCATTTGGCTTCCAGGCGCGCGGCCGCGTTCACCACATCGCCCATGGCCGTATAATGAAACCGCTTGGACGATCCGAAATTGCCGATGACCGCGACGCCGGTATGCGCGCCGACGCGCGTAATCCCGAAAGCAACGCCTTGCGCGCGCGCTTCGGCGGCGAACGCGGCCCCCGCCTCGGCGAGCGCGCGCGCGCAGCGGAGGGCGCGCGCGGCGTGGTCGTCCTGTTCCAGCGGCGCGTTGAACAGCGCGACGATGCTGTCGCCGATAAATTGGTCGATCATGCCGCCATGGGCGAGGACGACGCCGGCGAGCCGGTCGAGATAGGCGCGCAAAAGCGCGGCGCCTTTCTCCGCCCCCGCCGCTTCCATGAACGTCGTAAAATCGGCGAGGTCGGTGATCACGACGGAGAGGTCTCGCGCGACCCCGCCGAGTTCGGGCGGCGTCGGGCTCGACAACAATTGGCGCATAATCTCCGGCGAGACGTAGCGCGAAAACCCTTCCGCCAGACGCCGCCGCTGACGGTAAGCGACCGCGCCGGTGAGGCCCAACTGAACCGCGCCTGCGGCGGCCAACCCGGCGATCGCCGGCGCGGCGGGCGTAACGGTCCCGGCGGCGAACGCCGCGGCCGGCCCGGCGGCCAGGACGGCGAGCCCGGCGCCGGCGATCAATGCGGCGCGGCGCGGTCGGCGCGCGGCCTCGCGCGTCGCCAAAACGCTCGCCCCGATGCCGAGCGCCAACCAGAAAAGATCCGCCCACCATGCCGCCCGGATCGGCCCGCCGTCGCCGAGCGCGGTCGACAAGGCGTCCGCCTGAACGAGGACGCCGGGGCGCACTCCGCTGTCCTCCACATAGAGCGGCACGCGAATCAAATCCGTCGCCTGGGCGCCGACGTCGGGGCTCGCGTCGAGCGCAAGGCCGACAAGGACGATCTTGCCGGCGAGCGCGCCGGGGGCGAGGTAGCGATCGGGATCGCGCGCGCGATAATAAGCGATCGTTTCCCAAACGCCTTGCGGACGAAAACGAATGTACCGGTCGGCGCCGTCGTCG
>JBCCZS010000292.1:0-2552 GCA_039187035.1 Pseudomonadota bacterium | reverse complement strand
GCGACCGTCTTGGTTTTCGGCCCGGTTCAGGGCGCAGCTTTCTCTTGGATTTCAACGCTTTGTAGCGCCTTTCTGACATTCTTCATCGGGCGCGTCTCGGGCGGCGCGTGGGTCGGGCGTCTCGGCGGAGAGCGGATCCGGGGCGTCGTTGCGTTTTTGGGTCGGCGCGGGCTCGCGGCGAGCGCGCTCGTGCGCGTCGTCCCGTCCGCGCCGTTCATCGTCGTTAATGCTGCGGCCGGCGCGGCGTTGATCCCGATCTGGAAGTTCGCCGTCGGCACGGCGGCGGGGATCGTGCCGAAAATCGCGCTTGTCGCGGCGCTCGGCGCGGCGGCCCCCGACGGGGCCGTCTTGCAGGACGGGTTCGCGGGGCTCGTCGCGTTCTTCCGCAGTTGGACGCCCGCGCACGTCGTCGCCGTGGCGGCGATCGCGCTCGCCTGGGCGGCGGCCGCGGCGCTCGCCCATCGTCTTTACGCGGATCTGCGCGGTCGCGGCGGTTCGCTCTAAAAACGAATTCGTGAAACCGCCGTTAGGCGCGCTGTAGAATCCTGATAATTGCTGGATGGCTGCCGTGCGTGCGCGTTAGGAAATGACGGCGAATTCGACCGTGCGCGTTGACGTTTTCGGAACGGCTCATGGTTAAATACTCGCGGGCGTATTGACGACTTACCGTTCAGCCCGCGTAACAGGACCGGCGATTATGCTCTCGACCCTATTCGGCATGCTGTCTTCCGACATGGCGATCGACCTCGGAACGGCGAACACACTGGTCTACGTCAAAGGCCGCGGCGTCGTGTTGAACGAACCGTCGGTCGTGGCGATCGAAACGCGTTCGGGCCGCAAGATCGTCCGTGCGGTCGGCAACGAAGCCAAAGACATGCTCGGCCGCACGCCCGGCGAGATCGAAGCGATCCGCCCGATGCGCGACGGCGTCATCGCGGACTTCGAAGTCGCCGAAGCGATGATCAAACACTTCATCCGCAAGGTTCATAACCGCCGGTCGTTTGCGAGCCCGCGCATCATCGTGTGCGTGCCCTCGGGCGCGACGGCCGTCGAGCGCCGCGCGATCCAAGAATCGGCGTTGTCGGCCGGCGCGCGCAAAGTTGAATTGATCGAAGAGCCGATGGCCGCCGCGCTCGGCGCCGGCCTGCCCGTGACGCAAGCGACGGGCTCGATGGTTGTCGACATCGGCGGCGGCACGACCGAAGTCGCCGTCCTGTCGCTCGGCGGGATCGTTTATTCGCGGTCGGTCCGCGTGGGCGGCGACAAAATGGACGAAGCCGTCGTCGCTTATATTCGCCGCATGTACAATTTGCTCATCGGCGAGGCGTCGGCTGAGCGCATCAAGAAAGAGGTCGGCTCGGCGATGATCCCGAGCGAAGGGTCGGGCGTGTCGATCCAGATCAAGGGCCGCGACTTGATGCACGGCGTGCCGAAAGAAGTGCGGATCGGCGAAGCCCAGGTCGCCGAGGCGCTCGCCGAGCCGGTAAGCCAGATCGTCGAAGCGGTGAAGATCGCGCTCGAAGCGACGCCGCCGGAACTGGCGGCCGATATCGTCGACACCGGCATCATGTTGACCGGCGGCGGCGCGATGCTGAAGAACCTCGACCAGGTGTTGCGCGACGAGACCGGCTTGCCGGTGTCGGTCGCCGACGATCCGCTCTCTTGCGTCGCCCTCGGCACGGGCGCGGCGTTGGAGAATGACAAAGCGATGCGGGTCGTCTTAAGTTCCGCCCTCTAGCGCCCCCGCAGGGCGACGGGGCGCGGGCCCCGGCGCCGAACGGGCGCGAAGACGGTAGCGAGTAAACGGCGCATGGACGTAATCGGCGGCGACAAACGAGAAGGGCTCGGCCGGAAAGCCCCGCCGCAATTCTTGTTGACGCTTCTCGCCTTTGTCTCAGGGATCCTGCTTTTTTCCAGCCTTTACGGGGCTGAAGCGTCTGTCTTTAAGAAGGCGCGTGAGCAGGTGTTGGACGCGGCGGCGCCGGTCCTGTCCGTGTTCGCCGGGCCCATCGCGGTCGTGAACGACGTCGCCGGGCAGGTGTCGGACTATTTCCGCGCGCTCGAAGAGAACAAAGCCCTACGCGAAGAGAACGCCGAGCTCCGGCTCTGGATGCGCGAAGCGCTCGAGCTGCGCCGGACCCTGCGCGCCTATGAAGGGCTCAAAATATACAACGCGCCGCCCGAGGCGCGCCCGATCAACGCCTTCGTCATCGGCGAGGCGAACGACGCGTTGACGCGTTCGATGATCGTCAACGCCGGGCGGGTGCGGGGCGTGCGGTCCGACCTCGCCGTGGTCGACGAGAAAGGCCTCATCGGCCGGACGGTCGAGGTCGGCGCCGACGCCGCGCGGGTTTTGCTGTTGACCGACGGGCGCAGCCGCGTGCCGGTCGTCATCGAAGGCGCCGACACGCAAGGCCTCCTCGTGGGCCGGGCCGACGGGCGCCCGGTGATCGACATCACGGCGACCGGCGAGGTCGACGCAATCGCGCCCGGTCAACGCGTGGTCACGTCGGGCGCCGGCGGCGCAATGCCGCCAGGCTTGCCGATCGGTG
>JBCCZS010000291.1:0-2658 GCA_039187035.1 Pseudomonadota bacterium | reverse complement strand
CGCCCGCAGCGCGATGCGCCGCGGGCGTCATCCCGGCGATCGCGGCAGGCGCGCGCGCGCGTTTTTAGCCGTCATCGGCGCCGCCGGGCGCGGCGGCGTTCAGCGTCTCCATTGACGCCGAGCGATCGAAGCGCGCGGCGAGCGCCACGTCGTGGCTGACGAACAAAACGGCCGCCTGGCGCGCCTCCTCCAGCAACGTGGTCAAAAACGTATCGCGTGCGGCCGCGTCGAGCGCGGAGGTCGGCTCGTCGGCGATGATTAGCGACGGCGCGCCGATCAGGGCGCGCGCCGCCGCCACGCGTTGTTGTTGACCGACCGACAAGGCCGACGCCGCCCGCCCCTCGGCCGCTTCGCGCGCAAGGCCCAACCGTTCCAACAGGGCGAACGCGGCTTGCGTGCGCTGCGCCGGCGTTGCGCCCGTGCGCGCGGCGCGGGCCGGCGAGAACCGGCACGGCAAGAGGACGTTGTCGACCAGCGACAAAAACGGCACGAGATTGAACTGCTGGAAGATGACGCCCATCGCGTCGGCGCGCAGCGCGTCGCGCGCCGCGCCGCTCATGGTTTGCAGCGAATGGTCGAGCACCTGGAGGTCGCCCCGCCCGACGGAGAAAACGCCGGCGATCAAGCCGAGGAGCGTCGACTTTCCGGAGCCGCTGGCCCCGTAAAGAAAGACGCGCTCGCCGCGCCGCACGTTGAACGACGCAACCGAAAGCACGGCCGGACCCGGGCGCCAGGCGAATTCAAGGTCCTTGATGCTGACGCAAAACGGTTCGGACACGTAGCGAAACGCTCCCAAACAAAAGTCGCCCCGTCTCGGCGACGCGCGCGGCCGGTCGTGGGCGATTTCCCGATCGACCGCAACAAACGCGCGCATTCGGCGCAACCGCTCGCGACTAACTCGCACTTGCAAAATA
This sequence comes from Pseudomonadota bacterium, assembly GCA_039187035.1. Lineage (GTDB taxonomy): Bacteria > Pseudomonadota > Alphaproteobacteria > Caulobacterales > Parvularculaceae > JAJFFW01. The sequence continues at coordinate 1,744 of JBCCZS010000291.1, read as the reverse complement.
AGCGTCCGACCCGTAGCTTCGGCATCGCGCGGGTCAAGACGGCGCTTCGCGGCGAGGCGTAGACGACCCCGGCGAACGCGGGAGCGTCATGCACCAGAACCGACTTGAAGCGCTCTGCATTCAAAAAGGCCTGAAAATGACGGACCAGCGCCGGGTGCTCTGCGAGGTTCTGTCGGAGGCCGTCGACCATCCGGACATCGAAGCGATCTACGACCGCGCCCGCACGCGCGACCCGAAAATTTCGATCGCGACGGTCTACCGGACGATGAGCCTCTTTGAAGAGCTCGGCGTCGTGCAACGCCACGAGTTCGGCGGCGGGCGCGCGCGCTACGAAGAACGCGACGAGACGAGCCACGACCATCTCATCGACATCAAGTCGGGCGCGGTCGTGGAATTTACAAACGACGCGCTTGAAGCGCTGCAGAAAGAAATGGCGCGCAAGCTCGGCTATCGCCTTCAATTTCATCGCCTCGAGCTTTACGGCGTCCCGCTGGACCGAGAAAAACAAGACGGGTCCGGGCGTTAACCGGGCGGGTCCCGCTGCAGCGGGGCGGCGTGTATTGTGAGCGACGACGACGGAGAGCAGAACGAGAAGCCGGGCGAAACGCGGTCAGCAACGCAAAGGCTTCGCGCGTTTATCGGCAAACGGCCGGCGAAATCGGCCTTTTGGGCTTGGATCGCCTACCAATCGATAAAAGGAATCATCACGCTGTGTCTCATCTGGATACCCCTTTTTCTCTTATGGTTCGGGCGGTCGTAGCGGGCGCCGCGGCGCTCGCCGTCGCGCTTTCGCCGACCGCCGCACAAGAACGCGTCGTCTCGATCGGCGGCGACGTGACGGAAATCATCTTCGCGCTCGGCGCAGGCGACCGCATCGTCGCCGCGGATTCGACAAGCGTTTATCCGGCGCAAACCGAAGCGCTGCCGAAAGTCGGGTATCTGCGCCAGCTATCCGCCGAAGGCGTTCTCTCGGCAGAGCCGGACCTCATCATCATCAGCGGCGCGGCCGGTCCGGAGCCGGCATTGGAACTGCTGCGCGCGTCGGGCGTCCCTATGGTCGAGATGGAAACGGCGTATACGATCGACTCGATCGTCGACAAGACGCTGCGCACGGCCAAAGCGCTCAACAAAGACGCCGAGGGCGAAGCGCTCGCGGCGACGATCAAAGCCGATTGGGCGGCGGCGAAAGAAACGATCGACACGCTGAATTTTTCGCCGAAAGCGTTGTTCGTCGCGGCGACGGCCGACGGCGCGGCCCGCGCGGCGGGCACGCAAACCGCCGCCGACGGCGTGATTACGTTGATGGGCGGCCAAAACGTCTTTGACGACTTCACCGGCTATAAGACCTTGTCGCTGGAAGCGGCGGTCGCGGCCGACCCCGACGTGATTTTGATGATGATCCACCATGCCGGCCGCGTCGGCGGCGTTGACGCCGTGGCCGATCATCCGGCGATCTCCCTCACCAACGCCGCGCAATCCGGCGACATTTACTTCATCGACCAACTTGAAGTGATGCAGTTCAGTCCGCGCACGCCCAAGGCCGTGGCGCGCCTCGTGGAAAAGATCGCCGCGCGTCGGTCCGCATCGGAATAGACGGCGCGGGGGGGCGTGGCGTTGCGAGTGGCGACAGACGAGCCGGGGCCCAATGGGCAGGCGCCAGGCGAGCCGGCCCCGGCCGCGACGGCGGCCGAAGCTGGAGGCGTCGGCGGGGACGCGGAAAGTTCCGGCCGCCTCGCCGGTTTGG
>JBCCZS010000290.1:0-2679 GCA_039187035.1 Pseudomonadota bacterium | reverse complement strand
GGCTCCGGCATGAAGACCGTCATGATGGGGTGCGATTCGCTCCTTGCAGGGACGAACGCGGTCGTCGTCGCCGGCGGCATGGAGTCGATGACGGGCGCGCCGCACCTCCTGCCGACGGGACGGACGGGCATCAAATACGGCGCCGGCGCCGTCCTCGACCACATGGCCGTCGACGGCCTGGAAGACGCCTATGAGCCGGGGCGCGCCATGGGCGTTTTCGCCGAGAATTGTGCGCGCGAATGGCAGTTTTCACGGGAAACGCAAGACGAGTTTTCGATGCGCTCCGTCACGCGCGCGCAAGACGCGATCAAGAACGCAACGTTTGCGGACGAAATCGTCCCCGTCGAGGTCAAAACCCGCAAAGGGTCGGTGACGGTCGAGCATGACGAAAAGCCCGGCGTCGTCGACGCGGCGAAAATCCCGTCCTTGCGGCCTGCGTTTGAGAAGGACGGGACGGTGACTGCGGGCAACGCGTCGGCGATTTCCGACGGCGCGGCCGCGCTCGTTCTGACTCGCGCGTCGACCGCCGAGCGCCTCGGCCTGTCGCCGGTCGCCCGCATTTTGGCGCACTCGACGCACGCGCAAGAACCGGAATGGTTCACGACCGCGCCGGTGGCGTCGATCACAACGGTTCTGGAGCGCGCGGGCTGGTCGTCGGGCGATCCGGACCTTTACGAAATCAACGAAGCCTTTTCCGTCGTGCCGCTCGCCGCGATGCGCGAGCACGATTTGCCGGCGGAAAAAGTGAACGTCCATGGCGGCGCGATCGCGCTCGGTCACCCGATCGGCGCGTCGGGCGCGCGCATTCTCGTTACGCTGGTCAACGCGCTACAAAAGTCGGGCGGCAAAAAGGGCGTCGCGAGCTTGTGCATCGGCGGCGGCGAGGCGACGTCCGTCGCGTTGGAGCTTTTGTAGGCGGGAACTCATTCGCTAACGGACGAAACCGCGCAACGCCGTAGCAGGGCGGCGCGCTTTCTTGCGCGGCTACGCAGTCGTCTTTTGACGGTCGGTCGTGCGTGGCGAGCCGGTCCCCAGCAATCCCAACGGCGTCAGTGTTCTTGCGCGGCTGCAGCCGCAGCCGCAGCCGCGGCGCGCTCCTGGGCCCGGCGCCGCCGGGCGCGCGTCCATGAACGCGGCCAGAAATGCGTCGGCTGCGTAACCGAACGCCACAGCGTCACCGGCCACTGATATTTCCGGGTCAGGATGTTCTTGCGGCGTTTGCGGCGGCGTGCGGGCCGCTGCGGCGCTTCGGATGTATCGTCCGCGTCGCCGGACTGCGATGGCTCCAGGGCGCCCGGCTGCGGGTCGTCCGGCTGCGGGGCTTCGGCGAGGGCGACAAGATCCGGCTGCGGCGGCCTTCCATCCGTCTCCTCGGCGCCAGGCGCGTCCGGCGCCCCGTCGGCTTGTTGCTGCTGTTGTTCCCGCGCGACGCGGCTTGCTTCAACGGCGGCCTCGGTTTCGCGGATGATATCGGCGAAGGTCGGCCCGGCGGCGACCTCAGGCCCCTGCTCGGGTATCGGCTCGGGTGCGCGCTGCGGCGCCGGCGCTTCGAATGTAAACGCGTCGACCGGATCGTCGCCGCCGATCGTCGCCGGATCGGCGACCACGAACGTGCCCGGCGGCGGCGGGGCCGGCGCCGGATCGGGCTGGCGCTCTTCTTGGGCGGGGACGGCCGTGTAACGCGGCCCAACGAGGAAGACGGGCACGAAGCGCGCGCGCGGACTGGGGACCTTCATCGCGACTTTGCGCACGAGCGCGGAGAACGCTTCCGACGGCGGCTGAAGAACCGACGGCGTGACGGTCGGCCGAAGCGGGTCGTCCGCAGCGATCGCGTCTGCTTGGACCGCGTCCTCTTCGACCGCGTCGGCGTCAGCCGCGCCGTCGACGCCCGCTTCGGCTGCATCCGCATCGGCTGCATCGGGTTCGGCTGGATCCGCTTCGGCGATTGGGGCGACCGGCGCGGCCCCCTCAAGCGTTTCGCGCGCGGTCACGGCGGCGGCGTCATGCTGAGCGCCAGGTTGAGGCGCATCGGGCGCCGCGTCGGCGTCGGCCTCGAACTCGGCGCTGACGTCCGAACGGTCTTCGGCGCCGTCGCCCGCGACCGTATCAGGCGATTGTGCGATGGGCGCCGCATCGTCGTCGGCCGCCCGATCATCGACGACAGCCTCTTCTACGACGGCCTCTTCGACGACAGGGTCTTCGGAGACGCGCGCTTTGGAGACGGGCGCGTCTGCCGATGCGTCGTCGGCAGCGTCGGTCGCCGGCTCTGACGCGTCGGATGCGTCCGACGTCCCATGAGGGGCGCCCTCTTCAAGATCGGCGGCGTCCGCCGCCGCCTCGGCGGGCGTCGCGGTCTCGGGCCGGCCGCTATCCGCGGACGGCGCCGCAGCCGGCGCATCGTCGAAGGCAAACGCGTCCTGCGCGGGATCTGGGGCCGGACCCGGCCCGGCCTCGCCCGTCGCGACGGGCGTCGACGCATCCGCAGCCGCGGGCGTCTCCTTGGCGGTTTTCCGCGCGGCCGATCGTTTGCGTGTCGGCGTCGCTTTGTCCTTGTCGCTCATTGTGCGTCCGTCGCCAGGCGCGTCAGCGCCGCTGTCGCCCGCCGCATCGACGGCGACGGCTTTGGCGCGCGCACCATCGTCTTGCTGGCCGTCGGATGCAAACGCTTCGGTTAATCGG
>JBCCZS010000289.1:0-2691 GCA_039187035.1 Pseudomonadota bacterium | reverse complement strand
GTGACGGCCGAGCGGGATGTCGTGTTTCACGACAAATCCTAGCTTGTTCGTATAAAAATCAAGAGCCTTGGCCTGGTCGTCGACGGCGATGCCTTTGATGTACAATTTCATGCGGTTCCTCCTTCGGAAAACGGCTTCAACCAGGGATTGATCGCGTCGGTGAGCGAGCACGCCGTCAGCGAGTGGACTTTCGTGCGCCCGCGCCAGGCCGTGCGGATCAAGCCGGCTTGCTCCAGCGTGTTCAAATGGCGCGTGATCGCCTGGCGGGTCAGGGTCACCCCGTATTCTTCAAACAGGCGGGCGCAAATCTCAAATAGACTTTGATCGTTTCTCTTTCTGAGCTCGTCGAGGACCAATAACCGCGTGTCGTCGCCGAGCGCACGGAAGACTTTGCTGAGATTTGGATCAAACGGGACGCCCATGCCGTATTATGCAACAATGGTGTTGCATGTAAACCGGGTTTCGTAGATTTCATCGACTCCGGACGGTTTCGGCGCGCGCACCGGTCCGCTCGGCGGCGCGGCGGGATCAATTTAATCAGTATAGGGTAAGGTGCTGCAGGCGCGCGCGGCGCGCCGCGCTCACCACCGACGCGTGAAGTCGAGCGTGAATGTCGCGCGTTCGCGTTCAAGGCCGGGGAATTGCGGATTGTCGTCGGAGACGACGACCGAGGCGCGCGCGCCGAGCCGCCACGTCCGCTCGCGGCTTTCTTTGGCCGCCGTCACGCTGGCGACGATCGCATCGTCGAGACGGACCGTGTTCGGCGCGTCGACAAAACGCGCGCCGACATAGTCGACCGCGGCGCCGAGCGTAAAAAACCGCGGATCGACATAGGTGAGGGCGACGCGCGCTTCATGGTTGGGGATCAGCGGCAGGGCGGCGCCCTCCGCCGGATCGCGATCCGTCACCTCGGTTTTGTTGTAGCGATAGGAAAGCGCGGCGCCGAAGCCGCCGCCGAGCGCGACGTCGAGCGCGCCGGCGCCGCTGATGCGCTCGGCTTCCTCGACAAAGAACGCAGACACGCCGGTGCGTTGACCCGCAAGGCCAGCTGAGACGTCGGTCAAGCGTTGGCCTTCGCCTTCGACAACAAGAAAGACGCGTTCGGTGACCGCGCCTTCCAGACGCACCGTCGCGCTGTCGATGCGTTCCGCGGCGATCGCGTTCGGCCGGTCCGGCAGGATCCCCGCGACGCCGAGCGGCGCGATCGTGTCGGCCGCCAAGGGCGTCCGGGTGCGTTGAACCGCGAACCGCGCTTGCCCGCCGCGCCGGCGCAGCGTCACGCCGAGGCGCGGGTCGACCGTCGTTTGGTTGTCGTCGATCGGCGCGTCGACGCCCGACCCTTCGATTGTGCGCCAACGCGACGTCGGGAACACGCCGCCCTCAATCGTAAGGCCCGGCCCGGCGTTCCACAGCCCATGCACGTGGCCCTGAAGCACTTGCGTTCGGTTCTCGATCTCCGTGTCCAGGGGGGCGGCCGCGCCGAAGTCGAAGGTCGTAATGTCCGGCGCGCCGGCGAAGTCGACGACCGCCCCGGCGCCGCTCGGCGCCAGCGCGAGCTCGCTGACGGTCAGCGTGCTGGAGACGCGCGTATATTCAACGCCGACGCTGGTCTCGACGGCGCCGTAGCGCTTGAGTTTGCGGGTTTGGGCGGAAATCAGCTCGATTGAGGTATCGATCGCGGTGATCGGATCAAGATCGTCCGTAAACGCCAGAAGGTCGAGACCGACCGGGTCGGTTACCGCGAAGTCGGGCGGCGCGCCCACGGCCAAGAGCGGCGCGTTCGGCTCGGAGAGCGGCGTGTCGAAAAGGCCGCGTGCGGCCAACGACACCGCCGTCGGCAGGCCGAGTTGCGTCGCCAGGGAAAAACTCAGCGGATCGAGGCTCGCGCCGAAGGCGGAGGGGTTCAAAAAGTCCTGCTCGACATACCCGCCCGAAACGCGGACCATAAGCCTGTCGTCGCGCTCGCGCGAGAACACGTAGCCGAGGTCGGCAAGAACGGTCAGCGTTTCTTCCTCGTCGTCAAACTCGATTTCGCCAAAGCTGCCGGGCAGCTCTTCGTCGCGGCGATCGACATTGATCCGTGCAAGGAACGCGTGCGCGCCGCCCGTTTGCACGCCGGCGCGCAGGTTGGCGTTGAAGGCGGTCAACGTGTCGTTGTCGACGTCGCCGTCCGCACGTTCGCCGGTGATCGTCGCCGCATAGGCCACGGAGGGACCGAGGCCGCGCGTCAGTCCCTGGACGTCAAAGAGCGCGGTTGCGGCGTAGTCGCCGTCGCTCGTCGCCGTCCCCGACGCGCTTGCGGTCAGGTTCGTCCGTTCGGCGCGGTAAAACTGCGAGAACATGGTCGGGAACGAGACGGAGAGGGGATCGAGCAGCAAGCCTTGCGTCACGCTGGAGCGCCGCGCGACGTCGTCGGGAAAAATCAATCCGTAGGCGAATGCATTGTTGGCGTCGAAGGCGGAGCGCGCGCTGCTTGTGTAGAATTCGGCCTGTTCGTTGAGGCCAAGCCCGCGGACCGCCGAGCCGACGTCGAGGCGGCCTTCTTGGCTCGCCGGGAGAATAATCCGGCCGGCGCCGCGGTTGCGGTCGACGGCGTCGACCGCGCTCCGGGCGGCCTCGATCGCGCGCTCGGCCTGGAACTGGTCCTGCGCCATGACCGAGGCGACAAGCGCCGTGAACGCTTCGTTGGGG
>JBCCZS010000288.1:0-2704 GCA_039187035.1 Pseudomonadota bacterium | reverse complement strand
GTCGCCGTTCCGGCGCCTGAAATCTTCGCCCCCATTTTATTGAGGCAGTCTGCGAGATCTGCGATTTCCGGTTCCCGGGCGCAATTCTCAAGCACGGTTTCGCCTTTGGCCAATGGCGCATCGATCGCCGCCGCTTGCGTCGGCGCCCTTACAGCGGCGATCGCGTTCATTGCGCACGCCCGGCGCAGTTACGCGGCGAGCCGCCACCCGCGCACCCGTCCGGCGGCGCAGGAAGATGCTTTCGCGCCGCTCGCCCCCGCGACGGTTCCGCTTTCCGCGAACGGCTGACGCGCCGCGGACCGGCCGAGCGTCCGGCCGCATGCGCCATTAGACTTTACGGCGACCTTCGCGCTATGTCCGCCGTCAAAAATCGGTCGGAGGAGCGCAAGCCATGCCCGAGGGCTTCCACTTGGAAGAGGACGAGCGCACGCTCGCCCAAGTGATCGACGTCGCCGTGAAGTCGAAGGCCGATCCGGACGGGTCGGCCGACGCGTTATCGCCCCCGTTCGAAGCGTTTTTGACCCAAGCGGTGCGTTACGCGACCGGCGAGGACCGCAATTGGGACGAGCCCACGTCCCTTCTCGACCGGGCCGTCGCGGTCTGGGCGCTCAGCGCCGAACGCCGGCCGGGCGAGCATATCATCCGCATCGAGACTGAAGAAGCCGACGACTGGCGCGGGCGACGCCTGGTCCTCGACATCGTGACCGACGACCGACCGTTTCTCGTCGATTCCATTTCCGGCGCGCTCACGGAAGCCGGCAAACCGGTCTCGTTCTTTCTGAATGCGGTCGTCGACACGGGGCGGGATGAGAAAGGTCGGCGGACAATGAGCGCCGGCGACATCGTTCGTGAATCGATGATCCGTGCAGAAATGGACCCGGCGGTCAATGAAGCCGAGGCGCAGGCCCTGCGCGACGAGGTCGAACGGGTCCTCAACGACGTCGCCATCGCCGTCGAAGATTGGGAAGCGATGCGCGCGCGTCTCGGCGGTTGCGTCGCGCAATTGGAGCGCTCCCGTCCGACGCACGTTCGGCGGGAGAACCTGGAAGAGGCCGTCGAGTTTCTCAAATGGTTGTGGGACAACCGCTTCGCGTTTCTGGGCGTGCGTCGCTTCAACTACCGCAACGAAGACGGCGCGGCGACGTTCGCCCGCGACGAGAAGCTGGATCTCGGTATTTTGCGCGATCCCGAGCGGCGCGTCCTGAAGTCGACCTTTTCCGATGGCGGACAATTATCGCCGGCCGTCGAAGATTTTCTGCGATCAGACGAGCCGATCCTCGTCGCCAAGGCCAACGCCCGCTCGCATGTGCACCGGCGCGTCCATATGGATTATGTCGGCGTCAAGATTTTCGCGCTGAGCGGCGACGTCGTCGGCGAAGAGCGGTTCGTCGGCTTATTCACCGCCGAAGCCTATAACCGACCGGCGTCGACGATCCCGCTGTTGCGCGCCAAAGTGCGCAACGTCCTGTCCGTCGCGGACTTCGCGCCCGGCGGCCACAACGAAAAAGCGCTCGTCAATATTCTGGAGACGTACCCGCGCGACGAGATGTTCCAGGTCGACGTGCAAACGTTGGCCGAGACGGCGCACGGGATTTTGCGGCTCTACAAGCGCCCCCGGGTGAAGCTCTTCGTCCGGCGCGACCGCTTTGATCGCTTCATCGCCGCCCTCGTCTTTATTCCCCGCGACCGTTTCAACTCGACGGTGCGGGCGCAGATCGGCGCTTATCTCGCCGAGACGTTCGACGGGCGCGTCGCCGCGTTTTATCCGACCTTCGGCGACGCGACCCTCGTTCGGGTGCAGTTCATCATCGCGCTTGAGCCCGGCGCGCCGGACGGGCCCGGCATCACGGAGATGACGCGGGAGATCCGCACGATTTGCCGCGAGTGGCGCGACGACCTTCTCGACGCGACGCGGCGCAACGCGGATCTGCCGACGACCGTCTTCCGCCGCTACGAGGACGCGTTCGACGCATCGTACCGCGAACATACGCCGCCGGAAGAAGCGCTGCGCGACATCGCTTTCATGAGCGCCGCGCCGGACGAAGACCGTCGCACGCGCGTCAGCCGCCGCCAAGAAGATGCGCCGTGTACGGTGCGCATCAAACTCTACTCGACGAACGGTCCCGTCTCGCTGTCGCAACTCATCCCGACGATCGAGAATTTGGGCCTGCGCGTCCATCACGAGGCGGCCTATCCGGTCACGCCCGAAGACGCGCCGGAAACCTGGATACATGATTTCCACACCGAGCAGCGCGACGGCGCGGAAGTCGATGTCGACGCGGTCAAACCGATTTTGGAAAACGCCATCGCCGCGGTCATGGCCGGGCGTACCGAAGACGACGCGTTCAACGCGCTCGTCTTGCTGGCGCAGCTCAATTGGCGCGAAGCGTGGCTGATGCGGGCCGCGGCGCGCCACCACACGTTATCGGGCCTCGCTTTTTCATCCGCCTACATCGCCGAGACGCTCGCCGCGCACCCGACCTTGACGCGCGATCTCGTCGCCTACTTTCACGCGCGCTTCAATCCCGCCGGCCCGAAGACCATGTCCGCGCGGGAAAAAGAGGCCGACGCCGCGCGAGAAAAGATCGTCGCCGGGCTCGACGCGGTCACGAGCCTCGACCAGGACCGCATTATTCGGCGCTATCTCCGGCTCTTCACCGCAACAACGCGGACGAATTATTTTCAAACGGACGCGGACGGCGCG
>JBCCZS010000287.1:0-2712 GCA_039187035.1 Pseudomonadota bacterium | reverse complement strand
GACGGCGAGATCAACGCCGCGCTTTAAGTCCATCGGGTTCATGCCGGCCGCAACGTATTTGGCGCCTTCTCGAACGATCGACTGGGCCAGAACGGTCGCCGTCGTCGTGCCGTCGCCGGCTTCGTCGTTGGTTTTGGAGGCGACTTCGCGAATGAGCTGGGCGCCCATGTTTTCGAACTTGTCTTCAAGCTCGATTTCTTTGGCGACGGTGACGCCGTCTTTCGTGGTGCGCGGGGCGCCGAACGATTTGTCGATGACGACGTTGCGGCCTTTGGGGCCGAGCGTCACCTTCACCGCGTTGGCGAGGATGTCGACGCCGCGGAGCATTTTCTCGCGGGCGTCGGCTTCGAATTTGACTTCTTTAGCAGCCATGTCAGTTCAACTCCTGGATGTGAATTTCTTGCGGCGGACGCTTAGTCGACGATCCCGAGGACGTCGGATTCCTTCATGATGAGGAGGTCTTCGCCGTCGATTTTGACTTCCGTGCCCGACCATTTGCCGAACAGGATTTTGTCGCCGCCTTTGACGTCGAGCGGCGTCACCTTGCCGTCTTCGGAGCGGGCGCCGGCGCCGACGGCGATCACTTCGCCTTGCTGCGGCTTTTCTTTGGCGGTGTCGGGGATGATGATCGACCCGACTTTCTCATCCTCGTCGATGCGACGGACGAGAACGCGGTCGTGGAGGGGACGAAACGCCATGTTTGCAGATTCCCTTAATTCAACGCTCGCGGGTGCGAGCCTACATGCTGTGGATTGGCGCCGCCGGGCTCATGAATGACCAGGCGCGCGTTAGCACTCGCTAATGTCGGGTGCTAGCGGGGCATCTAGGCCCGCGTATTTGCGCCGTCAAGGGCGAGCCTGAGGCTTTTTTCGACCGTTGCGCGTAGGTCCTTCTCGGGGTTCGCGCAGGTTGTTAACTATATGGGGGCGCGCACGGCGCGCGGCGCATTTTGGGGGCCCTCATGCCGGAACGCACGATAAGGCGTTCAGATCCGTCACACGCGGAACCAATTTCGCAAACGCGAAATCCATCGGCGCAAAGCGTTGTCAAGGTGCCACCCTTTACGCGGTGGCGCATGTGGGTCAATTTGCGCGCCAAGCTTGAAACGGGGCATGACGCGACGTGGATCTACACCACCAGGATTGCATCAGCACTGCTCGTCATCATCGTCGCGCTCTTCGGCGGGCGCGTTGCGCTGACGATTTTTAACGGCTCGTCGCTCCGAGAGCATCTCGAACCGAGACCTTATGATCTTTATGTCGCGATCGTTCTTTGCGGCGCCGCGTGCATCCTTCTGTTAAGCCTCGTCTATCGCCTGAACGCCTTTATGAACCCGCATTTCGGCGGGCGGCGTTTGCGGTTTAACCGCGTAGGGGCGCCGACCCTCGCCAAAGAGGCGGCGGAGGTGATCTCCCATTGCGGACGGCGCCGGATCGACCCTGCCCTTACGGCGTTTGTAGAGGCGCCGAACGAACCGTTCTTGCTGTTGCGCGGCATTCTAAACCTGCCCGCCTCGTTTTACCGGCGCCCGCTCTCCTACCAAAAAATGCGCGACGGCGGCGGCGCCCACCGGCGCGCAACAGCCATCTTAGAAACCGCGGACGTTCTGTGCGGCGGTCTTTTGTGGCGGCTCGGCGTCCAGCCGGAGCCGCGGTTTAACGACCGCGACGCCCAGGACGACCCCGTCGTTACAAACCGCTTTTGGCGCCCGGACACGGAAGAAACGCCGGATACGCTCAACAGCGACATCTTTAGACGTTTTCATCAGAGTACGATCGAACGCCCGATGAGCATATCATGTCGGTTTAAGGCGATCGCGGCGATCGGCAATTTTCGCCGTACGCCGTTCCATATCGTCGCCGTCAAGGACGTCATCGAGTGTCTTGTCGGCGACGGCCCCGAATATAAAAACCGCGGCGACATGTATTCGACACTTCAGTTTGCGACTCGCGAAAACATCCTTGAGCTTCTCGCCGCCAATGCGTTCGATCGGTTTCCGCCGCGCATGGATCGGTTCAAACTGGACGACACGGCGCCCAAACAGGGTTCCGTCATTGAAGAGGCGGGGCCGGACGACTGGATCATGTCGTTCGACCCGGCACGCGTTTGGGCGACGTCTGGCCCCGATCAGCGACGATACATTGAGGCGTTGTACGCCTTGCGGCGCGCCATTCACTACGTTTCGCGCAAGCGGGCCTTCGAAATCACGTTGCGAAAACGCGACGTGCTGATCTTGGACAATCGCCGCGCTTTGATCGGCCGCTTCGAAGACACGCCCGCCTTCAGCCTCGCCGACACGATTAGCGGGTTCTACCCGAACCTCGCCGGACGCTGGTTGCGCATGATTTACGGCTTTCCGCGCTCTAGCGACACCCAGGTCTTCTCCTCGGTTCTTGAAGGTCCACGCCCGACCGCTCGCGGATTAAGCGAATTTAATCTGAGCGAATTCGAAACATCGCCATAGTCCGGTCGCTTTTCGAAGCGCGTTATCGCCGCAATCTTAAGTGACTTTTTACGGCGGACGTTGATCGAACGTCGAGTTTTTTCAGGGAGATGCACTAATGCGGAAGTTGTTACTGGCGGGCGCCGCGCTCGTCCGCGCCGCGGGCTGCGCGACCAACCCTTCCCCCGGCGCGCGCGGGGCGAGCCGCACGGTGCGGTGGGGCGCCGGCGGCGCCGCGGCGGGCGCGGCGGCCGGCGCCGTCCTCGGCG
>JBCCZS010000286.1:0-2735 GCA_039187035.1 Pseudomonadota bacterium | reverse complement strand
GCGACGCCTTCCTCCGGCGTGTCGAGCACGACCGCGACGCCGCCGTCGGCGCCGCGCGCCATCACCGCCGGCGCCGGCGGACGCGTCGAGCGGACGCGCACGGCGACCCGCATGCCCGCCGACAACGCAGCGTCGAGCGGGTCGTCGCCCAGCCAAGAGACGTCTTTCAGGCCGATGCGCGCGACCGACAGCGCCGTGCGCGGGCCGACGACGACTTGCCGCGCTTCCGGGTCGAGGCGCACGACATAAAGCGGATCGCCGGTCGCGACGCCGAGCCCGCGGCGTTGGCCTACCGTATAATGCACGACGCCCAAATGGCGGCCCATCACCCGTCCGTCGAGGTGCACGATCTCGCCCGGCTCGCTCGCGCCAGGTCGAAGCCGTTCGACGACCGCCGCGTAGCCGCCCTCAGGGACAAAGCAGATGTCCTGGCTGTCCGGCTTGTCGGCGACGCCGAGGTCCAGCGCGGCCGCAAATCGGCGCACGTCGGCTTTGGCGAAATCGCCGAGCGGAAACCGAAGAAAGTCCAATTGCTCGGCGGTCGTGGAAAACAGGAAATAGCTTTGGTCTTTCGACGCATCGACGGCGCGGCGCAATTGCGGCCCCGACGGCCCGTCGACGCGCCGGATGTAATGGCCCGTCGCCAGAGCCGCCCCGCCGAGGTCGCGCGCCGTATCCAGAAGATCGCGGAATTTCACGCGCTCGTTGCACCGGATGCAGGGGACAGGCGTCGCCCCGGCGAGATAGGTGTCAGCGAAGTCGTCCATCACGCTCGCGGAGAAGCGATCCTCGTAGTCCAAAACGTAATGCGCGATCCCGAGCGCGTCGGCGACCCGGCGGGCGTCATGGATGTCTTGCCCGGCGCAACAGGCGCCTTTCTTTTGGACCGCGACGCCGTGGTCATAGAGTTGGAGGGTCACCCCCACCGGCTCATAGCCGCTCGCTTTCACGAGCGCCGCCGTCACCGAGGAGTCGACGCCGCCGGACATCGCCACGACGACGCGCGCGCCTGCCGGCGCGCCGAGTTCGAGGCGCGGCAGGTCGTCGAGCGGCGTTCGTGCGGCAAGATCAGCCATGCGCCGCGATATAAGCGGCGGCGCCCGGCCCGCAAAGCCCGCCGCCATGCGACGTTCCGGCGGGCATGGTCGGAAAATCATATCAAAAACTTGGCCTGAACGATTGTTTTAATTGACTTTTGCTGTTCACTCTAAAATTCGGCTAACGAAAATTAGCGTCGCCGAAAATCCAGCTGAAGCGCCCCATTCCGGCGCAAAGCGCCGTCATTCCGTGTCGGTCCGGAACACAAGAGATCTATTTTTATCAAATTATTTCAATGGCTTATCGGCGCATTTACTAAGGCGTTTAGCCGTTCCTTAAAGCGCCGGACCTAAGTTTGCACCCTGTCAGTTGCGTTTGAAGGAAGTGCAGTGATGACCGCCGTTGATCGCGATACCGCGCCTGAAAAGCCGACCGAACCTTACGTTATCGGGCCGGACGGCTTGCCGTTGACCCTGAAGGATCTACCGGCGGCCAGCACCAAGCGTTGGGTCATCCGCCGCAAAGCGGAGGTCGTCGCGGCCGTCCGCGGGGGGTTGTTGACGCTCGAAGAGGCGTGCGAGCGCTATACGCTGACCGTCGAAGAGTTCCTCGGCTGGCAAAAGGCGATCGATCGCCACGGTCTTCCCGGGTTGCGGGCGACGCGCGTCCAACAATACCGCTAACGGCGCCGCCTTCGGCCCGCGCGCCCGCCGCGCCGGCGTTTCCGGCGGGCGGCGCGACTTTTTGTGCGCAGCGCAACGCGCCTAACGGACCGCCTGATACTTCATAACATTTTTTGCAAAGCGGCCCCTATCGGCCGGTTGTAGCGGCGTCAGCCCCCGTGCATGCGCAGGCTCGATCTGGTACGCTCTCGTTATCGCGCGTGCGCGCCGAGCGTTTTCGGGACCGAACGGACTTGAGGCGGCGGCGGGCGGCGGCGCCTTCTGGTCCGATAGTGTCGCATATGATGAGATTCATCGCCTCCAACGAAAAGAAAGCGCGCGCCAAGGCCCGCCGCGCGTTCGGCGACAAAACGCACGTGCACGCGGTGCGGGATCTGCCGAGCGGAGACGTCGAGGTGACGGCGTCCGATCGGCCGAACGCCAACGGCGCCGCGCGCGCCGACCTTGATCGGCCGATGCCGACCCCATCCCGCACGAACGGGCGCGCCGGCGACCGGGCGCCCGCCTCTTACGTGCCCGCCCCTCGCGTACCCGCGCCTCACTTGAACGGCGCGGCCAACGGCGAACCGGCGCCCGGCGCGCCGCAGCACGCCCCGCCGGGCGCGTTTGCGGGCGGACCGCCGCCGCAAGCCGCGGGCGCCCGGCGCGACCCGTCTTTCGCGGCGGACCGTTCAGGCGCCGATCGAAGCGCCGCGCACCAGGCCGCACGAAGCGGCGCCGACGCGACGGCGCACGCCGCCGGCGCCCGCCTCAACGAAGCGATCGAAAACCGATATGCGTCGCACGCGCTGGAACGCGTGCGCGACAATCTCTCAACACGCGCCGCCCCCGCCGGCGCACGCGATATCGCCGACCCCGACGTTCGCGCGCTAAATGACATTCTCGCGCCGCACCGGTTGAGCGACGGGCTCTTCGGCGCGCTCGTCGAGGGCGCGCGCAACGCCGCGATCAACGACCCTTACGCCAAGCTTGAGAGCGGGTTCGCCGCCGCGTTCCCGTTCGCGCCGTTAGGCG
>JBCCZS010000285.1:0-2744 GCA_039187035.1 Pseudomonadota bacterium | reverse complement strand
GGCTTCTGGGGGGCGCGCGCGGGTTCGCGCGGAAGAACGACGAGTTCGCGATGCTCGGCCTTGGCTTGTTTTCGCACGCGCCGGCCGGACACCCAGGCCGCGGCCGCGCCGAGGAAATAGCCGATCAACAACATCGACACGAGCCAAATCCAAAGCGGCAAGGCGGGCGTGCCGATCGTCGGGGCCGCGGGATTAAAAGGATCCAAACTAACGGCGACGGGATGGCGGTTGGACACAAGGAAAAAGACCAGCACCAACCCGACCGGCGCCCAAATCAATCGGAAAAGCAGCTTCTTCATGCGTCTTTTGTTGCCACAGGCCGTCGGCCTTTCGCAATCGCCGCCGGGCGCTATTCGTCGTCGCCGCCGTCGCCCGCGTTAAGCCGGTCGCGCAATTCTTTGCCGGACTTGAAAAACGGCGCGTACTTCTCGTCGATCTGCACCGGTTCGCCGGATCGCGGATTGCGCCCCATGCGGGCGGGCCGGTGCTTGACCGAGAAGGCGCCGAAACCGCGGAGTTCGACCCGCTCGCCGCGCGCTAGGCTGTCGGCGATTTCCTGAAAAAAAATCGACACGATGCGTTCGACGTCGCGGTGGAACAGATTGGGATTTTCGGCGGCGAGTTTTTGCACGAGTTCGGATTTTATCATCGCCCCGCACCCTTTCTCGACGTGGTACGCTTTTATGGAAGCGCTTGACGCCAACGCTACAAATTTGCCGGCAGGCCGCAACACGCCGACGCTGACATCATTCGGTTTCGTATAAAATGACCTTAAAGATCAGGAGTTTACGGTTGCAGAGGCGACGTGCGTCGTCAAGACGGGTTCTTTAAATTCCCCTGCGCGCTAAGGAAATTTCATGAAAGGCGACGCGAGTTCCGCACCGGACGGGCCGACGGTCAGTTTCGGATTTGAAGAGGTGGCGGCCGACGAGAAGGCCGGCCGCGTGCGCGGCGTCTTTTCGTCCGTGGCCGATCGCTACGACTTGATGAACGACCTCATGTCCGGAGGCGTGCACCGGATTTGGAAAGGCGTCCTGATCGATCGGCTGGCGCCCCGGCCGGGCCAAACGCTGATCGATGTGGCGGGCGGCACCGGAGACGTCGCGCGCGCGTTCGTCGAGACCGCGACTCGGCGGCGCGGCGCGGCCGACGCGCCGGCTCAAGCGTTCGTCTGCGACATCAATGAACAGATGGTGCGCGCCGGTCTGACGCGTCCGGCCTCTCGGGTCGAGGGCCGCATTCGCCGCGTTACGGGCGACGCCCAGGCGCTCCCCTTCCCCGACCGCACCGCGCACGCCTACACTATCGCGTTCGGCATACGGAACGTCACCGACCGCGCCGCAGCGCTCGCCGAGGCGCGCCGCGTCCTCAAACCCGGCGGCCGCTTCGCGTGCCTTGAGTTTTCCCATCCGATTACGGACGGTTTTCAGGCGATCTACGACGCCTATTCGTTCAACGTCATTCCGCGCCTCGGGCGCCTCGTGACCGGCGACGAAGCGGCGTATCGGTATTTGGTGGAATCGATCCGGCGTTTTCCGAGCCAAGACACGTTCGCGCAGGAGCTGCGCGCCGCCGGTTTTCAACGCGTGACGTTCGAAAACCTCACCGGCGGCGTCGCCGCGCTGCATCTATGCTGGCGCATCTGACATGCTCGGCGCGATTGCGGATTGGGCCCGGCTCGCCGGCGCAATGTGGCGGTTGAGCCGCTTCGACGCGCTCGCCCCGAAAGAATACGAAGACCTTTTGCCCGCCGTCTTGCGCCCTCTAGCGGCGCTCACGCGGATCGGCGCGCGCCGCACGGTCGACGGGCGCGCTTTGCGGCCCGGCGAACGGCTCGCGGCCGCGTTCGAAGGCATGGGCCCGGCCTACATCAAGCTCGGCCAGTTCATGGCGACGCGGCCCGACATTGTCGGCTTTGAAGTGGCGGGCGACCTTGCGCGTCTGCAGGACCGCATGCCGCCGTTCTCGCGCGCGCAGGCGGTCAAAGAAATCGAGCGGGCGTTCGGCCGGCCCATCGACGCGTTGTTCGCGTCGTTTTCCGAGCCGGTCGCCGCCGCGTCGGTCGCGCAAGTCCACAAGGCCGAGACGGTCTCCGGCCAAACCGTCGCCGTCAAAGTCCTCCGTCCGCAAATCGAGCGGCTCGCCTTCCGGGAATTCCGCGCCTTCGCGCGCGCCGCCCGGGCGCTGGAGCGCGTCTCGGTCGCCGCACGGCGCCTGGAACCGGTGCAATTCATCGAGACCTTGCGCGCCGCGGCGACGGTCGAACTTGATTTGCGCATGGAAGCCGGCGCCGCCTCGGCGATGGCGGACAGCCTACGGACGAAAGAGGGCGTTTACGCGCCCGCCGTGGTCTGGGCGCAGACCTCGCGACGCGTCCTGACGCTCGATTGGATCGAGGGGGCGTCGGTTTCCGACGTCGCCGCGCTCGACGCGCGCGGCGTCGATCGACGCGCCATGGCGGTGAAGATCATGCAGCTTTTCCTGACCCAGGCGCTGCACGAGGGCTTCTTCCACGCCGATATGCACCAGGGCAACCTCTTGGTCGACGCGCGCGGCCGCCTCGCCCTCATCGACTTCGGCATTATGGGCCGGCTTGACGAACCGACGCGCGACGCGTTTGCGGAGATCATTCACGGCTTCGTTCAGCGGGACTATCAGCGTACGGCCGAAGCGCATTTTCGCGCCGGCTACATCGACCGATCGCACTCCGTCGAGGCGTTCGCGCAAGCGCTTCGATCCGTCGG
>JBCCZS010000284.1:0-2839 GCA_039187035.1 Pseudomonadota bacterium | reverse complement strand
TAGATATCTGAGCACTATCAGCTCTTAGAGCTAATAGCGATTCTTGGGGGCAATGCGCCAAATAACTGCTGCAACAAGGCTTCACGTGACGCGAAGGGGGGGGGATGCGCGCATTAGGTGCGGTAGGATCGATTCCTTCTTTTGTGGTCTGCGCTGCACACTTGAGCGGCGGCGTTCACTTTGAGATCCCTATCTCTGCATGACCTTGGTTTGGGTTGAAAGGGAACGACAGATTCATGAGCGACTCGTACGAATGCTTCACCGTCGAGACGTCCGAAAAGATCGCGCATTTGCGCTTCACCCGGCCGGAAAAAGCGAACTCGATGATCCCGTCCTTTTGGACGGAGCTGCCGGACGCCGTGACGTCCCTGTCCGACGCGGGCGAGGCGCGGGTGCTCGTCATTTCAGCGGAGGGCAAACACTTCTCGTCGGGCATGGACATCTCGGTCTTTATGCAGGGCGGCGTCGACGCCGACCCGGCGAACCCGCATGTCGACGCCGAGCGGTTCGTGCATTTCCTGAAGGGCCTGCAAGACGCGTTCACCGCGCTCGAAGAGGCGCGCATGCCCGTTCTGTGCGCGATCCAAGGCGGCGCGATCGGCGCCGGCGTCGACCTCGTCAGCGCTGCGGACTGCCGCTACGCGACGGCGGACGCGTTCTTCGTTATCCAGGAAACCGAAGTGGGCATGACGGCGGACGTCGGGACCTATCCGCGTCTCGTTCGCCTGATCCCGGAAGGCTGGGTGCGGCAATTGTCCTACACGGCCGAGCGCCTGCCGGCGGCCAAAGCCAAAGAGATCGGGCTGGTTAACGAGGTCTACCCGGACGCCGAGACGATGTTGAACGCCGTCTTGGAGATCGCCGGGCGGATCGCGGTTCACTCGCCGCTGGCCGTGACGGGCTGCAAGCGCATGATCAATTACGTTCCCGGCCGCACCACCGCCGACGCGCTGGCGCACGTCGCCACGTGGAACGCCGCGATGCTGCGCCCCGACGACCTTAAAGAAGCGTTCACCGCAAAGATGGAAAAACGAACGCCGAAATTCGATGATCTGAAGCCGGTTCGCCGCCGGCTGTAGCGTTGAAACGCCGCAATGCCGGCGGGGGCCGGCGGGCGCGGGCGCGGGCGCGGGCGCGACGACTGGCGCCCTTTTGCATTGCGGCAAGCGCTTTATTGTACCGGCGACGAATTAAGACGTAGGGGCCCATGGTCGAGCTGACGCTTCCAAAGAACTCCCAACTCACCGGCAAGGGGCGGGTCTACAAGGCCGACCGGTCCCAGGCGAACGGGGCGGGCGATTACCGCACTTTCAAAGTGTACCGGTACGACCCCGACGATGCGGACAATCCGCGCGTCGATTCGTTTGAGATCGACGTGTCCGACGTCTCGATGGTGCTCGACGCCATCATTAAGATTAAGACCGACGTCGACGCGAGCCTGACCTTTCGGCGATCTTGCCGCGAAGGCGTGTGCGGCTCGTGCGCCATGAACATCAACGGCGCTAACACGCTCGCCTGCACGAGGGGCATGGACGACATCAAAGGCGACGTGACGATTTTCCCGTTGCCGCACCAGCCGGTCGTCAAAGACCTCGTCACTGATTTGTCGAACTTTTATCGCCAGCACGCTTACGTCGAGCCGTTCTTGCACGCGACCGTCGATGCGGACGACGCCGAGCTTGAGCAGTCGAAAGACGATCGCGAAAAGCTCGACGGTTTGTATGAGTGCATTTTGTGCGCCTGCTGCTCGACGTCCTGCCCCTCCTATTGGTGGAACGGCGATAAGGGCGGCGAGAACGAATATCTCGGCCCCGCCGCGCTGTTGCAGGCCTATCGCTGGCTCGCCGACAGCCGCGACGAACAAACGAATGAGCGCCTCGATAAGCTCGAAGACGACTTCAAGCTTTACCGCTGTCACACCATCATGAATTGCGCGCAGGTCTGCCCGAAAGGCCTGAACCCGGCCAAGGCCATCGCGGAAATCAAAAAGATGATGGTGAACCGCCCGGACCCGCGGTAAGACGCCTTCCGGGGTTTCGCGCGACCCGTCCCCGGGCTCCGCGCGTCTTTCGGGAGGACGACATGAAACGATTTTCGGCCGCAGCCGCCGCGCTGCTCATGGCGTCGTGCGGCGCGCCGGACGGCGCGCAGGACGCCGCCGACCAGCCGGACCCGTCGATCGGCGTTGCGGATTTTGCGCCGTTGAACGCGCGCACGTTCTCCGGGTTGCTCACCTATCGGGACTATCAATCCGACGGAACGGTCGAAATCCCGGTGGTCGCGACCGTTGACGTGGACGTGCCGAGCGACACGATCCGCATCACGTTCGAATACCCCGAAGAGCCGCAGGCGGACAATGTCGTCTCGATCGAGATCACCGACGACGGGCGCACCTTCGGCGGGGAAACCGTCGTGGAGCGGCGCGACGGCCCGCCGCTCGTTTTCGTAACGACGTCGACCGTCCAGGACGCGGGCGCCGACGCCGACGCGCGCTTCACCTACACGATCGACCGGTGCGGCTATTCCTCCGTTAAGGACGTGCGCCCCGTCGGCGCCGACGCATACTTCGAACGCAACCGCTTCGAACTCCGCGCCGTCGGCGATCCGGCCTGCAACTAACCTCCCGAACGAACGCCGCAGCGATCGCGCAGATCCTGTCGCTATACGACGTCCACAGACGTTGGCGGCGCCGCCCGCCAGCGCCGCCTAAACGCCCGGCAAAAGCGGCGGTAGGCACGGCGTAAGCGTCGGCTAGCGCGCCGACGGTTCTGCGCGCCCGCCCTGCATGCAGCGGCGAGCCGCCGAGCAGGCATCTTCTCTCATGGACACCGACGCGCGC
>JBCCZS010000283.1:0-2863 GCA_039187035.1 Pseudomonadota bacterium | reverse complement strand
GCCGCCCCGCGCGCCGTTCGGCGGACCGTCAGCGTGCGGCCGAGAACGGCGAGGCCCTCGCGCCGTTCGCGCGCGCCCGTAATGATCCGCGCCCAGGCCGCGTCCATTGCGGCGTCGGCGTCCGGCCCGAGCGGTTGATGGTAGACGGGCGCCCCGGCGAGCCGCTTCAGCCGATAGTCGGTCTCGCTTTCCAACTCCATGACGTCGTTCTTCTCTTGGAGGAGATCGATGAAGGGTAGGAAGAGCTGGCGGTTGAGACCGTCCTTATAGAGATCGTTCGGATGGCGGTTGGACGTCGAGACGGTGACGACGCCTTCCGCGTAGAGGCGCTCAAAGAGCCGACCGAGGATCATGGCGTCGGCGATGTCGGTCACCTGAAACTCGTCAAAAACGAGGAGTTTGGCGCTCTCGGCGAGATCGTAGGCGGCGTAGGGGATCGGATCGTCCGGCGCGCGTCGGTCGTAGGCCTTGTGGCGGCGTCGGTCGCGATCGCCGGCGGCGCGCCAGCCGGCGATGCGTTCATGCGCCTCGGCCATGAACTCATGAAAATGAAGCCGGCGCTTGGACTCAAAATCGGTGTTGTTGAAGAAAAGATCCGTGAGCAGCGTTTTGCCGCGTCCGACGCCGCCCCAAAGGTAAAGTCCGCTGGGCGGCGCCGGCGCGCGCGATCGGAAAAGGCTGCGCGCGCTCGTTTTCGGTCGGCGACGCACTGCAGACGACACGGCGTCGAGCGCCTCGGCGGCGGCTTCCTGCGCCGGGTCGGGCTCCAGCGCCCCGTCGGCGAGAAGCTCGTGATAGCGGGCGAGGGGCCCCTCGCTCACGCCGCGCGGCGCTCGGCGGCGTCCGCGGCGGACGGGTCTTGAAACAAAAACCGGGCCGCGGCGACGGCGAGCACGGCGCCGATCACTTGCGCGGCGATAAACGCCGGCGCGTCGGCGGGCCGGATGCCGGCGAACGTGTCGGTGAAGGCGCGCGCGATCGTAACGGCCGGATTGGCGAACGACGTCGACGCCGTAAACCAGTAGCCCGCGGTGATGACGAGCCCGACCGCGTAGGGCACGGCGTCCGGACGCGTCCGCAAAACGCCGAGGATCGTCAGCACCAGGCTGAACGTCGCCGTCGTTTCCGCGAGCGCTTGGCCGAAGCCCGCGCGGGCGGTTGTGGAGGTCTGCAACAAGGTCAATTCAAACATGCCGTGAGCGAGCGCGACGCCGACGACGCCGCCGACAATCTGAACGCCAACATAAGCGAGCGCCGTCGGCGGATCGATCTCGCCGCGCAGCGCGAACGCAAGCGTGACCGCCGGATTGAAATGCGCGCCGGACACCGGGCCGAAGACGAGGATCAACACGACGAGGCCGGCGCCGGTCGCGATCGTGTTCGCCAACAAGGCGACCGCGACGTCTTCTCCGGCGAGTTGGTCGCCCATGACGCCCGAGCCGACGACGATCGCCAGCAAAAGCGCCGTGCCGAGCCCTTCGGCGGCGAGTTTGCGCGGTGTGGAGGCGGACATTAGGCGCGTGCGTCCTCGGCCAGAAACGCGTCGATCGTCGCGCGGATGTCGGTGAAGACGGCCTCGAAAGCCGCTCGCTTCGTCGCCGCGTCGCCCGCGACCGCAGCCGGGTCCGGAAAGCTCCAATGCCGCGTTTCGGGTGCGGCGCCCCCGCGCGTCGGCCAAACCGGACAGACCTCGCCGGCGGCGTTGTCGCAAACCGTAACGACGAGATCCATGGCGGGCGCGTCCGCCGCAGCGAATTCGTCCCAGCTCTTCGACCGCGCCGGCCCGTGGGCGGCCGCGTCGATCGCATGGGCGCGGAGCGTTTCGAGCGCGAACGGGTTCGGCGCGCCGGTCGGTTTGGAGCCGGCAGAAAAGGCGCGCCAGCGCCCGTCCGCGGCGTGGTTCAAATAGGCTTCCGCCATAATCGATCGGGCGGAATTGCCGGTGCAGACAAAGAGCGCATTGCGCATCGCCGAGCCGTCCTTAAGCGCGCGGCGCGCCGGGAACGCAACAAACGCCGCCCCCGCATGACGCCGCGCGGTCGGGCTCGGCGCCGTACGTTTCGCTTTCGCCGGTCGTATGGAAGAGCTCCCAGACGGCGCCTTGCGGGTCGCGGCTCCAGAATTTGTCCGACTGCGCATAACAGCAGGTCGTGTCGTCTTCTTGCATCAGCGGCGCGCCGGCGTCCGCCAAGCGGGTCGCGATCGCGCCGAGCGCGCCGGCGTCCTCGACCTGCACCCCGACATGGTCGACCCCCGGCGCGCCGCCATGCGTCGAGAGCGCGACATTGGCGTACGGATCGTCGAGCATCCATTTGGCGTAGTCGATCTCGAGCTTGTCCGGCGCGCGCCCGAACAGGGCCGCGTAGTAGCGGACCGATTGGCCGAGATCCTCGACCTTGAGGTGGACGTGCAGGCGTTTCATGGGGCGGTCTCCTTTTTGCGTCCGGCTTTGCGCGGCGAGGACGGTTCGAGGCGGGACAGGGCGGCGCCGCAGGCGCGCGGGTCGCCTTGGCAGCAATCGGCGACCAGAAAATCGATGAGCGCGCCGAGGCCGGCATAGTCCGCCGCATAGAGAATGCGCCGCCCGTCGCGGCGGGAGGCGGCGAGGCCCGCGGCGGTCAGCTCCTTCAAATGAAAGCTCAAGGTCGGCGGGGCGACGCCGGTCGCGTCGGACAAGGCGCCCGCAGCGACGCCGTCCGGCCCCGCGCGGACCAGGAGCCGCAAAACGGACAGTCGCGTTTCTTGGGAGAGGGCGGCGAACCCGGCGGCGGCGGCTGATAATTCCATGATTATAGAATAGTCAAAGTTTTATGACCGTCAAGGGCGCGCGTCCGGCGCAGGGCGTCGCATCGCGCCGGGGCGG
>JBCCZS010000282.1:0-2881 GCA_039187035.1 Pseudomonadota bacterium | reverse complement strand
CCGGCGCCCGATCAGGCGCTTGACGGCAAAGAGCGTGTTCTCGGGATTGGTGACCGCCTGGCGCTTGGCCGGCTGGCCGATGACCCGCTCGCCCTCTTCGGTGAACGCGACGACGGACGGCGTCGTGCGCGCGCCCTCGGCGTTCTCGATGACTTTGGGGTCTTTGCCTTCCATGACCGCGACGCACGAGTTGGTCGTGCCGAGGTCGATCCCGATAACTTTGCCCATCGCTTCTTCTCTTCTCCGTTGCGGCGATCCGCCGATTAGCGTCCGAGCCTTCGCCGCCGCGCGTCAAGCCTCGCGCCGTTGGCGACCGTTAAGCGCCCGGACCGGACGGTCCCGCCTGGTTCCTTGGTTCGACGACGCAAGCCAGCCGCGCCGATCGACGTCGTCGACGAGCGCGCGGGTCGGCTTTGGTCAAACACCGTCGCACCGCTCGTTCCGCGGCGGATATATGGACGCCGGAAAACCCCCGCAACCCGTCCCCGCGGCCGGTTCGGGCACTTTTTTGGCGCAGACTGCAAGGAAACGGAAAGGAATAGCCGATGACCGGGCGGGACGATCCCCGTCACAACGCGCGCGCGACCCGAAACCCGTTGTCGTATTCACGGGAATCGACGCCGCCGGGGACGCGATGGCCGGCGCGCAACCGCCACCCGCCGGTGTTCCACGCGCCGCCTTTTAAGACGCGTTGCGCGCACGCGTCAGGGTCGGGCGCGACGGCGGGCGGCTCGGACATCGTCGTCGAACCGTCCGCACTCCAACAATCGGCGACCCATTCCCAAACATTGCCGTGCATGTCGTAAAGCCCGAACGCGTTGGGCTCGAAACTCCCGACCGGCAGCGTTTTGCGCCGATAGATCCCGACGGGTCCCTGGTACTGATAACGCCCGTTATAATTGGCTTTGTCGGTCGTCAGCCGGTTGCCGAAATCGAACGGCGTGTCCGCACCGGCGCGCGCCGCGTATTCCCATTCCGTTTCCGTCGGCAAACGGTATTCGTACCCCGTTTTGTAGGAGATCCAGGCGACGTAGTCTTGCGCGTCGCGCCATGAAACGTTCACGACCGGGCGCTCGCCGCGCCCCCACCCCGGGTCTTTCGCGGCGGACGCCTTGCACCATTCGTCGGCGACGCACGCCGCCCATTGATCGTAGGTGACCTCGCGAACGGAAATCGCGAAGGCGTAATTCAGCGAACGCGGCTTGGCGACCAAATCGGTCGCGGCGCGCGCGTTTTCGTTTGTGGGCGAGCCCATGACGAACGCGCCGCGCGGCACTTCCGCCATGTCGGGGCAATCAAAACAATCGCGCATAAGATTGCCTTCCAGGGCGGCCGCGTCGACGACGACCGGGTTCGGCGTGTCGGCGACGACCGGCTCGGCGAGGCCGGCGTCTTCCGGGTCGGGCGGGAGCGCCGCCAAGATCGCTTCCTCGGGCGAAGGCTCCTCGGGCGCCGCGTCGTCTTCCGCGCCGTCGATTGCTTCAGGCGCGGCGGCCGCCTCGTCGCCGGCGTCGATCGCGGCCCCGTCATCCCGGATCGCGGCGACCGGCGCAGACTGCGGGGTTACCGCGGCCTCGTCCGCATCGCGCGTCGCCGCAGAAGCCGGCGCGTCGCTCCCGACGCCGTCCCCATTACCGTCCCCAGGGCCGTCGACGGCGCGCAGGAGATCGTCGATCGTGCGCCCGTTGTCGCGTGAAAGCCCGTCGCGCTCAGCAATCAAATCGCCGCCGGAATCCGCGTCAGATGGGGCGTCAGGCCCAAGGTCGGATACCGGGTCGGAAACAGGGTCGGATATGGCGTCGGGCATAGTGTCGGGCGGGGACGCATCGACGCGCCCGGCGTCAATCGCGCTTTGCCTTTCGGCGAACCGGTCGAACGCCGGGTCCTGCGCGCCCGGGGCCGCGTCCTGCGTCAACCCGGCGTCGGCGATGTCGGCGACGTCTCCATCGACGTCCCGGTAGGCCTCGTCGCGCAGCGTGTCGACGCGCGCGCGTTCGACGTCAGGCGACCGGGCTCGTTCAACAGCGTCCTGCGGCGACGAGCCCTCCGCCGGCCGATCGTCGCCCGTACGCCCGGGCGTCGCCGATCCGAAAGCGGAGCGCCGCGTCTGGGGCGGCTCGGTCTGCACGATCCGCGTCGACGCGCCCTCGCCGATCACGTAGGGCGCAAGGCCGACCGCGGCCAGCGTCGCCGCCGTCGTCAGCAACACCGCGCCGAGGAGCACGGTCCGGCCGCGAAGGCCCGCCTCGGATGCGGCGCGGTCGCGCCGATGATCGTCCGCCGCCGGGGCCGACGCGCCGCCGCCGCCGCGCCCGCCGGCGCCCATGACGGGGCTTTCCGGCTCGTCGAAACCGATCTCGCTCCGGCGCACGCAAAGATTAATTTCGTCGAGCACGAACCGCCAATGGGGGTCGTCGGAACCGCCGTTCCACCCGCTGAGGTCGATCGACCATAAATGCTGGAAGCTCGCCGGCGGCTCGGTCCCGTCCACCGACACGGAGGTCAAAATCCGCTTGGCGAGGGCGGCGCGCGCCTGGGCGATCAACGCGGTCGACGCCGCGGACGCAGGCGACCAAAAGACGATTTTCGCATCGGGCGCGGTCGAGGCCGCCGCGTCGTCGGCGATCGTCAAACACGCATGGCCGTCGACTTCTTTTCGCGAAACGTCATGGCCGGCCGCACGCAACGAGCGCTCGACCGTGTCCGTGAACGCGCGATCTTCGATCGCATAAAGAAGACTGATGTGCGCCATGTCCCCGGAACTCAAACCCCGTCGCCGTCGCGCCCGGCGGCCCGGCCGCGCGGTGCGCCGCGGATGCCGCGGCGCCCAAAGGCAACCCCAGCACCCCCCGCCCGTTTACCACCAGAAAACGCCCAGCGG
>JBCCZS010000281.1:0-2898 GCA_039187035.1 Pseudomonadota bacterium | reverse complement strand
CCCACAAGCCTTTTCCGCCGCCCGGGGGGCGGGCGACCCCCCCAACCCCCGCCACGCCGCGGCCGCCGCCGCCGTGGTTGGTTTTGCGCGCTACCTGGCGGCGCGCACACGGCCGGAAGGCTTCTTCATAATGCTCCGGGTCGATCCCTTCGCCGTCGTCGTCCACGGCGAAGACCGTATGCGTCTCAGTTTGCTCGGCGGTCAGCCAAACATGGTCCGCATATTTAAAGCCGTTGCCGACGAGGTTGGTGACGGCGCGGAACAGGGCGGTGCGCCGGCCCGTCACCTCGGCGCCGTCCGGATAGGCGACGACGAGCGCGTCGCCGGCGCGCGCTGCGGCATCGACGACGTCGTCGCAAAAGGCGTCGAGGTCGAAGGTCTCTTCGTCGTCGTCCTCGGCGAGGCCGCGCGCAAAGTCGAGGTAGCCCTCGAGCATCGCTTCCATTTGTTCGACGTCGCGTTTGAGGCCCTCCGCGGCCGGATCGTCGTCTTGCATGGCGAGGGCGAGTTTCATCCGCGTGAGCGGGGTTTTGAGGTCGTGGCTGACGCCGGCGAGCATGGCTGTGCGCTGCTCAAGATGGCGCTCGATGCGTTTGCGCATGGCGATAAAGGCGCGGCCCGCGCGCCGGACTTCGGTTGCGCCCGTCGGACGGAAATCCGGCGCGTCGCGCCCGCGGCCGAAGGCCTCCGCCGCGGTCGCCAGGCGCTGAATCGATCGGACCTGGTTGCGCAGAAAAATGATGGCGATCCAGCCGAGGAGCAACGTGGCGCCGACAAGCCACAAAATGAAAGCCGGGCCCGTCGTCACGTAAATCCGGTCGCGCCGCGCGTAGTAGACGAGAACGCCGTCGTCCAACAGCACCTGAACTTCGATATAGGCCGGCCAGCTCGCCGTGTTCAGCCAATAGGGGCGGTCGAGCTTTTCATCCAACTGCCGATCAAACGTCGCGTTCTCGATACCGAGAAACGAGGTTTTATCCGTTTCCGGCAAGGACGCGCCGGGCTCGAAGCGCACGGTAAGATCGAGATTGTCGCGGGCGTCCGCATCCGCGCGCGCGCGCGCCGACGGCCCTCCTTGCGCATACAAGTCGGCGACGAGGGCGATCTGGCCGGCGACGTTGGCCGACAGGTTCGACGAGACGAGCTGCCAGTGGCGGTCGAAAAACAGGTACGTCACGAACGACAATAAGAGAAAGATCGGCAAGATGACGATCAACACGACGCGCGCGTAAAGGCTCCTGGGCGCAAGGCGATACGACATGGGACGACGTCAGTCCGGCATCAGGGCGTAGCCGACGCCCCGGACGGTTTGCAGGTAGATGGGCGTGCGCGGATCGTCTTCGATCTTCTTTCTGACGCGGGTGACTTGTACGTCGACGGACCGTTCGAGCGCGGCCGAGGTTTGCTCTGCGAGGGCGGCGCGGGAGATCGCCTCGCCCGGCTTCTTTGCCAGCGCGCGCAACAAAGCGAGTTCGCTGGCTGTCAGCTTGACGAGGTCGTCGCCCCGTCGCAGTTCGCCGCGGCCGGGCGAAAACGTAATATCGCCGAAGGTCAGCGTCTCCTGGTCGCGGGCGACGGGGCGCGCGCGGCGCAAAAGCGCCAAAACGCGCAGCAGGAGCTCGCGCGGTTCGAACGGCTTGGCCATGTAATCGTCCGCCCCGCGTTCAAGGCCCGCGATGCGGTCTTCGGGCAAGCCGCGGGCGGTGAGGAGCAGGATCGGGACGTTCGAGGCGGCGCGGATCTTCTCCGTCAGGTCAAAGCCCGAAAGCCCCGGCATCATCACGTCGACGATGAGGAGGTCGAACGAGACGGATCCGAGAAGCGTGCGCGCTTCCTCGCCGCTCGCCGCGACGGACGCGCGGAAACCGTGGCGCGCCAAATATTCCTTGAGGAGGTCGCGGATCCGGTCGTCGTCGTCGACCACCAGTATGTGCGCCGGGCCGCCTTCCGCGCCGGCCTGGGCGCCCGGTTTGTCCGGCGCGCTCACGACGGCCGCGTCTTCAAAAGGGCCGCCGCGCGCCGGGCGTAATCCGCGCCGGTCCAGACGGTCAACGCAACGGCGACCCACAGGGCCCCGGCGGCTAACGGCAGCAACGCCGGGCCGATCACCCCGCCCGGCGCGGCGGCGATCAACAAGCCGACGGCGACGAGTTGGGCGCCCGTCTTGATCTTCGCGAGGGGAGAGACGGGCAGCGCCGCGCCGCGCGGCCCTAAGGCCTCCCGCAGGCCCCCGATCAGGAACTCCCGCGCGATGATGAGAATAGCCGCGAAAACGCCGGCCCCCGCCACGACCCCGTTTCGCGTCAACAGCAACAACGCCGCTGCGACGAGGATCTTATCCGCCACCGGGTCGAGCGCGGCCCCGAGCGCGGAGACTTCGCCCCGCGCGCGCGCAACGAGACCGTCGAGAAAATCCGTCGCCGCCGCCAGGACATAAACCGCGAAGGCCGCGTCCATCGCCCAATCGGCCGACAGAAAGAACGTCGCCGCGAAGGGAAAAACGAGGAGGATGCGCAGGCCCGTGATCGTGTTCGCCATGGGCCGGACCATAGCCGAGGCCGTTCGGCGCGGCGAGGCCGGGTCGCGCGGCGGAAGCGGGCCGCCTCAGCCGTCTTTTTTGTCGCCGGTCGGCCACATCCGCCGCCACCAGGGCGTCGTTTCGGCAGGCGTGAAGGATTGGCCGGCCGCATTCATGCGCGCGCGGACGTCGTCGATCTCCCAGCCGGTGAGGCGCGCAAGCGTTTGAGCCTCGCTTTCAAACCGGTCCGGCAGGGAAGCTTTATAGGCCTCGCCGGCCTCGCACGTCGCCGCGCCCTTGAACGGATGGCGCAAAACGTAGCGGCCTTGATAGTTCGACCGGTCGCCGGTTTCCTTGAACATGAGGTCTTCCGGGAACGT
>JBCCZS010000280.1:0-2909 GCA_039187035.1 Pseudomonadota bacterium | reverse complement strand
GCGATTCGAGCGCATGGCCGCCGAACGCGCCCGCCGCGACGAGCACGAAGCCGACGAGCGCGGCCGCGGCGGCGAGCGGGTTCGTAGCGGCGGCGGCGGTCACGGCGCCGGCCGTCATGCGTCCGCCGGCAGCCATGGCGGCGTCGGCAACCCCTTGTCGCGCAGGAAAGTCGGGTTGAAGAGTTTCGACGCGTAGCGCGTTCCGTAGTCGCACAAGATCGTCACGATCGTTTTGCCGGGGCCGAGCGCGCGGGCGAGTTTCGTCGCGCCGACGACGTTGACCCCGGCCGAGCCGCCGAGGCAGAGGCCTTCCTCCTGGATCAACTGATAAATGACCGACAACACCTCCGTGTCGGTCGCGCGAAACGCGTCGTCAAACGCGACGCCCTCTAAGTTGGCGGTGACGCGGCCCTGGCCGATCCCCTCGGTGATCGAGCCGCCTTCGGTTTCCAGTTCGCCCGTCTTGACCCACGAAAAGAGCTTTGAGCCCATCGGATCGGTCAGCGCGCAGACGACGTCGGGCTTGCGCTCTTTTAGTGCGCGCGTCACGCCGGCGAGCGTGCCGCCGGAGCCGACCGCGCAGGTGAACCCGTCGACTTTTCCGTCCGTCTGCCGCCAAATCTCCGGGCCGGTGGTGCGGTAATGGGCGTCGCGGTTCGCGGTGTTGTCGAACTGGTTCGCCCACAAAACGCCGTTCGGTTCGCCGGCCGCCAAGTCTTTAGCGAGGCGCCCGGAATAGCGCACGTAATTGTCCGGGTTCGAATAAGGGACGGCGTCGACCTCGATCAGCTCGGCCCCGTAGCTGAGGATCGCCTGTTTTTTCTCCGCGCTTTGCGTGCGCGGGAAGACGATTTTCACCCGGTAGCCGAGCACGGCGCCGACCATGGCGAGGCCGATCCCGGTATTCCCGGCGGTGCCTTCGACGATGACCCCGCCCGGTTTTAACGCGCCGGTTTTTTCCGCGTCGTGGATGATGCCGAGCGCGGCGCGATCTTTGACCGACTGGCCGGGGTTGAGGAATTCGGCTTTGCCCAGGATCGTGCAGCCGGTCTCTTCCGACGCGCGCTTGAGCTTGATCAGCGGCGTATCGCCGATGCGGTCGAGAACGCTGTCGTTGACGTCCATGGCGCGATGCTCCTCAGATTGGTCGGTCGAGCCTGTAGGTGCGCCGCCGCGCCGCGCGGCGCAAGCGCGCCCGGCGCGCGCGTTGCGGTCGGGCTACCGTCTCACTGAGAGTTGAACGACGTCCGTCGTCTGTGCGCGGAAGCCCGCCTCGCAATAGGACAGATAATACCGCCAGAGCTTCTGGAAGTGCTCGTTAAAGCCCATCGCGGCGATGTCGTCCCAGGCGTCGGTGAAGCGGTCGCGCCACGCGCTGAGCGTCAAGGCGTAATCCCGCCCGAACGCTTGCATGTCGCGCCAAGCGAGCCCGGCGTCGTCGATCTGGCCGCGCAGCTTGCCGAGGCTCGGCAGCATGCCGCCGGGGAACACATAGCGCTGAATGAAGTCCGGGTTTTTCCGATAGTGGTCGAAAAACCGGTCCGCGATCGTGATGATCTGGAAACCGGCGACGCCGCCCGGCTTCAAACACTCGCGCACTTTCGAAAAGTAAGCCGGCCAATAGGCCGCGCCGACCGCCTCGAACATTTCGATGGAGGCGACCTTGTCGTAGCCCCCTTGGTGGTCGCGATAATCCTCCAGACGGAACGTGACGCGCTCCGCCAGCCCTTCGCGGAAGACGCGCTCGCGCGCATAGTCGTATTGCGCTTTGGAGATCGTCAGTCCGGTGACGGTCGCGCCGACGTCTTTGGCGGCGAATTCCGCGAACCCGCCCCAACCGGAGCCGATCTCCAGCACCGTATCGGACGGATGCAGATCGATCGACGCGGCGAGGGCGCGATATTTCTCGGTCTGCGCGCCTTCAAGGTCCGCCGCGTTTTCGACGTTGCGCGCCGACGAATAGGTCATCGTCCGGTCGAGCCACTTCTCATAAAACGTGTTGCCGAGGTCGTAGTGCGCCATGATGTTGCGCCGCGCGCCGGCCCGCGTGTTGCGGTTCAATGCGTGCCGCACGGACTGGATCCAGCCGGCGAACGGGGCCCCTTCGAACGCCTTGGAGATCCGGTCGGCGTTCAGCGCGAGCACGGTCAAGAGCGCGGACAAGTCGGGGGAATCCCATTGACCGTCGGCATAGCTTTCGAAAAAGCCGACGTCGCCGCCGAAGACGACGCGCCGCGCGAACGCGTAGTCGACGACCCGGAGCACGCCGGCGACGTCGGCGCGCTCGCGCCCCTCAAAGGCGAGCGCGCGCCCGTCCGGCAGCACGATCGCCAGCGCGCCGACCTCCAGCCGCAGCGCGATTTCGCACACCGCCCGAAAGAACGGCGGCAGTCCCTTTAAGGTGTGCGATTTGTTCTGCGCCGTGACGGCGATCGGCGGGATGAGGCGAGGGGCGGACGAAAGCACGTTGGATCCACGTCAACGACGCGCGAACGTTAACCTTTTTTCTTTGCGGTTTCAAAGGCGTCGAGCGCACGCCGCCGCGCCGATGCGTGGTCGACGATCGGTTCCGGGTAGGTCTCGCCGAGAACGACCCCGGCGTCGCGCAACACGGCTGCCGGCGCTTCCCAGGGTTTTTGCAGGTATTTTTTCGGCAGGTCTTTCAGTTCCGGCACGAAGGCGCGGGTGTAAACGCCGTCCGGATCGAACTTCTCGCCCTGCGTGATCGGATTGAAAATCCGGAAATACGGCGCCGCGTCCGCCCCGGATCCGGCCGTCCATTGCCAACTCGCCGGATTGTTCGCCGGATCGGCGTCGACGAGCGTGTCCCAGAACCACGCTTCGCCCGCCTGCCAAGGCGTCAGGAGGTGTTTGACGAGGAAGCTTGCGACGATCATCCGCACGCGGTT
>JBCCZS010000279.1:0-2985 GCA_039187035.1 Pseudomonadota bacterium | reverse complement strand
TTTGAGGTCGGCGACACCAGCGTCAAATTCTCCGGCTACGTCAAGCTTGACACCTCTCTGTCGAGGACGACCGGCGGCGATCTTCCCACAAACAGTCTGGGCCGTGACTTTTATCTGCCAGCCCTCGTTCCGGTCGGCGGCGACGGCGACGGCGTTGACATCGACTTCAACCCGCGCGAGACGCGCTTCACCTTCGACATGAAGTCGGCGCGTGGCGGCCATGATATCGGCGGACGGATTGAGTTCGACTTCCAAGTGACGAGCGACGGCAACGAACGCGTCTCCAACAGCTTCACCCCGCGCATCCGCCAGGGCTACATCACCATCGACAATTGGCTGCTCGGCCAGGCCTGGTCGACCTTCCAGGACGTCGGCGCCCTGCCCGACAATCTGGACTTCATCGGCCCGACGGAGGGCACGGTCTTCATCCGTCAACCGATGATCCGGTACACGAAAGGCCCGTGGCAAATCGCGATCGAACAACCGGAGACCGAAATTACCGGGCCGGCCGGCGAGCGCATTTTGCCGGGCGACGATTTCGCGCCCGACTTCGTCTTACGCTACAATTATAAGCGCGACTGGGGGCACGTGACGTTCGCCGCGCTCGCCCGCGCCCTGCATGTCGACGAAGGGGCCGCGCCGGGCGCGACGGACGATACGACGTTCGGCTTCGGCCTGTCGGCGTCCGGTAAAGTCAAAGTCGGCGCACGCGACGACATCCGGTTCATGGCGACCTACGGCGACGGGATCGGGCGGTATGTCGGCGTCAACATCGTCAACGACGCCGCGATCGACGCGGACGGCGATCTAGAGAAATTCGAGACGATTTCCGGCTTCCTCTCCTATCGCCACTTCTGGACGCCGACGCTGCGGTCGAACCTGACCGGCGGTTATTTCCATGCGAACAATCCGACGCTGCTGGTCGGCACGGGCGTGACCGAAGAAGTCTATTCGATCCACGCCAACCTCATCGCCACGGTGATCCCGAAATTGGACGTGGGCGTGGAGTATATATACGCCAACCGGCGGCTCGATTCGGGCATGGACGGCGATCTAAACCGCGTGCAGTTCTCGACGAAATACAGCTTTTAGCCGGCGCCGAGGCGGCGCGCCGGGGGTCCGCCTCGCCTTGCGGGGGCGGGCCTTGTGGGAACCGGTAAGGCTAAGCGCGACCTGCGGCGAGGGATCTTACGGCCCTCGCCGCCGGGGCGAGACCGAAAGAGACGACCGGGATGAGCGCGAGGCCGACGAGCAGCCCGAACAAACCGTCGAGCGCCGCCGTCGTCGCCCATTCCGCAAAGCCGCTGAGAACGGGGGCCAGGCCGGCGACCGCGCTTGCCGCAGCGTGGGCGACGGCGTGGATCGCGTCGTACAGCGTCTTCACGCCGACGTCTTTCAGCCCGTGGACCACGATCGAACCGCCCACCCAGAGCATCGCGGCGGTCCCGATCGCACCGATCGCGCGCGTCACCGTCGGCATCGCCTTGACGATCGCCCGGCCCGCGACGCGCGTCGCCCCCAATCGGCCGGCGCTCGCCATCCGCAGGCCGACGTCGTCGGCTTTCACCAGGATCGCGACCGCCCCGTAGACGAGCGCCGTGATCCCCACCGCCACGGCGGCGAGAACCAGGCCCGATTTCCAAATGACGTCGGTTTCGATGGCGGCCAAGGCGATGGCGGTAATCTCCGCGGACAGAACGAAATCGGTCTTGATCGCGCCGGAGACGCGTTGCGCTTCGAGATGGGCGGCGTCAATCGGCGCGGCCGCGCGTTCGTCTGTTGCGTCGTCGCCGGGGCCGTGGCCGTCGCCGGTACCGTGGCGATGAAATAAGACGTGAACGATCTTTTCGGCGCCTTCAAAGCACAGATAGCCGCCGCCGATCATTAAGATCGGGGTCAAGAGGAACGGCGCGACCGCGTTGATGAGGAGCGCGGCGGGGAGCAAAATCACCAGCTTGTTGAAGAGCGAGCCGCGGGCGATTTTGAGGACGATCGGCAATTCCCGCGCCGCGGGCAATCCTTGGACGTATTTCGGCGTCACGGCCGCGTCGTCGATGACGACGCCGGCGGATTTCACGCCGGCTTTTGCGGCGAGCGCGGTGACGTCGTCGACATGGACGGCGGCCATTTTGGCGATGGCGGCGACGTCGTCGAGAAGGGCGAGCAATCCGGACATGTGGCGGGTGATTTCTCGTGGCGGGCCGGTTACGGCGGACCGGTGCGGCGATAGCGCAAGCGCGCCGATCGGCCAAGGCGCCGGCGCCGTTAATGGAAATCGCGGCTTTTCGGGATGACGCGAACGTTGCGCGGGTGCGTGCGCAGGCCCGACGCGTCGCGCGGGCGGTAAAAAACGTCGTCGGGGATGGGCTTGCGCACTTCGTCGGCCCGCGACAAGGCGGCGATGAGCGGATCGTCCTTGCGGAGTTTTTGCAGACGTTTCCGCAACGCCTGGCCGGCCGCCGGCAGGGGCGCGCGGCCATGGTCGGCGCGGGCGAGGACGCCGTTGAACGCGGAGCGCTGCGCGTCTTCCGACAGCCAGTACAGATCGTCCGTGCGATCGATCAACCGGTCGGCGACGATGTGGGTGACGTTGTCGGCGCGTTGCACCCGGCCGGCGACGAGGAGAATGCGCGCACCCATCAAGACCGGCCGGTAGACGGCGCCGACGCGCGGCCACACGACGAGATTGGCGACGCCCGTCTCGTCTTCAATGGTGATGAAGAAAACGCCTTTGGCCGATCCCGGCCGCTGACGGATGAGGACGATCCCGGCGCATTGCACAAAATCCCCCGCCGCGCGCGCCGTCGCCGCGGCGGTCGTGAGAACGCTCGCTTTGTCGTAGCGCGCCCGCAAAAAACGCAAAGGATGGTCTTTCAGGGACAGCCGCGTCGTTTGATAATCTTGGATGACCTGTTCGGAGGCGGGCATCGCCGGCAATGGCGTTTCGGGCTCGCCGCCCTGCTCGGCGGCGTCCGCGGCTTCAAA
>JBCCZS010000278.1:0-3040 GCA_039187035.1 Pseudomonadota bacterium | reverse complement strand
CGGCGAACGCGCCTTCGCACGCCGCAGCGACCTCGTTCGTCATCCAGCGCCGCGCGGCCGCGTACTCAAAGCCGGCCTGTACGGTTTGCGCCGGGCTGACGACGCCGGCGACGCCTTCGATATCCGCGGAAATGTAGAGCTTCACCGCCCCACCATACGCGCCGTTCGGACGATCGCCAACTATTGTATTTGGTTGCGCCGAAATTGTATGCAATATGCTTTCGAAACGTGCGCTGTTTGGCGTGCGACGCGACAACGGAGCCTCGCCTTGGGGGAAATAAAAATAAGCCGGGCGGATGACGGCGTCGTGACGGTGACGTTGACCAATCCCGCCAAACTCAACGCGATGACGCGCGACATGTGGGTCGCGTTCGCCGATGCGTGGGAGGCGCTCGGCCCCGACGATACGGTGCGGTGCATCGTCGTCACCGGCGCCGGGACGCGCGGGTTCTGTCCCGGCAACGATATCGGGGAATTCGAGGCCTACCGTTCCGACGCGAAAAAAGCCCGCGCCTTGTCCGCGATCATGAACCGCGGCCGCACGGCGATGGCCGCGTGTCCGCATCCGATCGTCGCAAAGGTTCGCGGCGCGTGCGTGGGGGGCGGTCTGGAAATCGCGGCGCTGTCCGACATGCGGATTTGTTCGCACGACAGTCGCTTCGGGGCGCCGTTGAACCGCCTCGGCCTGACCATGGCCTATGAAGAAATGTTGCCGATTTGGCGGATCGCCGACCGCCCGACACTGTTCGAGTTTCTTGTCGAGGGCCGCATCATCGACGCCGACGACGCCAAGGCGCGCGGCCTCGTCAATCGCGTCGGTCCCGCCGAGCGTCTCGACGACGACGTTGCGGCGACGGCGCGCGCGATCGCCGAGGGTCCGCCTTTGGTCCACCGTTGGCACAAGCAGTTCTTCGATCGGTTGGAGCGCGACATCGCGCTGACGCAGGCCGATCACGACGAACACTACCGCGCGTTCGAGACCGAAGACTATCAAACCGGCTATCGGTCGTTCCTCGCCAAGACGAAACCCGTCTTCCGCGGGCGATGACCGTGAGCGGATCAAACGCCGGCGCGCGTGCGCCGCATACGTCCGACGCGCCCGGCCCGCTCGCCGGCTTGACCGTCTTGGAGCTTGCGCACGTCATGGCCGGCCCGACCTGCGGGCGAACGCTCGCCGACCTCGGCGCCGACGTCGTCAAGCTTGAGCGATTGGAGGGCGAGGATTGCCGGCGCATGGCGCCGCCATGGCAGGGCGAGGAAGCGGCCGGCTTTTTGATGCTCAACCGCAATAAGCGCGGCGTCGCCGTCAATCTCAAGACCGACGAGGGTCGCCGGATCCTCCTCGACCTCGTCGCCCGGAGCGACGTCCTCATCGAGAATTTCCGCAAGGGCGTGATGGAAAATCTCGGGGCCGGCTATGACGACCTGCGGGCGATCAATCCGCGTCTCATCTACTGCTCGATATCCGGATACGGAAGAACGGGGCCCTACGCCGATCGGGGCGGGTTCGACCTCGTCGCGCAAGCGATGGGCGGCGTGATGAGCGTCACGGGCGAAGGCGCCGATCGCCCGCCCGTCAAGGCTGGCGTTCCCGTGGCCGACATCGGCGCCGGTTTGTTCGCGGTCATCGGCATTCTCGCCGCCCTCCATCATCGCGAGCGCACCGGGCGCGGCCAACAAGTCGACACGTCTTTGTTTGAAGCCGCAGCCTCCTTCATGACGTGGCCGGCGGCGATCCACTTCGCCGGGGGCGAGCCGGCGCGGCCCATGGGCACCGCCCATCCGCTCGACGCGCCCTACCAGGCGTTTGAGGCGTGCGACGGTTGGTTCATCGTCGGGGCGGCCAATCAGGCCAATTGGTTGCGCCTCACCAAGGCGATCGACGCGGCGCATTTGCAAGACGATCCGCGCTTCGTCGACAACCCGGCGCGCGTTGAGAATTTGGACGCGCTGGTCGCCGCCCTGTCGGATATTTTCCGGACGCGGTCGAAAGCGCATTGGATCGATTTGCTTGAGGCCGCAGGCGTGCCCACCGGGCCGATCAATTCGGTCGCCGAGATGGTCGACGATCCCCAGATCCGGGCCCGGGGTATGGTCGTATCCAGCGACCACACGACCCTCGGCCCGACGCCGTCGCTCGCAACGCCGATCGCGTTTTCCGAAACGCCGTGTACGGTGCGCCGCGGCGCGCCTACGCTCGGTGAGCAGACTGCGGAGATCCTGGCGGATTTGGGGTATGACCGCGAGGCCGCAGCCGCGCTTGCCGAGGCGGGCGTCGTCAAAGACCGCGATCGGCCGTAATGCGCGCCGCGCCTATCCTTCCGGCAGCTGACCGATCAGGTCCATGACGTTGTCGCCGACCATGCCGGTATGCGCGCGCATCAACCGTTCGGAGCGGGCTTCGTCCCCGTCCATGATCGCCTCCAGAACGGCGGCGTGCTCGTCGAATGAGGTCGATGTGCGCCGGGCGTTCGTCAATTGCCGTCGCCGGTAGCCGGTCAATTGGTTGAACAGCCGCATCGCCATATCGCCGAGGACGTCGTTATGGGCGCCTTTGAAGATCCGGCGGTGAAATTCCAGGCTTTCGTCATAATACCGGTCGGCGTCGCCGGCGGCGGCGAACTTTTCGTATGCGCGGTGCACGCGCTCCAGCGCGCGCTTTTCGTCGACGCGCATACGCCGCGCCGCGAGGCGCGCGCACGCGCCTTCCAACTCGGTCATCGTTTCGAACATTTGGATGAGCCGGGTCACCGGAATTCGCGCGACGAACGCGCCGCGTCGCGGTTGAACCTCGACGAGGCCCGCCGAGGACAAATGGCGGACCGCTTCGCGCACCGGCGTTCGGGAAACGGAGAACCGGTCCGCGATCTCCTGCTCGTTGAGGTGCGAGCCGGGGGCGCGGCGGCCGGAAATAATCTCCGATTCGATTTCCTTCGCGATGCGGTCGCTATGCGTCAGCGCGTCGGCCGTTTTCGCCACGTTTTACGTCGTCCCCTTCAATTTGCGCCCAAACTACAAGGAGTTTTACGGCGCTGGCAAT
>JBCCZS010000277.1:0-3064 GCA_039187035.1 Pseudomonadota bacterium | reverse complement strand
GTGCGTTTTACCGCCATGGGAGTCCTCCAATTCGCGACTTTGCGAAAAGTTGGCGGAAAACACTAAAAAAGTATGATTAACGGGCGCAACAGCGCTCCGTACGGGGGCTTTTTTGCCCCTTACACGAATTTTCCGTCTGCGAACGCGCCAGTTGTTACTCAAATAACACAGTATTCAGAGGCGCAGACGGCGAATTCAGCCGTCTGATCGCAGAAAAACCGCGCACGAACGAATCGCGCCCGGACGGTCCGGTCGATCAGAACGGAATGTCGTCGTCCAAATCGTACGACGCCGGCGCGCCGCCCATATCGGCGCCGCCTTGCGGCAGCGACGGACCCGGATCGCCGAAATCGCCGCCGCCCGCCGCGTCGCGGCGCCCGTCCAGCATCGTCAAAACGCCGCCATAGCCCTGCAGCACGACTTCGGTGGAATAACGGTCCTGCCCGTTTTGATCTTGCCACTTGCGCGTTTGCAATTGGCCTTCGACGTACACTTTGGAGCCCTTGCGCATATATTGCTCAGCGACGCGCGCCAGCCCTTCCTGGAAAATAACGACGCGGTGCCACTCGGTTGTCTCGCGCCGCTCGCCCGTCATTTTGTCTTTCCAGGTTTCCGACGTCGCGACGCTCAAATTCGCGATCGGTCGACCGTCCTTCGTCTGACGAATTTCCGGGTCGCGGCCCAAATTCCCGACGAGAATGACTTTGTTGACGCTGCCGGCCATGGAGCCTCCTTAAAATAATTCTGCGCGCAAAACGGCGCTTTCGCCCCAGCGTTGGCGCGCTTCTCGCGCCGCATCAAGCTTGCGCGGACGATGAAATCTCCCCAGTAATGTTCACATCTTGTTCTTGTCGTCAACGCCCATGGGATCGGCGGGGCCGAAGAACCCGTAGAATTTTTGCTTGGCGTCAGCGACGGCGCCGGCGCACAACGAAACGCCACGTCGCGGCGCGTCACGCGCGCCGGCGCATTCCGGAATTGAGGCCGCTCTCGATGAGTTTGAAGACCATCCGCGTCGTCGGCGCACGCGAACACAATCTCAAAGACGTCACCCTGGAGATCCCGCGCGACAAGTTCGTGGTGATGACCGGCCTCTCCGGCTCAGGCAAATCATCGCTCGCATTCGACACCATCTATGCGGAAGGCCAACGCCGGTATGTCGAATCCCTGTCGGCCTACGCGCGCCAGTTTTTGGAGTTGATGCAAAAGCCCGACGTCGACCAGATCGACGGGCTGTCGCCGGCGATCTCGATCGAACAAAAGACCACGTCCCGCAATCCGCGTTCGACCGTGGGCACGGTTACGGAAATCTACGACTATATGCGGCTTTTGTGGGCGCGGATCGGCGTGCCCTACTCGCCGGCGACGGGCCTGCCGATCGCCGCGCAGACCGTGTCGGAGATGGTCGACCGTCTGATGCAGGCCGGCGACGGTGCGCGGTTTTATCTCCTCGCGCCGATCATCCGCGGCCGCAAAGGCGAATACAAAAAAGAGTTCGCCGACCTCCTGAAGAAAGGCTTCCAGCGCGTCAAAGTCGACGGCGATTTTATGGAAATCGCCGACGTGCCGGAGCTCAACAAGAAGGTCAAACACGACATCGACGTCGTCGTCGACCGCGTCATCATCAAGGACGGCATCGAAAGCCGGCTCGCGGAGTCGTTTGAAACCGCCCTCGCCCTTACCGACGGCATCGCCGTTGCCGAAAGCGCCGGCAAAGAACGCGCCGGCGAGCGCACCGTTTTCTCCGCCAAATTCGCGTGCCCCGAAAGCGGCTTTACGATCGAGGAAATCGAGCCGCGGCTGTTCTCGTTCAACGCGCCGGCCGGCGCCTGCCCCGCTTGCGACGGGCTCGGCACGCAGATGATTTTCGATGAGGACCTCGTCGCGCCGGATCCGGAAGCGAAGCTGACCGACGGCGCCATCGCGCCATGGTCGAAAGGCCAGTCGCCGTATTATCGCCAGACGCTGGAAGCGCTGGCGAAACATTACGGCTTTTCCGCGAAAGCCAAATGGGGCGCGCTTGATGAGGAATATCGCCACGTCGTTCTCTACGGCACCGGCGATGAGGACGTGCAATTCATCTACAATGACGGCGCGCGCCGCTATGAGACGGTCAAACCGTTCGAAGGCGTCATCCCCAACCTAGAGCGCCGGTGGCGCGAGACGGATTCAGCGTGGGTGCGTGAGGATCTCGCGCGCTTCCAATCGATCACCGATTGCGACGCGTGCGGCGGCTGGCGGCTGAAGCCGGAAGCCCTCGCGGTCAAAATCGACGGGCGGCATATTTCCGAGGCGACCGAAATGTCGATCCGCCAGGCGGGCGTCTGGTTCGACGCGCTCGAAGCGAAGCTCTCGAAGAAAGAAAAAACCATCGCCGTGCGGGTGCTTAAAGAGATCCGCGATCGCTTGAAGTTCCTCGACGATGTCGGCCTCGATTATCTGACGCTGTCGCGCGCGTCCGGCACGCTGTCGGGCGGCGAAAGCCAGCGCATCCGCCTCGCCTCGCAAATCGGGTCCGGCCTAACCGGCGTCTTGTATGTCCTGGACGAACCGTCGATCGGCCTGCACCAGCGCGACAATGAACGGCTGTTGGAAACGCTGAAGCGCCTGCGCGATCTCGGCAATTCTGTCCTCGTCGTCGAGCATGACGAAGACGCGATCCGCTCGGCCGACCATGTCGTCGACATCGGCCCCGGCGCGGGCGTCCATGGCGGGCGCATCGTCGCGCAAGGCGCGGTCAAAGACGTCGTCGCCGCCAAAGGCTCGCTGACCGGCGATTACCTCGCCGGCCGGCGCGAGGTCCCGGTCCCCGCAAAGCGCCGCACGCCCGACAAAAACAAAGCGCTCACCGTCGTCGGCGCCGCGGCGAACAATTTGCAGACCGTCGACGCGACCTTCCCGCTCGGGCTCCTAACCTGCGTCACCGGCGTTTCGGGCGGCGGCAAATCGAGCCTCGTCATCGAGACTTTGTACAAAGCCGCCGCGCGCCGGCTCTACAATTCAAAAGACGCACCCGGCGCGCACGACCGCATCGACGGCTTTGAGCACATCGACAAAGTCATCG
>JBCCZS010000276.1:0-3073 GCA_039187035.1 Pseudomonadota bacterium | reverse complement strand
GGGGGCGCGCACAGGGCGGCGGCGGGCGTCCGGGCGCGGGCGGCCCCCCGCGGCGTCGGCGCAGCGGCCGGCCGGGCAGTTTGCGGTTCGCCGTCTTTCATACCTGGACGCTTCAAGACGAAGTGCTAATCGCGGAAGGCGTGCCGGTATTCGATTTTCTTGACGGGTCCGCCGGCGGCGCGCTTGGCGGAACGTCCGCCCACGTCTTGAACGCGAATATGGGGCGTTGGAACAACGGCCTCGGGATCTTTGCAAACTTAAACTACGCGTCTCCGACGGAGGTCGCAGCGCAAAGCGGGCTGTTGCGATTTTCCGACTTGGTGACGGCGGACCTTCGGATCGGCTACGAGTTCAACTACTCGGACAAGATCGTCAACGCCGTTCCGTTTCTTGAGGAAACGCGGTTGGCGCTCAACATCCGAAATATCCTCGACGAGAAAATTCAAGTGACGGACGAAACAGGGGCGACGCCATTCGCCTTCCAAGAAGACATCTTGGACCCGTTCGGGCGAACGTGGCGGCTTGAACTGCGGAAGCGCTTTTGACCGCCTCACCCGAGGCCGTCGCGGTAACCGACAACGCCGCCTATTGCGACGACCTCCTGAAAGAAGCGGACCCCCACCGCTGGTTGGCGTTGCGGTTTGCGCCGGCGCCCCGGCGGCGCGCCTTGCGGGCGCTTTACGCCGTGCACGCGGAGATCGCGCGGGCCCCGCACGCCGTCTCCGAGGCGCCGCTCGGCGAGATCCGCCTGCAATGGTGGCGCGAGGCGATTGCGGAAATTCTCGGGGAGGGCGCCCCGCGCCGTCATCCGGTCGTTCAGGAAGGCGCGGCGACGCATGCGATCCCGCCCGCTGCGCGCGACCTCGTCGACGGCGCGATCGATGCGCGCGCGCGCTTTTTGTACGCCGAGCCCTTCGTCGATCTCGAAGACGCGATCGCTTGGGCGTGCGCGGCCGAGGGATACCTCGCGACGGTTAGAACGCCGCATGCGGACGATGCGCTTGTCCGCGCCGAGGCGGTCTTTGCGCTCGCAGGCTATGACGACGAGGACGCGGCGAAACGGGGCTTGGACCGACCGGCGCTTGCACAGGCCGCCGAGCCGATCATGCGCGATGCGGCCCAGGCGCTGGCCGGGCTTGCGCCGGAAGAGGCGGGGCTCCATGCGCACCTCGCGCTGGTCGGCCGCCGGCTACGCGCCCGGCCCGGCCCGTTCGCCGACGTCGCAGACCGCTGGCGGCTCTTCACGGCGACGTTGACGGGTCGGTTTTAGCGCCCGTTATGCATGGTGTTCGACGTGGCTGGCGATCAGCGCCCTGTTGTAGGCTGCAAGCGCTTTAACGCGTGACAAATAACCGACGACCACGGTCGGCGCGCCGGGGTCGACCACGGGCAATCCGGGTTCGGACAGCGTTTCGAGTTTGGCGAGCGCCTCGCCCAAGGATTGCTGAAGCTCCAAACGCGCGGCTTCTTTCTTGAGCGGCGCTTGATCGGGCAGGCGGTCCATCACCTCGCGCACCCGCGTCGTCTTTAAGATGACGCCTTGCGGGCCTTCCGACAGATCGTAGCCGCGGCGCGACAGCTGCCAATGAAAGAAGGTCTTCCCGGCGATCGTCTGTGTGACGACGGTCGCGAGCGCGACGGCGACCATGAGCGAGGTTGTCATGGTGTAATCGCCGGTCAACTCAAAGACGATGAGCGTGGTCGAGATCGGCGCGCCGATCACGGCGCCGGTCGTCGCGCCCATACCGACCATGGCGTAAAAAGCGGGCGCGGCGGCCTGCGGGGCGATCGGCGTCATCAGGACGCCGAACGCGGCGCCGCCGAACGCGCCCATCACAAGGCCCGGTGAAAATACGCCGCCGCCGAACCGGCACGAGACGGTCACCGCCGTCGCGACGAGCTTGAGGACGAGGATCTCGACGAGGACGCCGACGGCGTAGTCCCCGCGCAAGGCGCGCGTCACCGCCTCGTAGCCGACGCCGAAGATCTCCGGATGCACGGCCCCCAATAGACCGACGACGAGACCGGCGATCGGCGGCAGATACATAAAGTTCAGGTTGCGCCCCGACGCGACGCGCCGCACCCCGTCCGTCAGCAGTCGGACGGTAAGTAAAAACGTCGCCGCAAGAAGCCCGCACAGGACGCCGAGCCCCGCCGACAGCGGAATGTCGATCGCGCTTGCAAGCCCATAGTCCGGCGCCGGGAAGGCGGGGTTGTCGTCCAACAAGAGCCGCACGACGATCGCCCCGACCGCGCTCGACGCCGCGATCGGCCCGAATACGGACAGGGCGTAATTGCCGAGGACCACTTCGAGCGCAAAGATAACGCCGGCGAGCGGCGCGTTGAAACTCGCCGAGACCGCCGCCGCCGCCCCGCAGCCGAGAAGCGTGCGGCGGTCTTTTGCGGAAAATTTGAAATAGCGGTCGATCGCAGACGCGATCGTCGCGCCGATATGGACGGCCGGGCCCTCGCGGCCGGTGCTTGCGCCCGAACCGATCGACAGCGCGGAAACGGCGGCCGCCGCGAGCCCGGCGCGGATTGAAATGTGGCCGTCGCGCACCGCGCGCGCCTCGATGACGTCGGCGACGCCTTGCCCGCGCCCGTAGGGCAGCCAGCGATATTTATGGGCGAAATACAAAACGCACGAGACGACGAGGCCGCCGGCCACGGGCGCGGCGGCCGCGCGCGCGACATGGAGCGCGCCGGCGCCGCTCGCGACGAATTCTTCGGTTTGACCGAACGCGATCAGCGATACGGCGTTGATCGCAATACGGAAGAAGATCACCCCGTAGGCCGCCGCCGCGCCGATGACGGCGGCGGTGATCCACAGCCGATAGGGCGCGAACGCCGTCGCGCGACTGCGCAAACGGCGCGCCTGAACGACGAGGCTGAGGAGCGTGCGATTCATGAGCGGGCGGCGTTTCTCACGGCGGGACCGCGGACGGGCGGGCGATCGCGTTTATTTTTCATTTACCCTTAAGCGCGCTCGCAAAACTTTTACAGGGCGTTTAACGGCGATTTCACGGCGTCTTGAAAAGTTCCCGCAACGCGTGCGCGCCCGTCCGGCCGGCGG
>JBCCZS010000275.1:0-3093 GCA_039187035.1 Pseudomonadota bacterium | reverse complement strand
TTTTGAGGTCCTCAAAAACCGGGTCGTCG
This sequence comes from Pseudomonadota bacterium, assembly GCA_039187035.1. Classification (GTDB taxonomy): domain Bacteria; phylum Pseudomonadota; class Alphaproteobacteria; order Caulobacterales; family Parvularculaceae; genus JAJFFW01. The sequence goes on along the minus strand of JBCCZS010000275.1, from coordinate 3,064 downwards.
CCGACCTTCGAGCCGCAATAAATACATATGGATTTCATGAACTTAGCGATCGCCATGTTACGCACCTGATTGTAGCGCTTTACGGGTGTTGGTATCGTTAACGGAAAGTAGCGTCGTCGAGCGGCGCCTGCGGGGAGGAACCGATGCGCGTCGTCATCATTTTCCTATTGCTGGTCTTCATCGCCTTCGTCGGGTGGCAAACCTATCAGCGCTTCGGCCCGCAGGCCGAACCGGCGCCGACGCAGGCGGCCGAGCCCGCCGACGCGGCGTCCGAAACGGCCGACGACGACGCGCCGCCGGCGCCCGCTCTTCCCTATTTCGATATTGTGCGCGTCGACCGCAACGGGTCGGCGGTGATCGCCGGCCGTGCCGAGCCGGGCGCGCGCGTCACCGTTTACGCCAACGACGAGCCGCTCGTGACCGAAACCGCCGACGGGAACGGCGAATGGGTCGTGACCACCGAAACGCCGCTCGAGGCCGGGCCGGTGGAGTTGAGCCTCGCCATGACGACGACGGCCGGGCTGACGGTGCGCTCCGAGCAGACCGTCGTCATTTACGTGCCGGAGGGCGACGATCTCGGCCCGCTCGTTTTGCGCACGACGCCGGGCGGCGCGAGCGTCGTCCTCCAAGAGCCGCGCGACGCGGCGGAGGGCGTCGGCCCGCTGGCGCTAGAGGCGATCGACTATGACGATACCGGGAGCGTGATCTTTTCCGGCCGCGCGCAGCCCGAGCGCCGCGTGCAGGTCTTTATCAATCGTCGGCCGCTCGACGAGACGGTGTCGGACGCCGCCGGCCGCTGGACGATGCTCGCGACCGTGGTGCCCGGCGTTTACACGCTGCAGATCATTCAACTCGATGCCGACGGGCGGCCCGCCTACGCCATAGAATTGCCGTTCGAACGGGCGCGCGCGGACGACATTGCGTTGCGCGACGGACGCGTCATCGTCCAGCCCGGCAACTCGCTCTGGCGGATCGCGCGGCGCGCTTACGGGAAGGGCGCGCAATACACGATCATTTATGAGGCGAACACGGATCAAATCCGCGATCCCGATTTGATCTATCCGGGGCAAATCCTCGACGTGCCGACGGACGAAGACGAAGCCGAGCAGGAGTAGCCGACGCGGGCGCTCGGCAAGGCGATCGCCCGGTTGCTCCGCGTCGGGTTCGCCCGCCTCATCGGATAAAAGGTTCGCGCCCAGATCAATTGGCGTCATCCGCCGTCAAGGGCGGACTTGAATTTCCCGCCGTCAGCCGAGCGAGGCGCACCGGCGGCGCCGACGGCGCGCCGTCGGCCGACCGCTCCGCTGCGCACCTTCTGCGATTTACTTGCCGGGCGCGACCGGCTGCGAGCCTTGTCCAGGCGTCCACGGCGCGCCGAGCGCCGCGAGGTCCGTTTCAAACGCCGCGAGGTCTTTGACGAGGGCGTCGAGTTTCGGGTTCAACGCGGCGAACTCCTTCCCGGCGACCGCGACGGCTTCGCGGTGGACCGCCGCCGGCGCCGATTGGGCGCGCCAGGACGCGCCGCGCACATAGCCGAGCCGGCCGCCCACCGACCATGGCGCGGGTTCGTTGCGGCTCGACAGCGTGCCGTCGCCGTTGAGGCCCGCGCCGATATCGTCGTGGCGCGTCTTCAGGGCGGCGAGCGCTTTAAAGTGCGCGCTTTGCGCCTTCGGCGTCCGGTCGAGCGCCTGCTCCAGGTGCGCGATCCGGTCGCCGACGTCGGCGAGGCGGGCGCCGGCCGCAAAGACGCGGCGCGAGAGGTCGCTCGTTTCCTGTTGAAAGGCGAGGAGCGCCGGGCGGTTGGCGGTCGCCTCCGGGCTGCGCTTCAGCGGTTTGACGGTGAAGCGTTGCGGCTCGCCAAGCGCGGTCTCCACGCCGGCGATCCGCTTGGCGAGCTGCACGACATATTCGCCGGGCGTCGCCAGCGGGCCCACCGGCCGGCTGCTGAAGAGCGATCCGCCTTCGTCCCCGAGCGTTACGGGCGCCGGATTGTCATACCGCAAATCCCAGGTGACGCGGTGCAGGCCCGCGCCCTTCGGTCCGTCGATCCGGCGCACGACCGCGCCCGCCGCGTCGCGCACGGTGAGGACGATCTGCGGCGCGGCCTCGCGATCTTCGGCGCGGAGCGCCTCCCACGACGGATAAGGCGTGTCGCCGCTTTCTTTGGCGATTTTGCGTTCGGCCTCGCGCCGCGCTTCGGCTTTCGTCTTGAGCCCGTCTTTGAGCCGGTAAGTGAAGACGGCTCCGAAGGGCGGGTTCTCGGCGAAATAGAAATTGTCGCCGTTGAACGCCTGCGCGCCGCCCCAACCGCCCCAGAGATCGCCCTCGATGTAAAGCCAGGGATCTTTGACCGCAAAGAGCGTCGCTTCGTCGTCCGCGACGTCTTTGAGCGGCGTGCGCAACGGGGTGTAGTCGTCGACAATGTAAACCCCGCGCCCGAACGTGCCGACGACGAGGTCGTTTTCGCGGCGTTGGATTTCCAGATCGCGCACGGCGATCGTCGGCAACCCTTTTTTCATGCGCGACCAGCTTGCGCCGCCGTCTTGCGTCGCAAAGAGCCCGAACTCCGTCCCGACGAACAACAAGTTCGCATTGACGTGATCCTCGGCGATCGTGTGGGCCGAGCCCCGCTCCGGCAGGTCGCCGACGATCGCCGTCCAGGTTTTGCCGCGGTCGGCGGTTTTCAAGACGTAAGGCGCGTAGTCGCCTTTTTTGTGGTTGTCGAAAACGGCGTAGGCGACATTTTCATCGTGCACGGACGCGATGACGTCTTCGACGAGGGCCATGTCCGGAATGCCGGGGAATTTGGTCGCCGTGCGCCAGGTTTCGCCGTCGTCTTCGGTGACGCTAATCGCGCCGTCGTCCGTGCCCGCATAGATAAGGCCCTTCGCGACGGGACTTTCCGAGAGCGCGATGATCGATCCGTAAAAGGAGGTGGAGTCGTGTTTTTAGAACGCGGCGAAGCGCCAAAACCGGCCCCTGACGTTTATGGTGTTTGGGTAGATTTTTTTGGTGAGGTACGGGCGGGTTATATACCAACAGTGGGCCCCGGCGCGCCCGCGCG
>JBCCZS010000274.1:0-3119 GCA_039187035.1 Pseudomonadota bacterium | reverse complement strand
CGTCGGCGCCCGCGTCCTCGCCCGGTGCGAACCGGACTACCCGAAGGCGCTCGCCGCCATCCCCGATCCGCCGCCGATATTATTTGTATGCGGACACGTTTCGCTATTCGACCGACCGGCCGTCGCCATCGTCGGCGCCCGAAACGCGTCGGCCGTCGGCCGCAAACTCGCACGCGACCTCGCGGTCGGCCTCGGCGCGGCTGAAATCGTCGTCACGTCCGGGCTCGCCCGCGGCGTCGACGGCGCGGCGCACGAGGCGGCCCTTGCGACCGGCACGATCGCCGTCGTCGCCGGCGGGGTCGACGTCATTTATCCGCCCGAACACGAGGCGCTCACAAAAGAGATCGCCGCGCGCGGCGCGTTGGTGTCCGAAATGCCGCCGGGCCGCCGGCCGACCGGCCGCGACTTTCCGCGTCGCAATCGCTTGATCTCGGGCCTGTCGCGCGGCGTCGTCGTCGTCGAGGCGGCGGCGAAGTCCGGCACGCTCATCACGGCGCGCTTCGCCGGCGAACAGGGACGCGAAGTGTTCGCCGTGCCGGGCTCGCCGCTCGACCCGCGTTGCGCCGGCGCCAATCGGCTCTTGCGCGACGGCGCGTCGTTCGTCGAGCGGGTCGACGATATTCTCGACGTGTTGGCGGCGCAGGAATCGCGCGGGCTTTCCGCAAGCGCCGACGATCTTTTCACTTGGGCGGCGCAAGAGCGTTCGACGCCCGACGCGTCGGATGCGCGCGCAACCACGGGCGCCGTCCGCGAGGCGTTGAGCTTCAGCCCCGCGCACCGTGACGAGATTTTGCGCGCGGTCGACGCGCCGCCCGGGCTCGTCGCCGACGCGCTTTTGACGTTAGTGCTTGCAGGCGAGGCCGACGAGCATCCCGGCGGGTATTTTTCCCGATCGGCGGACGGCGCCTAACTTACTTTCGGTTGGCCGACGCCGCGCCCTGGGCCGCATTGTCGAGATCGGCGGCGACCCCGGGCATGCCCGCCTTGCGCGCCATTACCGATAATTGCGCGGCCATGTCGCTGACGTACGCGGCAACGTCGTCCGGCGAAAACGGCGGCCCGGATCCGTCGCCGAAGTCTCCGGCCGGGGCCGGATCAGGTTTCGTGCTCATGGCGAAGTCCCTCCCTAAATTGGACACAACCATAGGACTCAAATTATTTCAAGTGCTATTTATGCGTGTATCCTCGCCGACCCTACCGACGCGCGCCGAGTTGACAGGGCAATCGGCTGCGACCACGTTCCCGCGCCAAAAGCGCGCCGGTTCCCCCGGGCCGCGCAGGTCACGCGGGAGCGCCCCAGGGCATGCAGGTCGTCATCGTCGAGTCGCCGTCCAAAGCGAAAACCATCAACAAGTATCTGGGTTCCGACTTCAAAGTCCTCGCGTCCTACGGCCACATTCGCGACCTGCCGTCGAAAGACGGATCGGTCGATCCCGACAAAGACTTCTCCATGATTTGGGAGATGGACGCGGCTTCGAAAAAGCGCGTCAACGAAATTGCGAGCGCCGTTAAAGACGCCGACCGGCTCGTCCTCGCCACCGACCCCGACCGCGAAGGCGAAGCGATCTCGTGGCACCTCCTGGAAGTGCTCGCCGGCAAACGTGCATTGAAAGACCAGCGCGTCGACCGCGTCGCGTTCAACGCGATCACCAAAACCGCCGTTCAAGAAGCGATGGCGAACCCGCGCGAAATCGACCAAGACCTGGTCGACGCTTACCTTGCGCGCCGCGCGCTCGACTACCTCGTCGGCTTTACGCTGTCGCCGGTTCTGTGGCGCAAGCTGCCGGGCTCGCGCTCGGCCGGCCGCGTTCAGTCGGTCGCCTTGCGGCTCGTCTGCGAGCGCGAAATCGAAATCGAGAAATTCGTTCCGGAAGAATACTGGACCGTCGCGGCGCAAGCCGAGGCCGACGCGTCGGCGCCGTTCGCCGCACGCCTCGTCGTGCACGCAGGCGAGAAACTGAAAAAATTCACGCTGAACACCGAAGACGCGGCTATGGCCGCCAAGCGGGCCGTCGAGGCCGCAACGTTTCGCGTCGCGTCGGTCGAAGCCAAGCCCGCCAAACGCAATCCGCCGCCGCCCTTTACGACCTCGACCTTGCAACAAGAAGCCGCGCGCAAACTCGGCTTCAACGCGCAGCGCACCATGCGCGTCGCCCAGAGCCTCTATGAAGGCATCGATATCGGCGGCGAGACCACGGGTCTCATCACCTACATGCGGACGGACGGGCTCGACATGGCCGGCGAAGCGATCGCCGACGCCCGCCACACGATCGAGCGCGAATTCGCCGCGACCTACGTGCCCGACAGCCCGCGCGTTTATAAGAGCAAGCAAAAGAACGCGCAGGAGGCGCACGAGTGTATCCGGCCGACGTCGTTCGGGCGTTTGCCGGCGACGCTGAAGCGGCTCGATCAGGACCAGTTCAAGCTTTACGAGCTGATCTGGAAGCGCGCCATGGCCTGCCAGATGGAAGCCGCGCGCCTTGAGAACACGACGATCGACCTTCTGTCGTCGGACGATAAGACGGGGTTGCGCGCCACCGGCTCGGTGATCCTGTTCGACGGTTTTCTGAAGCTCTACGAAGAAGGCCGCGACGACGCCGTCGACGACGAGAACTCCGGCGTCCTTCCGAAACTCTCCGTCGGCGCCGCGGCGACCGCGAAAGACGTCAAAGCCGAGCAGCACTTCACCCAGCCGCCGCCACGCTACACCGAGGCGAGCCTCGTCAAGCGCATGGAGGAACTCGGCATCGGCCGGCCGTCGACCTATGCGTCGATCCTCTCCGTCCTGCGCGACCGCGACTATGTCGAGATGGACCGCAATCGCTTTATTCCCGCGTCGAAGGGGCGGATCGTCACGGCGTTCTTGGAAAACTACTTCCAGAAGTACGTCGAGTACGACTTCACGGCGGTTCTGGAAGAAACGCTCGACAAAATCTCCAACGGCGATGCGGATTGGCGCGCCTTCCTGCACCAATTTTGGAAGGAGTTCTTCTCGACCGTCGACGAGATGAGCGAACTCCGGATCACCGACGTCCTAAACGCGCTCAACGAGTCGCTCGGCCCCCACATCTTCCCGGCGCGCGAAGACGGCTCGGACCCGCGCTCGTGCACGGCGTGCG
>JBCCZS010000273.1:0-3135 GCA_039187035.1 Pseudomonadota bacterium | reverse complement strand
CCGCCGCCGCCCCGCCGCCGGCGGGAACAAAGAGGGCGAGGACCGCCGCAAAAACCGAATAACACCGAGCCATCGTCGAAACACTCTCACTAACGCCGCAACGCCGCGGCGCTCCGGACATGACCGGTGCGGCGATCCGCTTCAAATCAGCTGTTTTCACAAAAACGTGTCAGCCTGATTGACGAACGGCGCGTTAACCCGCGGCGGGGCCGGAAATCCCGCATTCTCCGGCCTCGGCGGCCCGCCCCGCCGCGGCGAGCGCCGCGTGAGCCTCAAGCGGTCGGTCGGTCGCGATCACGTCCGCCCCGTCGCGGGCGATCTGGGCGTAGCGCGCCTCGTCGCCGGCGCGCGCGATCGCTTTGTCGATGGAGCCGCGCCCGCCGAGCGTGCCGAAAATCACCTCCACGGCGCGGTCGTTGAGCACGTTGAAGAGCCGCGGGCGCGGTGCTTCCGTACCGGTGAACGCGACGAGCCGGTCCGCCGGCACGCCGGCCGCGACGGCGCGATTGAGATCCGATTGTCCGTTAACGGATAAGGAAATCATGGCCTCCGGATGCAAACGATGGAGCTTCTGCGCCGCGGCAAAAGAGTACGCGATGTAAATGACTTGATCATCCGCATTCTGACGTTTGACTTCGTCGATCACGTCTTCGTAACGGGCCGACCGCTTAAAATCGATCTGCACGACCGTACGGTCTTTCAACGCCGAGAGAACCTCGGCGAAGCGCGGCGGGGCAAAACGCGTGACGGACCCGTCGCGGTCCTTCAGCCGCAGTTTGGCGATCTCGGCGTAGGGCGCGGCGTCGGCGCGGCCGGCGCCCGTCGTCGTCCGCTCCAGCGTGTCGTCGTGCATGAGGAACAAGACGCCGTCCGACGCCGCCGCGACGTCAAATTCGACGATCGCCGGCGCTTGCGCGAGGACGTGCACCATCGTTTCCAGGGCGTTTTCGGGCAGACCCGGGTAGGACCCGCCGCGGTGGGCCGAGGCGAGCGTCGCGCCTTCGGCCTCCAGGCAGTCGAAAAACGCGTTGAGATCGCCTCCCGGGTCGAGTCGCCAGCCGGCGCCGGCGCCCGCCTCCGGGGTCGTTTCCGGCGCGTCGGCGCAGGCGGCGAGGCCGGCGGCGACGGCGCCGAAGACAGCGGCGGCGGCGAGGCGGGCCGGTCGGTCGTACCGGCGGCGGGTGTCGGGGCTGCTCATCGACGGCTCCTCGTTGTCAGAAGGCGCGCGCGCGTCTTATACCGTTGAAATCAAGGAGCAAACGCCATGCGGCTGAATATCGACATCGACCTGACGCCGACCGAGGCGCGCACGTTTCTGGGTTTGCCCGACTTAGAACCGCTCAACAAAATGATCGTCGACGAAATGACGGCCAAGGCGCGCGAAAATCTCGACACGCTCGCCGATCCTGAACGTCTTGTCGCGCAGTGGATCGCGATGGGCGGCAAGGGCATCGAGTCGTTCCAGTCCTTGATGACGGCCGCCATGGGCGCCGCCGGCAAAAAGTAATCGACGCGCCCGCGGACACGATCTTTGCGCGCGCCTCCGGCGCGGGCCGCGCCGGGGTCGCCGTTTATCGCGTCTCGGGCCCGCGCGCCGGGGAGGCGGCCGCGGCGTTCTTAAAGGCGGACTTGAAGCCGCGCGTCGCAACGCTGGCGAGCGTATACACTCCGTATACAGATGAAATAATCGATACGGGCCTGGCGCTATTTTTCCCCGGCCCGCGAAGCTTCACCGGCGAGGACGTGCTCGAACTCCACCTGCACGGGTCGGCCGCGGTCGAGAATGCGCTGTACGCTGCGCTGCGCCGCTTCGGGGCGCGCCCGGCCGCGCCCGGTGCGTTCACCCGGCGCGCGCTTGAGAACGGCAAGCTCGACCTGGCGCAGGTCGAAGGCCTCGCCGACCTCATCGATGCGGAGACCGAAGCGCAGCGCCGCCAGGCGCTCGGGCAGCTGGACGGGCGGCTCTCGGCGCAAGCGCAGGACTGGCGCGACCGGCTCGTCGCGATCCTGGCCGCGCTCGAGGCCGACGTTGATTTCCCGGACGAAGAGGACGTCCCGGCGGCCGTTGCAAACCGCGCCGGGCCGCAGATCGCAGCGCTAAAAGACGCGCTCGAAGCGCGGCTGGCCGAAGCCCAAGCGGCCCGGACGGTGCGCGAGGGCGTCGAAATCGTGCTCGCGGGGCGGCCGAACGCCGGAAAATCGAGCCTTCTCAACGCCCTTAGCGGAACCGACGCGGCGATCGTGTCGCCGACGCCGGGGACGACGCGGGACGCGGTTGCGGTCCGGATCGATCTCGGCGGCGTACCGGCGGCGCTCGTCGACACCGCCGGTCTGAGGGCGCAGACGGCCGACGCCGTCGAAAAAGAAGGCGTGCGCCGCGCGCGGGAGCGGGTCCGGGGCGCGGATCTGGTCGTTGCGGTCGTGGATCCCCATGCGTGCGAACCCGGCGAGTATGGCGTTTCACGTGAAACAATCGACGCCCTCGGGGGCCGCGCGCCGGATCTCGTAGTCCTGACCAAAGCCGATCTCCGCTCTGGCGATCCCGGCCCGGTCGATAGCGATCGCCAGGATCTCGCCGGCGCCGACCCGCCAGCGACGCTCGCCGTGTCCTCGACGACGGGGGAGGGGATCGACGCGCTTATCGCGAGGCTGACGCAAGACGTCGCGGCGCGGGTCGGCGCGGTCGGCGACGGTGCGCTGACCCGGGCGCGCCATGCCGAAGCCGTCGAACGGGCGATCGCTGCGCTCGCTCGCGCGCAATCGGCGTTGGACGTCGCGCCGGAACTTGCGGCCGAGGACGTGCGCCTCGCCGCCCGGGCGCTGGGCGCGATCACCGGCGCGGTGGACGTCGAAGCGGTGCTCGGCGCGATCTTCGCGAGCTTTTGCATCGGCAAATAACGCCGCGGCCGCAGGTAGGGCGTTCCACGTGGAACAATTTCCAAGCCGCGCGGCGTCGCCTATATGAGCGCTCCCGGACGACGCCTTTTTGTGGGCGAAGGAGCGACCTGGCCGACTACGACGTCATCGTGATCGGCGGCGGCCACGCGGGCGTCGAGGCGGCCTGGGCGGCGGCCTCGGTGCTCGGGGGCAGCGGTCGCGTTGCGCTCGTCACGCTCGACCCACGCAAGATCGGTG
>JBCCZS010000272.1:0-3219 GCA_039187035.1 Pseudomonadota bacterium | reverse complement strand
GTGGCCGAGCGACTATCGCGGCCCGCTCCGCGCCTCGATCGAAGCGGATGCGGCGCGCGGGCTCGGGCACCAGGCGCCGTCGGTGATGTCGGCCTCCGGCGGCGGATCGGCCAAATAGGTGAGGGCGACTTCGCTTTCGACGACCCAGCGTTCGGACTCCGCGATTTTGTCTCGCTCAATGGGGGCGCCGTTCAGCGCAACGACGCGCGCCAGCGCGATGGGCGCGCGCCGAAACGCGTCGACGTCCGAGACGTCGACGCCTTCGCGCGCCAGCGCGGCGTCGAATGCGGCGGTTTCTTGGTTGGGGATTTGGGTGAAGACGAGGGACGGGGCGTTGCTCGGCGCGGTTTCGTTCAGTTGTCTGATTAAGTTTTCCTGCACCCCCGCGATGAGCGTCGACAGGGCGAGGCCGAGCCCCAGGGCCGGCGCGATGAGGGGGGCGAGCGATTGCGGGCCGGCGAGGTTCGACAAGGCGATGCGCACGATCCCGCTGCGCCGCCGCGCGCCCGCCCGCGCCGCGCGCTTCACGCCGAGGGCGGCGAGCCGCAGGACGCCGTAGGCGAGCGCTGCGCCGAGCAGAAGGCCGGCCGTGACCGGCGGGCGGGCGCTGGTCGCAATAGCGGCGGCGCAAAGCGCGCATCCGGCCGCAAGCGCCGCGCCCCGCTCAAAGCGCGGGGTCGGCGCCGCGTTCTCGTGCAAGCCGCCGCGGAACAAGGCAGCCGGTTTTGTTGCGCGAGCGCGGCCCAGTGCGGGCGCGGCGAAAAACGCCGCCGACAGCATCGCCAACAACAAGGCGAGAAAGACCGGGCCCGGAGAAAACCCTAGTTTCTGGTCAAGGGGAATGCGCGCGCCCGCGACGGCCTCCAGCGCCAGCGGCGCGAGCGCCCCGAGCGTGACCCCGCCGACGGCCCCGACGCCGGCAAGGGCGCTCAGCTGCAAGGCGTAGGCGGCGCGGATGATTGCGGCGTCGGCCCCCAACGCTTTGAGCGCGGCGATCGCTTCGAGACGCGTCTCAAGAAAAGCGCTCGTCGCTTGGGCGACGCCGACGCCGCCAGCAATCAATGCGGCGACGCCGACGACCGCGAGGAAGGCGTTGAGCATGGAGAGCGCGTCGCGCAAGCCGTCGACGGCGTCTTCGGGTTGGCGCGCGCGCAACCCTGCCGGGCCCCAGGCTGCGGCGGCGGCGTCGATTGCGGCGTCGATTGCGGCGTCGGGGGGGCCGCCCGCGCCCTCGTTAAGGAGCACGCGGTAAGACGCGCGAAAAAGCTGGCCGTTGGTCAGGCGCCCCGCCTCGATGAACGCGTCGAGCGCAACGAGCGCGGCGGGCCCGAACGCGCCCGGCGCGCCGACGCGGTCGGGCGTTGCCTCCAATACGGCTCGGATTTCAACCGTCACGGGGCCGAGGTCGACGGCGTCGCCAAGGTCCGCGTCGAACGTTTCCAACAGCGAGCGGCTGACGGCGGCGCCCCAAACGCCGTCGCGCTTGGCGAGCGTCGGTCCGGCGGCCGCGCCCGCCGGCGACAGGCTTAGAGCGCCGATCAGCGGAAAAGCGCCGTCGACCGCGCGGATGTCGACTTGTTTGCGCGTGTCGCCGCGCGCGCCCATCACGTCCAGATTGACGACCTCGCTGACGCGCCCGAGCCCGTCCATGACCGCGCGTTCGTCCGCGCTCGCCCGCCGTTGCGCCGCGACGAATTCGACGTCGCCGCCGAGCAGCGTGCGCGATTGGTCTTGCAAGCCGCGATCAAAGCCCTCGGTCACTGAGCCCGCGGCGGCGATTGCGAAGGCGCCGACGGCGAGGCACAGGGCGTAGACCCAAAACCCCCGCAAGCCGCCGGCAAGCTCGCGCCTGGCGATCCGAAGAGCGACGCTCACGCCAAGCGCCCGTCGCGCATCGCGACCGTGCGGTCCGCGCGGGCCGCCAGCGCGCCGTCATGGGTGACAAGGACAAGGCCGGCGCCGCGTTCTTTGGCGATCGCAAATAAGAGGTCGGCGACGACGGCCCCGCTCGCCGTATCGAGATTGCCGGTCGGCTCGTCGGCGAAAACGAGCGTCGGGTTCGGGGCGAGCGCGCGCGCGACGGCGACCCGCTGGCGTTCGCCGCCGGAAAGCTGGTTCGGGTAATGGGTCAGCCGGTCGCTGAGATCGACGGCGTCGAGGGCGTCGCGGGCGCGGTCCTCGGCGTCGTCGACGCGTGCGATTTCCATCGGCACACGAACGTTGTCGAGCGCCGTCATGGCCCCGAGCAAATGAAACGACTGAAAGACGAGCGTCACGCGGCCGCGTCGCAATCGGGCGAGGGCGTCTTCGTCTTCGTCGTTGATCACGCGATCGAGCAGGCGAACGGTCCCGCCGGAGGGCCGCTCCAGGCCGGCGGCGACGGAAATGAGCGACGATTTGCCGGAGCCGGACGGTCCGACGACGGACAGCGTTTCACCCGGCGCGACGCTGAGGCTCACGCCTTTGAGAATGTCGACCGGCCCGCCGCTCGCCGGCAAGGTCAGCCGGACGTCGTCGAGCGCAAGGATGGCGGGCGATGCGGGATCGGAGGATAGCGCGTCGTTGGGAAGCGCTGCATGTTGCGTAAGGCGCATGGTCGTGGTTCACCGAAGTAACGCCCTACGTTACGCCCGGCGGCGCGCATGCGACCACTTCTTCGTTTCTGGTTTTTTGCCGCCTTGGCGGCCGTCGTCGCGTCCGCGTGCGGCGGCGGAAGCGAACCGGACGCGCCCGGCGCCGTTGTTCCCCCGACCGATACGACGCGCGTCGACGCGGCTTCGACCGAAAGCGAGCAACCAAAAGGGGGGCCGGTCGTCGTCATGCTCGGCGACAGCCTTGTCGCAGGGTTCAACCTGCCGTTGGACGAGGCGTTGCCGGCGCAAATTGAAGCCCGCCTCGCCGAGGCCGGCGTCGCGGCAAACGTGATCAACGCCGGCGTCAGCGGCGACACGACCGCCGGCGGCCTTGCGCGCTACGAATTTTCAGTGCGGGCGGCGGAGCCTGACCTCCTCGTGCTGGCGCTTGGGGCCAACGATTTTCTCGGCGGCGTCGACGCGGCGCGGGCACGCGAAAACCTGACGGCGATCCTGAGGCTCGCAGCGGACGACGACGTGCCGGTCGTCCTTTTCGGGTTGGGCGCGCGCAGCGAGGGGGCGCCGCGCGAGGCGGCCTATGCGCAGATTTATCCGGCGCTCGCCGAGACGTTCGACGCCCCGCTCC
>JBCCZS010000271.1:0-3263 GCA_039187035.1 Pseudomonadota bacterium | reverse complement strand
CGCGCCCGTCCCCCAGCCCTCGTGAACGGCTTCCATCCCGGCGAGACTGATATGGATCGTTTTATCGACCGGCGTTCCGGTCGCCGCCAAAACGCCGACGACCGTAAACGGATGATCGGCGTGCTCGGCGAAGGTCGCGCTCTTTATGCCGTGGCTGATGACGAATGTGTCGCCGAGCCGGTAGCCGAGCGTGCGCGCCGTCTCCGCGCCGAGCACCGCGTCGTAGACGTCGGCGAACGCCGCGCCGTCCGCAAAGGCGAGCGGCCGTTTGTCGCCGAACCGGTAATGGTCGAAATAGGCTTGCGTGGTGCCGAGGACGCGGTAGCCGCCATGCGAATCGCCAAGCGACAGCGGGATCGTCCACGCCACGTCGGGGCGCGCGGCGAACGCCGTGTAGGTCTCCCACGAAACATTCGTGGTCGGATCGCCCAAGCGAAAGACCGCATAAAGAAGGAGGTTCACCGCGCCCGAGCGCGCGCCCACCAGCATATCGGCGCCGGAGACGGTCTGCTCGAAGCCCGACCGTGCGCCGGCGCGGATCTTCTCCACGCCCAAAAGAAGCGCGGTGGATATGGCGATGGCGATCACCGTCAAGACGGTCGCCCCGGTGCGGGCGCGCACGCTTCGCCAAGCAAGACCCACAAGGCGCATCTACGCCGCTCTCGCTTCTGATCCGGCTCGACGAGCCGAGACGCTGACGGTGTCGGGCACGGGGCGGAACGCTCTCACACTATGCCGTCGGCGGTCGTCGCTGACGGCCGCGCCTGTTTAACAGCCTATGGGATTAAAATGTAGCGCGGTTTCGACCGGCGGTCGCTTACGCCGCCGGGGCGCGCCGAACTGCGCACGCTTCTGGGATTGTGTCTCATTTGCAACAAAAGAGACGGGCTTTCCCGACCCGCCCTCTTTCCCCTTGCCGCTTTTAATAGTCACTCGCATTACTGCGCCGGCGCGCGGCACGACTGCGCGGACGCGCGGCGCAGGGCCGCGACGATTTGGGGTCTTCAATGAAGTTACCGATGCACGCGGCCGACGACCGGCTGAAAAGACGTTTGTTGAAATCCGCGGCGGCGGCGCCGTTTTTATTGGTCGCGTCGCTGCCCGGCGCGCTCGCCCAGGAGACGGTCGCGCCCGCGGCGATCGACGCGGAGGAGGCCGCGGCCGAAGAGATCGACGTTATTGTCGTCGAATCGACCCGCTCGGCCCGAACGCTCGACGATCTGTCGCGTTCCGCGCGCGTCTTCACCGCCGAAGACATTGAAAAGTTCAACCAACAAACGACCAGCGTCCAGGAGATCTTGGGCAAAGCGATCCCGGGTTTCGCCCCGCCGGTCACCGAAGGCAGCGCCGCGTCGGTCACCCTGCGCGGCCGCAACCCGCTATTTTTGATCGACGGCGTTCCGGTCGCGTCGAACACGAACTTTTCGCGGTTCCTCGACAAGTTCGATCCGTTGACGATCGGCCGCGTCGAGGTCGTTTACGGCCCGTCGTCGCTATATGGGGCGGGCGCGACGGGCGGCGTCGTCCAGTTCTTCACCCAAGAGCCCGCCGAAGAGGGCCTCGAGTTCGGGCTCGGCGGCCAGTTCCGCACGTTCGCGACCGGCAACGGCCTGTTCGAAGGCGACGCGTTTTCGCCGAAGGCGAATGCGAGCGTCAGCGGCAAGCTCACCGATTGGCTCAGCATTTACGGCTTCATCAGCTACGAAGACGTCAACGGCGTTTACTCCGCAAATAACGAGTTGATCACGGGGCGGAGCGCTTTCGTCAACGACACGACCTATTTCGGCAAAGTCCGCATCGACTTCACCGAAAATCAATCGCTGACCGCGATCGTCAATCGCACCGAACTGGAATCGGCCGACCGCCAATTCGAACTTGGCGGCACCCTCAACTCCGACGGCGCGTCGATTGCAACGGAAGAAGACATCGTCTTCAGCTACGCTGACCCGCCAACCAACGATTTTCTGTATACGGCGCTTTCATACAAGCACGAAAGCCTGTTCGGCGGTTCGCTGAGCGCCCTCTTCTACTATAGCGACTCGGAGTTTTTGAACCCGGGCAGCGACATCCGCGCCCCTATAGCCGGCGGTATTTTCCCCGCCGAATGGCCGGGCCTGTGGCAAACGGGCCGGATCAATGAAGAGTACGGCGTGCGCGGACAATATATCCGCGATTTCGGCGACCGCCTCAATCTCGCGCTCGGCTTCGACTACAACACCGTCGACAGCACCAGCCTGTTGCCGATCTCGACGGAAGCCGGCTTCGACGACACGCGCTTCTTCGACGCCGCCGTCCAAGACGAGCAAACCCCGCCGTTCACGCTCGACTCGGTCGGCGTCTTTCTCGAAGCAAGTTACGACCTCACCGACGCGTTGACGGTGACGGGCGGCATACGCTGGGACCGCTTCGATTACGAAGTCGTCGGGCCCTATGACGTCGTCTTTTTCTTTCCCCCGAATTCGCTGCCGGGCGTGCGGCCGGGCGGCGAAGGGTCTGCGGACGGCTTGTCGTTCAACGCCGGCCTCACCTACGACTTCGCCGAGGACCTGACCGTCTTCGCCAACTTTTCCCAGGGTTTCGCAATTCCCTCGCTCGGCTTTATCGGCAACCGCGTCGACCCCGGCGTGCCGATTTCCGGGTCCGAACTCGTCGACCCCGTCATCACCGACAGTTACGAGGCGGGCGTGCGCGGAAGCGTCGGCGCGTTCGCCTACGCGCTCGCCGGCTACTATACGACGTCCGACTTTGAGACGACGGTCAGCATCGCGTCCGACACCGGCCTCAACAATCGCACGCGCGCGCCCGTGCGGGTTTACGGGACGGAGTTTTCGGCGACGTGGGAGGTCTCCGATCGTTTCTTCGTCGACGGCTCGGTGACGTACGTCGCCGGCCAGGTCGACGCGGCCGATACGGGCGACTTCGTGGCGCTGACGACGCAAGACGTGCCGCCCTTAAAACTCACCGTCAATCCGCGCTATGACATCACCGAAGACTGGTCCGTCTTCGGACAATGGTTCTACGTCGCCGACAGAAACGCCGGGTTTGAAGCGGGGACCGATCCGCGCGCCTCGGAGGGGTATGGCGTGTTCGACATCGGGACGACCTATCAACTCGACGTCGGCGGCGCCGGGGAGATCGACTTCACGGCCATCATCGGGACCGCCTCGGAGCCGACCGACGCGATGGACTCCATCGGGACGACCGCGCTCATCCCGGCTCCGGCCTCAGCGATCGCGCTGGCGCTCGGCGGGCTCGCCGCGGTG
>JBCCZS010000270.1:0-3288 GCA_039187035.1 Pseudomonadota bacterium | reverse complement strand
GCGGAAAAGCCGGCCGCGAACGCCATGCCGGCGGCCACCGCCTCGCCGTGCAGCAGGCGGCCGTCATAGCCGTAGGCCGCTTCCAAGGCGTGGCCGAAGGTGTGGCCGAGGTTGAGGAGGGCGCGCTTGCCGGCCTCGCGCTCGTCTTTGGCGACGATCGCCGCCTTCATGGCGACCGAGCGGCGCACCGCATAAATGCGCGCCGCCGCGTCGCCGGCGAGGACGGCGGCGGCGTTCTCTTCAAGCCACGCGAAGAACGCCGCGTCGCCGAGCGCGCCGTATTTGAGCACTTCGGCGTAGCCGGCGCGCAGCTCGCGCGGATCGAGGGTGTCGAGCGCGTCGACGTCGGCGAGAACGAGGGCCGGCTGGTGAAACGCGCCGACGAGGTTTTTGCCGAGCGCGGTGTTGATCCCGGTTTTGCCGCCGACGGCGCTGTCGACCTGAGCGAGGAGCGTCGTCGGGATTTGGACGAAGCGGCAGCCGCGGCGCAAAATCGCCGACGCGAACCCAGCAAGGTCGCCGACGACCCCGCCGCCGAAGGCGACGATCGCGTCGGCCCGCTCGACCCCGCGTTCGAGCAGCGCCGCGACGAGGCGTTCAAGCTGCGCGAATGACTTCGTCGCCTCGCCGGGCGGCAAGACGATCGTCTCAAAGGCGATGTCGGCGGCGGCCAAGCCGGCCGCGAGGCGCGGGCCTTGCGCGGCCCAAACCGTTTCGTCCGTCACGACGACCGTTTGCGGCCGGGCGAGGACGGGCGCGATCGCCGCGCCAGCGGTCTCCAACAGACCCCGGCCGACAAGCACGTCGTAGGAGCGCGCGCCGAGACCGACGCGGACCGTCTCGGCGTCGGCGGTCGTCCCGGCGGCGTCGGCGGCGCTCACGGCGCGGCGGTTTCGACGGCGCGCCCGCCCTCGGCGTTTCGCCCGGATGACGGGGCGTCGACGGCCGCGACGATGGCGTCGATCGTCGCGCCGCGATTGCCGGCGCCGGTGTCGATCGCAAGGTCCGCGGTCGCGTAAACGGGCTCGCGTTCGGCCAAAAGGCGGGCGATCGTCTCGCGGGGGTCGCCGATCTTTAACAGCGGGCGCGTCGGCCGGCGGGTTGCGCGTTCGACGAGCGTGTCGACGCCCGCCTTCAACCAGACCGACAAGGCGCGTTCTCGAACGACGGCGCGGGTGTCGGCGTTCATAAACGCGCCGCCGCCGGTCGCCAAAACGCACGGCTCGGCGTCGAGAAGCCGGCGGATGACCTGCGCTTCGCCGCGCCGGAATGCGGCTTCGCCATGGCGTTCGAAGAGATCGGCGATCGACATGCCGGCCGCGGCGACGATTTCTTCGTCCGCGTCGAAAAACGGCAGGCCGAGCCGGGGCGCGAGCCGGCGTCCGATCGTCGTTTTGCCGACGCCCATCATGCCGACGAGAACGACGGAGCGGGCGGCGCGCGGCGGGACCGCGTCGCCGCCCGGGCCGCCGTCATCGTCGCCGCTCTTGTCGTTTCGCCCGGACGCCGCCATAGCGCGTTGAATAAGCGACGCCGTCGCCCCGCGCTAGGGCGCATTCCGACAACGCGCTAGGGCGCAATCCGACAACGCGAACGCGCCGCGCGAAGCGCCGAGCGCAGCGGCGCTTGTGGCCTGCGCGACGGATCGCTGTATGCTCGAATGAATCGGGCGGGATTTCGCATTCGGAGGGTCGAGGGCGTCATGCGTTGGCTGTTGGGCGCGATCGTCATCGTGATCGCGGTTCTTACGGGGCTTTATTTCTACGGGGACCAAATGCGTCCGGAAACGCGCGTCATTGAAGAGGAGGCGCGTCTTGTCGATCCGGACGATCTTTAGGGCGTTCGCCCGTAGTGCGGCGTTTCTCGCCGCGGCGGCGGCCCCGGCGACTGCTCAAGAGCCGACGGGCGAGGAACCGTCCGGCCCGGCCGGGCCGCCGGCGACGGCGCAAAACGTCGAGCGCACCGAGCTCGCGCGCGACGCGTTTTCCACGGGGCTCTACGGGGCCGAACGCGGCGCGTTGCCGGCCGACTTGTGGGCCGGCGCCGATCCCGCGCTGCTCGCCGATCTCCTCGACGCCGCGCCGGCGCGCCCGGGCAGTCCGGCGGTCGGCGCGCTGATGGCCCGCAGCCTGTTGGCGGACGGCCGGGCGCCGCAGTCCGCGAGCGCGGACGCCGTCGTCGATCTTTCCGGCAAAAAGCTCGCCGCGCTCGCCCGCGCCGGGTTCGTCGACGAAGCGCGCACCATCGCAACCTTCTCCACCGCGCCGAAAAACGCGCCCGCCGTGGCGCAGGCGCTGGCGGAAATCGACCTCCTGTCGAACGATCTTGCCGGCGCGTGCGGGCGCGGGGCGCGCCTGACCGCGGGCCGTGACGGCCTTTATTGGCTGAAGCTGCGGGTTCTTTGTTACGCCGCGGCGGGCGAAGTCGACGCCGCAGACCTAACCCTCGGCCTGTTGCGCGAGCGCGGCGTCTTGAGCGAGGCGGACGATGCGTATCTCGGCTCGGCCGCAACCGGCGTTGCGCCGGGGCCGGGGCTCGCCCCGCAAAACGGCTTGCAGTTGGCGGCGCTGCGCCGTCTCGGGGCCGCCCCGTCCGTCGAGGCGCTCGCGGGCGCGGGCGGCGGCGTCGTCAGATCCCTCGCCGACGACGCCGAGGTCGACCCCGCCTTGCGTCTTGCGGCGGTGCGCGAGGCGGCGGCGATGGGCGTCGCCGAGCCCGCCGCGGTCTCCGAGGTCTTCAGCGCGGCCGCGGACGCGGCCGATTTCGACGTCGCCGCAGAGGCCGGCGCGGCTGAGGCCCTCGCCGATGCGCCGGACGATCCGATGACGGACGTTCTCGTGCGCCGCGCCGTCGCCGGCATGGCCGAACCCGCCTTCATGCGCGACCGGGCGCGGTTGATTGCCGGGGCGCTGGGCGTCGCCGATGATTTTCCACGCTTCGCCGCGCTCGCGGCGCTCTACGAGCCCGAAATCGTCGCGCTCGACGGCGCGCTCGTCGCCCCCAGCGAGGCGGGCCGTTTTGCGCTCGCGCGCATGGCGCGGGGCGATGCGGCGGCGGCGGGGCGGTGGCTGAACGCGATGTTGAACGGGCAGGGCGCGGCGGCTCTCGACGACGAGACGGCGCTCGAATTCGTCGAGCTTGCGAGCCTCTACAGAGAATTGGACGCCCCGGCGGCGGCCCGCCTGTCGGATGTCGCGGGCGTTGCGTTGACCCCGCGCGAGGCGCGCACGGGGGCCGCCGGCGGCGCGGCCGTCGACCGCGAACGGCTCGCCGTCGCGGCCCGCGCCG
>JBCCZS010000269.1:0-3313 GCA_039187035.1 Pseudomonadota bacterium | reverse complement strand
GTCGCACGCGCAAAACCGCATCCTCGATCCATTCCGTGTGGAAATGAAGGAAGGAAACGATCCCATGACATACGCCGCTAAAAGTCGCCTTCTCGCCGGCGGCGCCGTTCTCGCGCTCGCTTTGAGCGCTTGCGGCGCGGAAAAAACGGCGCAAGCGCCGGCGCCGGTCGAAACCGCGGCCGCCGAAACGGTCGAGCCGGCGGCGGAGCCCGCCGCCGAAGCGACGCCGGATTACGCCCAAGCCGCCCCGTCGGGCGCGCAACCCAAGCCGAACGCCTTTTGGTGGCCCGAACAACTCGATCTGTCGCCGCTGCGCCGCAACGATCCGGCCTCCAACCCGCTCGGCGCCGATTTCGATTACGCCGCGGCGTTCCAAACCCTCGACCTCGCCGAGGTGAAAGGCGAAATCCAACGGCACATGACGACGTCGCAGGATTGGTGGCCGGCCGATTACGGGCATTACGGACCGTTCTTCATCCGCATGGCGTGGCATAGCGCCGGCACCTACCGTCTCGGCGACGGGCGCGGCGGCGCCGGCGGCGGGCAACAACGCTTCGAACCGCTGAACAGCTGGCCCGACAACGCAAACCTCGACAAAGCGCGCCGCCTCCTCTGGCCGGTCAAAGCGAAGTACGGCCACGCGCTCTCCTGGGCGGACCTCATGATCCTCGCGGGCAACGTGGCGCTGGAAGACATGGGCTTTGAGACCTACGGCTTCGCCGGCGGCCGCGAGGACGATTGGGAAGCCGACCTCGTCTATTGGGGCCCGGAAACAAAAATGCTCGACGACAAGCGCTATCACGGCGCGCGCGAGCTTCAGAACCCGCTGGCCGCGGTTCAGATGGGGCTCATCTACGTCAATCCGGAAGGCCCGAACGGCAACCCGGATCCGCTCGCCGCCGCCGCCGATATTCGCGAGACGTTCGGACGCATGGCGATGAACGACGAAGAAACCGTCGCCTTGATCGCCGGCGGCCACACGTTCGGCAAAGCCCACGGCGCGAAGAGCCCGGAAGGTTGCCTCGGCGCGGAGCCCGCCGGCGCGGGCGTTGAAGAACAAGGCCTCGGCTGGACGAACGCGTGCGGCGGCAGCGGCCCCGACACGATCACGAGCGGGCTTGAAGGCGCCTGGAACGCGACGCCGACCGTATGGTCGACGGCGTATTTGGACAATTTGTTCGCCCACGAATGGGTGCAGACGAAGAGTCCCGCGGGCGCGACGCAATGGATCCCCGCCGACGGCGCAGCCGCAAACACCGTTCCTGACGCGCACGATCCCGCCAAAACGCATGCGCCCATCATGTTCACGACCGACCTCGCGCTGCGGTTCGATCCGTCTTACAGCGAAATCGCGACGCGTTTCCGCGAGGACCCGGACGCGTTCCAGTTGGCGTTCGCCAAAGCCTGGTTCAAACTGACGCACCGCGATATGGGCCCGCGTTCGCGCTATCTCGGTTCGGAAGTGCCGGCGGAGGCGTTGATTTGGCAAGACCCGGTGCCGGCCGTCGACCACCCGTTGATCGACGAGGCCGACGCGGCGGCGCTGAAAAAATCGATCCTCGACACAGGGTTGTCCGTGTCGGAATTGGTCCGTGCGGCGTGGGCGTCGGCAGCGTCTTACCGCGATACGGACGGGCGCGGCGGGGCAAACGGCGCGCGCGTGCGGCTCGCGCCGCAAAAAGATTGGACGGCGAACGATCCCGCCGCCTTGGGCAAGGTGCTGACGGCGCTTGAAGGCGTCCAGGCCGACTTCAACGGCGCGCAATCGGACGGCAAAACGGTTTCTCTTGCGGACTTGATCGTCCTCGGGGGCGCCGCCGCGATTGAAAAAGCGGCTGCAAATGCGGGCGCCGACGTTACGGTGCCGTTCACGCCGGGACGCGCCGACGCCACGCTCGAACAAACCGACGTCGCTTCGTTCGCTTACCTTCAACCGCAAGCGGACGGTTTCCGAAACTACTATGGCGACGGCGCCATGCTGGAGCCGGCGGACGCGCTCGTCGACAAGGCGAGCATGCTGGCCTTGACGGTGCCGGAGATGACCGCGCTTATCGGCGGCATGCGCGCGCTCGGCGCCAATGCCGGAGAGGCGGCCCATGGCGTCTTCACCGAGACGCCCGGCGCCTTGACGAACGACTTCTTCGCCAACCTTCTCGACATGTCGACGGCGTGGGGGCCGTCGGCGACCGACGGCGTTTTCGAAGGCCGCGACCGGACGACCGGCGCGGTCAAGTGGACGGCGACCGAGGTCGACCTTGTTTTCGGGTCGAACGCCGAGTTGCGCGCCGTCGCGGAGGTCTATGCGATGGACGGCGGCGAGGCGACGTTCATGAAAGACTTCGTCGCCGCCTGGACGAAAGTGATGAACTTAGACCGCGCTTAAGCCAAATCGTCTGAACACGAATGAAGCGCGGCGCTCACCATACGAGCGCCGCGTTTTTTTTGGTAGACATAGCCGCTGTTTGCGGCCCCGACGCGCTTGGACCGCGTCGGCGGGACCGAGCGATCGGCCGCGCAGCGGCTCAAGCCCGCTCGCCGCGCAAGCGGGCGCGCGCTTTATCGGCGCCGATCATCGCAAAGAGCGGGGCCATCTCCGGCCCTCGCGCAACGCCGGTGAGCGCCAGGCGCAGCGGCATAAAGAGCTTCTTGCCTTTGGCGCCGGTCGCACCTTTGACGGCGTCGACGAAGGGCGACCAGCTATCCTCCGTCAACGGACCGTCCGGCACGAGGTCGGCGGCGGCGGCGGTGACGGCCTCGTCTTCGATAACGGGATCGATCGCGCCGTCGACGACCGCGCGCCAATCGGCGGCCTCTTCTAAGGTTGCGACATTGCCGCGGACCGCAGCCCAAAGATCCGCCGAAACGTCCAAGGGCGTCAGCCTTTCGCGAACGTCGTCATAGGGCGTTTCGTGCAAGATCTTGGCGCTGAGCGCGCGCAACTCGGCGTCGTCGAAACGGGCCGGCGCGCGGCCCGCATCGGCGAACGAAAAGCCCTCGGCGAGCGCAGCAAGCGAGCGTTCCGGCACCACGGGTTCGGACGTGCCGAGACGGGCAAGCAGGCTCGTCACCGCCGACGCTTCGACGCCGCTTTCCCGCAAGCCCTCGATCGTCAACGAGCCGAGGCGCTTGGAGAGCCCCTCCCCGTCCGCGCCGATCAGCAAGGAGTGGTGGGCGAATTGCGGCGCCGCGCCGCCGATCGCCGCGAAGAGCTCGATCTGGACGGCGGTGTTCGTCACATGGTCCTCGCCGCGAATGACGTGCGTGATCGCATAGTCGCGGTCGTCGACGCAGCTCGGCAACGTATAGAGATAGC
>JBCCZS010000268.1:0-3322 GCA_039187035.1 Pseudomonadota bacterium | reverse complement strand
TTCCGCCCGCCCGCCCGCCCCCTTTCGTGGGCGTTTCTTGGTGGGTTTTTTTGTTGGGTATTGTCCAGCCCCCCGGGGGGGGGCGCGGCCGCCGCCTCTTCACGGGGGGCTTGGCGCGCGCGCGACGCCGCCCAATCAATCTCGGCGAAGCGAAAACGCGCGTAGCCCAAGAACGCGACGAGCGCGATCGTATCGAGACGAAAGCCGTCGAACGCGTCGGCGCGCGCTTCAGCCCAATCAAGCGCGGCGTGGGCCTTGTCGATCTGATCGTCGACCCAAGCGTCCCAACGCAACGCGTCGGGCCGTAACTTGGTTTCGTACATCGCCAGGACAAGCGCTTCGATGCCGCCGGTCAACACCGCGTGGCGGTTGAGGCACGCAACGCGCGCGCGGGGCTCCGGCGGCGTCAATTTGCCGGTTCCGGCTTCGAGGTCGAGATGCTCGGCGATGACGCGACTGTCGACGATGATCGCGCCGGCGTCGGTCTCCAGCGCCGGCACGCGGCGGATCGGGTTCACGGTCGCGGCGTAGTCGCGGTTGGCCTGCGTCGGCTTGACGACCGTCGGGACCAGTTCGAGTCGGTCGCCGAGGCCGAGCTCAATGGCGGCGATCCGCACGATACGGACGAACGGCGACGTCGTGGACCCGTAAAGCTTCATCCGAGCGCGAGCTCCTTGTCGCCGAGGTCGGCGAAATAGCCGGCGACCGTCGCCGCGTCGACGGCGTCCAGTGACGGCGGGCTCCACGACGGATTGCGGTCTTTGTCGATGATTTGCGCGCGCACGCCTTCGAAGAAGTCATGCCCGCGCATGATGTTGTGCACCAGGCGGAACTCCATCCGCATGACGTGTCGGAAGTCTAAGTCGGCCCCACGGCGTAGCTGTTCCGCCGTCAGTTTAAGGGACGTCGGCGACATGCGGGCGATTTCGCCCGCGATCGCCTGCGCCGTCTCGCTCCCTTCGGCCTTTAACGCGGCCAGGACGTCATCAACGCCGGCGCCGGGCGTAAAGGTCTTGGCGATGAGCGCGCGCCGTTCGTCCACGGGCGCCGCCCCGGGGTCTTGGCCGGCCGCGTCGAGCGCGCCTTTCACCGCGGCATACGGATCATCGTCAAAAGCGAGCGCAAACAAACGCGCCTCTAAGTCGGCCATGGCGTCCGTCGGCACGTAATGCGTCGCAACGCCCGCCGCGATGCAATCAGCCGCTTTCGCCCGCGCGCCGGTGAGGCCGTAGTACAATCCGAGCCCGTCTTTGAGGCGCGGCAGGAAATGGCCGCCGCCGACGTCGGGCACAAGGCCGATACCCGTCTCCGGCATCGCAAAAAGCGTCCGGTCGCCCGCGACGCGGAAATCACCGTGTACGGATACCCCGACCCCGCCGCCCATCACGACGCCGTCGATAAGGGATACGTACGGCTTGGCGAATTCCTGGATCGCGACATTGTTGGCGTATTCGGCGCGAAAGAAATCACAGGCCGCATCCGGGTCTCGCTGCGCGGTGTCGCGCAGCCAACGGATGTCGCCGCCGGCGCAAAACGCCTTCTCGCCGGCGCCTTTGACGAGAACCGCGTTGACGGACGGGTCGTCCGACCACGCAGCAAGTTGCGCGCGGTAAGCGACGACCATGTCGCTCGTCAACGCATTGAGCGCGGCGGGTCGGTTCATCGTGACGACGCCCCAGCCGTTTGCGGTTTCGAAAAGAATGTCGTCAGAAGAAGAAGCGGTCATGGGCTTTTTCGTATCCGATTATCGGGCGGCGCGGGGGATCCGTGGTAAGGCGTTCCCTTTACGACGGCGCCCGCGCGGGGTCCAGGCGCGGCGCGGACGGGAGGCGATCGGTGACCGGTCCGACATGGCAAGTGCGGTTGCTGCGCGCCTACTGGCGCGCGTCGCGAGGCATGACGCTCGGCGTGCGCGTCGCGGCGTTCGATGCGCAGGGGCGCATTTGCCTCGTACGGCATACCTATACGACGGGTCTTCATTTCCCCGGCGGCGGGGTCGAACGCGACCAAACGCTCCTCGACGCCGCGGTCGACGAGTTCACCGACGAGACCGGGTTCGACGTCGAGCCGGCCGACCTCACCTTGATCGGGGTCTACCTCAATCGTGCATTTCGCGGCGATCACGTCGCGTTGTTCCGTACCGATCGCGTGCGCCCGCGCGGGGGCCCGAACCCGCGGGAGATCGCTGACGTCGTCTGGGCCGAACCCGGCGCCCTGCCGGAGGGCGTCACGCGCGCGACGCGTGCGCGCATCGCCGAGCTGACCGCCGGCGCGCCGCCGAGCCCCTATTGGTGAGCCGCTCAGGCCTGGTATTCGGCGAGCATGTCGCGCGCGACGATGACGCGCATGATCTCGTTCGCGCCTTCCAAGATCTGGTGCACGCGGACGTCGCGGAGCATGCGTTCAAGCGGGTAGTCGCGCAGATAGCCGTACCCGCCGTGCAGTTGGAGCGCGTCGTTCACGACGTCGAAACCGACGTCGGTCACGAGCCGTTTGGCCATGGCGCAATGGCGCGTCGCGTCCGGCGCTTTTTGATCGAGCTTCCAAGCGGCCTGGTAAAGAAAGACCCGGGCGGCCTCGAGTTCGGTCGCCATGTCGGCGAGCTTGAATTGCAACGCCTGCTGCTCGTTGAGGCGTTTGCCGAAGGCGCGGCGTTCATTGGTGTAGTCGAACGCGGTGCGCAGCGCCTGGTTCGCGGTGCCGAGCGAACAGGCGGCGATGTTCAAGCGCCCGCCGTCCAGGCCCATCATCGCGAACTTAAAGCCCTCGCCCTCCTCGCCGAGGCGATTCCCGACGGGGATGCGCACATCCTCGAAATTGACGATCGCCGTCGGTTGCGAGTTCCACCCCATCTTGCGTTCGTTGGCGCCGAACGACAGACCGGGCGTCCCGGCCTCGACCAGAACCGTGGAGATGCCGCGCGGCCCCGGCTCGCCGGTGCGCACCATGACGACGTACACGTCCGATACGCCGGCGCCCGAAATAAACGCTTTGGAGCCGTTGACGACATAATGGTCGCCGTCGCGCGCCGCGCTGGTCCTCAAGGCCGCGGCGTCCGACCCGGACCCCGGTTCGGTCAGGCAATAACTTGCGAGCAGCTCCATCGACGTCAGCTTGGGCCCGAACGTTTCGCGCAACGCGGCGTCGCCGAACCGATCGACCATCCAGGCGCACATATTGTGGATCGAGATATAGGCCGCCGTCGACGTGCACCCTTCCGACAACGCTTCGAAGATTAACGCCGCGTCGAGCCGGCCGAGGCCGGAGCCGCCGACGTCTTCGCGCGTATAGATGCCGGCGAGCAAAAATATCCGTGTAAATG
>JBCCZS010000267.1:0-3394 GCA_039187035.1 Pseudomonadota bacterium | reverse complement strand
TTCGCCGGCGGCGGCGAGGCCGCCGCCAGGACTGAATTTAGTCGCGAAAAAATAGAGACATGGGCGGATGCGTATTTCGGGAACGCTCTCGCCAACAGGCGCATAAACGGCGCGTCCGTCGGATTTATCCAGGATGGGGAGATCGTCTTTTTGAAGGCGTACGGGTGGGAAGACCAAAAGAAGCAAATCCCGCTTAATCCGGAACAAACCCGTCTTCGCATGTGCTCGACGTCGAAAACGGTCACGGCCACGGCGCTCATGCAACTTCATGAGCGCGGTGCGATTAATTCGTTGGACGATCCGGTCAACATTTATTTGAAACGCATGCAGCTGCCGCCGCCTTACGGCGACGACGTCACCTTCCGACAACTGATGACCCATAGTTCGGGCATGGCCGGTCACGCGACGCCTCAGGGTACGAACAAAGACATTCCGGTTCCCGTTGACGCCGAGACGGTAAAGGCGTTCTTTAGGGAGACGATTGAGCGCAAGCCTGGCGCTGTCGGTCAGTATGCAAATCTGGGGGCCGCGCTTGAAGGGGTGGCGATAGAAGACATTAGCGGCCAGCCCCTAGCGGACTATATCGCCGAGAACATTTTTGGACCCCTCGATATGGATAGCGCCCTCTTGCATCATTCGGTGAACAAGCCGCCGCATCTCGCGCAGCCTTATGCGGTCTACCCGGACGGGTCGCTTCAAGAGGTGCGGTTTCACCCGAAACACCCTCTCACCGCGGCGTCGGGCGGTTTGATCACGACGACTAAAGACATGTTGAAGTATGTTGCTTTGCATGCAGACGAAAAGGCGGAGACGTATTCGGAAGTCTTGTCGGGAGACGGGCGAAAGACGCTCCACGCCAGGCATTTTGGCGTTCATCCGTCTGACCCGGGCATGGGGTTGCACTTTTATCGCGATACCTATGGCGATGAGCTGATGGTGCATCATGGCTGCGGACTTCCCGGAACAAGGAGCCTGATGGGCGTATTCCCCAACAGCAACGCCGGCTTCGTCGTGACCGTTTTGAGAGCCGGCGTCTCGCCCAGCGTAGGCGATCTCGTCGGCAAATTGCTCGGTAAGGGGCGCCTTATCGACAATGGCGAGGGGCCGTCCGGCGGCGGCGCCGGCCCGAACGCGTTGCCGCAAGCGCTGCTCGGCGAGAAAGCGCCGCCGCAGGTCCCGCTGAAAGAAACGCCTTCTGAAATGGTCGACGACGCGTACAGACTTGTCGGGCGATATTTGAGCGAGCGACGCGGCTTTACGTCTTACGCTAAAATCTTCGCGTTTAGGACTATTCGGGTGACGTCCGGCGATCGACAGGGCGACCTGACGATTAACGGGCGGGCTTACGTAAAACGTGCGCCCGGCGTCTACGATTCAGAACAAGGCGGACGTCGTGTTTTTTTCCGGCAACCCGAGGCTGGGGGCGATATCTTTCTGCATACGGGCGCAAGCTTTTCGTTGCGGCAGGTGAACGGCTTACGCAATCCGATCGTCGCTCACGCAGGGTTGGCCGCAAGCTTCGCTATATCGCTGATCGGATTGTTCGCCTTGGCTTGGGGGCCTCGTCAAGGCGCGGAGAAACTTTCACGGTCGCTCGCTGTCGGGATGTCCGGATGCGTCATCTTGATCCCGATATTTTCGTTTACGGGCTATGAGCGGGCTTCCGACATTGCGGCTCTCGCTTTCGCCACTGGCGATCTCTTCCGACTCGATTTGGTCGTTCTTTTAATCAACCTCCACTTTCTAGTCGGATTAGGCGTGTTGGGCTGCGCAATCACAGCGTGGGCTCGGGGCCTGTTTGGCGCGGGTCTTGGGGCCGTCGCGATAAAGCTCCACTTAAGCGTGCTGGCTGTCGCGGCGATCGCCGCTTGGCCCGCGATGTTCGTATTCAACTTGATCGGGCTTCAGCGATAGATCGTCGCGTTACCGACCGATTGACCCTATCGTCGTCAGCCGACGACGCGGACGGTCTGCAGAATTCGAAACGCAAGGGCGCATTGGGCGGCCCGGCGCGGCCGACGGTTCTTGCTTGGATCCGCCCCTGACTTGCAAACGGTCTCCATGCACCTTTCGGGGCGAAGGGCCGTGAATGCTCCGTGCGCCTCGGCGGGTCCGTGAAGCGCGTCGACGGAGACCGTCACCGCCGCGGCCCGCGCAAGCGCGATCCGCTCAGCGATCTCTATCGGCGGCGATATTTATTTTCTCGAGCATGCGTTCGGCGTTTGTGTTTTGCGGGTCGAGCGCCAGTGATCGTTCGTAGTTTGCGCGGGCGCGCGCCAAGTCGCCCGCGGCGACCGCGGCTTCGCCGAGGCTGTCGTATGCGTTGGCCGACGTCGGATGCTCGCGCACGTTGAAGTCAAAGAGCGCGGTCGCGTCGGCGAGACGGTCTTGTCCCAACAGTCGGTAGCCGATCGCGTTGATCGTGCGCTCGCCGGCGCGCATGTCGTAGGCCCCGCCGTCGCGGGCGTCTTCATAGGCGGCGATAATCGCCGCGGCGGGCTTTTCCTCTAGCGGATAAAGCGCCATTTGCACCGGCGGGGCGGTCGCCTCGCCGGCGGCGGTTTCGCGCATCAGCATATCGGCGGCGTCGACGAAGACGGCGTTATTGCTGCGGTCGTCGGTGCACACGAATACGCCGACGCCGCGCCGCGGCGCATAACGAAGATTGGCGCGGCCGCCGCCTTGGTGGCCGACGGATCTGACGTCCCCGTAATCGATCAGGATTGCGCCGAGGCTGTAATCTCCAAAGCGATAGTCATCTTTGTAAAGCATATCCTCCAGGAAGGCGGGCGAGGCTGCGCTGCCGGCGTTAAGGGCGCGAAAGAGCTGCGCGGCGTCGGCCGCCGTCGTCTCGTACCCGCCGGCGGAGGTTAAAAACGCCGTTTCTTTTTTGCCGCGCGCATAGTCGGTGTGGACGGTTTGGGTCGCGCCCGCCGGTTCGGTCAACGTCCGTGCGACTATTTCCGGCCAGGGCGCGCCGAGGCGTTCCTCCAGGATCATCTCCGCAACCGCGTACCCGCTTTGGCGGTAGCGCGAATATGCGCCGGGCGCGTAGTCGGTCGGCAGGGTACGGACGATGTCGTAGACTGCGGCGTTGCCGGCCGTCGGATCGTCGGCGAGCCTTTCGAACACGGGTTTGTCGATGATCGTCGTGATCCCCGACGTGTGGTTGAGAAGCCGCCAGAAGGGGATGGCGCGCCAGTCTTCCGGCGCGTCGTTCAAGACGGCGCCGAGCGGGGCGTCGACGTCGACGCGTTCGTCCTCGACGAGCGCGGCGAGCGTGAAGGCCGTCAGCGCTTTGGTCGCGGAATAGATCCCGCACGGCGTATCGGCGGTGAACGGCGAGCCGTCGGCGTCGACGCCGTAACCCAGCGCGAGCAAAACCCGGTCGCCG
>JBCCZS010000266.1:0-3446 GCA_039187035.1 Pseudomonadota bacterium | reverse complement strand
GCGCGCGGCGGCGTCGGCGGGTTCGGGAAGCGTCTCTTGATCGCCCAAAGCGCAAAGCCGAACGGGCAAGCCGGCCTCGCGCAATAGCCGCGCGGCGATGTAGCCGTCGCCGCCGTTTTTGCCGGGACCGCAGAGAACAAGCACCGGTCCGTCGGTCGACCGCTCGGCGCGCATGGCTTGCGCGGCCGCCGCGACGGCGGCGCCGGCCGCGTCCATCAACTCCGCCCACGACCGACCCGTGGCGACGGCCGCCGCTTCGGCGGCGCGCGTTTGCGCGACCGTCAACAAAATGTGCCGGTTCGCGTTCACGGCTTTGAACCGCCGCGCCTAGTGCCGCGCGCGGCGACCCGCGCTACAAGGCCGCCCATGAAGAAAATTGAAGCCGTCATCAAACCGTTTCGCCTCGACGACGTGAAAGAAGCGCTGCAGGCGGCCGGCCTCGCCGGGCTGACGGTCGTCGACGTGCGCGGCTTCGGCCGCCAAAAAGGGCGCACCGAACTCTACCGCGGCGCGGAGTACGCCGTCGAGTTCCTGCCGAAAGTGAAAATCGAAGTTGTGGTGGCCGACGACGCCGTCGAGGCCGCCGTGAACGCAATCGCCGAGGCCGCCCAATCGGGCCGCATCGGCGACGGCAAGATTTTCATTTCCTCGATTGAAGAGGCCGTGCGCATCCGCACCGGCGAAACCGGCGACGACGCCCTTTAGGATCCGATCGCGCCCCGACGCCGCAAAATGCGCGGCGCGCTGCGACGGCGAGGACGGCCGGCCTGCCGTCGCTCACCATCCCGGCCATCCGGGCCCGCCGCACTGCGCCGTACACGCGACGAGCGCAGGTCACATGCGCAGCACGCTCTTATTGGCGGCGCGCATCTGTTACGTTTCCCGAATGACAAATGACAACGCTCCTGCGCAGGTCGTTCGGAATTATATAAAAGAATATCGAAATCTCGCAGAACCGAAATTTCACCTGTGCGAACTCGCTAGAATACTGAACGATAACCGACAGTTTCCTTGGAGAACGTCCGCCTCGACCTTGTGTCGATTAGAGCGCGGCGAGGCGGTCTTGAGCGTGTATCAGCTCTTCGCCGTCGCCGAGGCGCTTGAGATCTACCCCGCGTGGACGTTGCTGGTCGATCCCGACCGAGACGTCGGCGCAGGCGAGGCCACGGCCGACGGGTTGCAGCGGATCGAACGGCGCCTCGCCCTCCTTGAGATCCGCGCGGACAAAATCCCGACGCAAATGCGCACCGTCCTAGCGCGGTTTTTCGGGGTGAAAGACGGCGATCCGCCGATGCATTGACGGTTGACCGCGCCGGGACGCGGAACCGCTCCCGGCCGCTCGGCGGGCGGCGCCTTGCTGCGCTGCGAAAACCGCCTAGGCGAAGGGGGGGCGAAGTGTTAGCGTCCCGCGTGCGCTCGCGCCGCCGGCACGAGCCCGCCCTTTGCGCGCGCAACCATCGAACGGCGCGCGTGACGACCTTCCCTGAAGCGCCGCCGGAGAGCGTAACCGAGGAGCCCTTAGATGTCGGCCGAGGCCATTCTCAAAAAGATCAACGATCAAGACGTCAAATATGTGGATCTGCGGTTCACCGACCCGCGCGGGAAGTGGCAGCACGTCACCTTCGACGTCGGGATGGTGGACGCGGACTTCTTCGCCGACGGCACCATGTTCGACGGCTCGTCGATCGCCGGCTGGAAAGCCATCAACGAGTCCGACATGATCTTGATGCCGGACGCCGCGACTGCGATCGCCGATCCGTTCTTCGCGCAATCGACCCTCTCGATCTTCTGCGACATCCTGGAGCCCGCGACCGGCCAGCCCTACGCGCGCGACCCGCGCACCACGGCCAAGGCCGCCGAGGCCTACCTCGCTTCGACCGGCATCGGCGACACGGCGTATTTCGGTCCGGAAGCGGAGTTTTTCGTCTTTGACGACGTTCGCTGGTCGACCGAACAGAACAATACCGGCTTTGCAATCGACTCCACCGAAGGCCCTTATAATTCGTCAACGGATTATGAGATGGGCAATCTCGGCCACCGGCCGGGACCCAAAGGCGGCTACTTCCCCGTCCCGCCCGTCGACTCCGGCCAGGACATGCGCTCCGAAATGCTTTCCGTCATGACCCAATTGGGCCTTGAGCCGGAAAAGCACCACCACGAGGTCGCCCCGTCGCAACACGAGCTCGGCTTTAAGTTCGGCACGCTGACGCGCTGCGCGGACAAAATGCAGCTCTATAAATACGTCGTGCACCAAGTCGCCGCCGGCTACGGCAAGTCTGCGACGTTCATGCCCAAGCCGGTCTACGGCGACAACGGGTCCGGCATGCACGTGCACCAGTCGATTTGGGCGAACGGCAAACCGGCCTTCGCCGGCGATCGGTACGCCGATCTTTCCGAAACCTGTTTGTTCTACATCGGCGGGATCATCAAACACGCGCGCGCCATCAACGCTTTCGCGAACGCCTCGACAAACAGTTATAAGCGCCTCGTCCCGGGCTTTGAGGCGCCGGTACTCCTCGCCTACTCCGCCCGTAATCGCTCCGCCTCGGTGCGGATCCCGTGGGTGTCCTCGCCGAACGGCAAGCGGATCGAGACCCGCTTCCCGGACGCGGCCGGCAATCCGTATTTGACCTTCGCCGCGCTATTGATGGCGGGCCTCGACGGGATCGAAAACAAGATCCATCCGGGCGATCCGATGGACAAAGACCTTTACGATCTGCCCCCGGAAGAACTCAAAGACGTGCCGACGGTCTGCGCCTCGTTGCGCGACGCGCTCGACTCGCTGGACCGCGACCGCGCGTTCCTCAAAAAGGGCAACGTCTTCAACGACGACCAGATCGACGCGTATATCGATCTAAAGATGGAAGAGGTCACGCGCTTCGAGACGACGCCGCACCCGGCCGAGTTCGCGATGTACTATTCCGTATAGGTCGGTGCGAGACCGTTGAATCAAAAACCCCGCGACAGGCGTCGCGGGGTTTTATTTTTTGCGGCGTCGAAACGCCGCCGCCAAAGGCTTACGCCGGCTTGCGGAAGAGAAGCGTCATCCGATCGGATTCCCCGATCGCGTCGACGGCGGCGCGGTACTCCGCATCGTCTTTATTGTCGCCATACGTCGGCGGCAAACGCCAGACCACATCCTCTTCGGTCGGCTGGTCTTCGGGGTTGGCGTTCACTTCGCTCATGGAAACGAGTTCGAATCCGCCCGCCTCAAACGCGTCGACGACCGTTTGCGTTTTGAGATACCCCGCTTCGCCCGTCGCCCAGGCGTCCGCGTTCGCCGCCGGCGCGAGGTGCTGCACGACGCCCGCAACGCCGCCCGGCTTCAACACGGCGAACGCATCGGCGACGGCCTTATCCAAAAACCCGCCTTGGTCGTTGAACCGCGCGACATTGTGGAGCGCGCGGACGAACAAGAACGCATCGCCCGTTTCTTTCGCCTCGTC
>JBCCZS010000265.1:0-3455 GCA_039187035.1 Pseudomonadota bacterium | reverse complement strand
GCCGACCATGCCCGCCGCGACGTGCGGCGCGCAGTTGAAGCCGTAAAGACCCGGCTCGGTCAGCGTGACGGAGAATTCCTGTCCTGCTTTCGACTTCCAGCCTTCGGCGCCGGCCGGCACCATGCCTTTGGTCGTTTGCGTGTTGTGGCCGGGATCGGACGGCAGGAACTTCACCGTGTCGCCGGGTTGCACGGTCAACAGTTTCGGCACGAACACCATGCGCTCGCGCTTGTTGTCCGGGTTCACGTTGAGCATTTTGACTTCGTGAACGGTCGGTTCTTCCGCGTGCGCGCCGCCGATAAGCGCGGCGCCCAAAACTGCGAGCGCGGCGGCGATGCCGGTGCGGCGA
This sequence comes from Pseudomonadota bacterium, assembly GCA_039187035.1. Lineage (GTDB taxonomy): Bacteria > Pseudomonadota > Alphaproteobacteria > Caulobacterales > Parvularculaceae > JAJFFW01. The sequence continues at coordinate 3,106 of JBCCZS010000265.1, read as the reverse complement.
TTAAAGTGCGATCCCATGGTCGTGTCTCCTTGTCTAAAGGCGGTGTCTCAATGCCGTGTCTTAGGGCGGTCCGGCGAGCGCGTTCTCGCCTGGTCGACGATCGCGTCGATTTCCAACATTTCGTGGGCGCGTCGTAGCCTCGCCGACGTCCGAGCGCAATGCGCTTCGCGCCGCTATCGCCGGTTACCTATCTAGATTCTACGGGGCCGCCGGACCGCCGGATCGGCGAGACCGGCCCGGCGTCGCACGCGGCCACAACAAGCGCCCATAGATCCGCTCGCGCGCGGTTTGTCCAAGGTCCGTGCGGCTCGTCGAGGCCGCATTCAGTCCCATTAAATCAACGTTGCGGGCGTCGGCGCGGGCGACGGCTTTCACGATCCAGCCGTATTTTTTGTGCGCCGCAAGAACGATGTCGCCCGCCGCAACGTCGGCGCTTCGGCGGAACAGCGCATAGCTGCCCGGCTGCAGCGCCGGCGCCATGCTTTCGCCGACGATTTTGACCAAACGAAGGCCGAACAACGGCTAGGAGAGGATCGGTTGTACGATCTGCAGCTGCGGCGGGTACGGGGACGTGACGCGTTGCGTTTTCACGTCCTTCGTCGTCCAGAACAGCTCGGCGAATTCGTTGACGAGTTCGACCAGCGCCAAGCCGTCCTCGCGATGGACGTCCTGTTTGCAGGCGCTGCCTTTCAGCATGATCGAATGCACGAGTTGGTGCACGTGCGGGTGCTTTTCGACGAGCGGCGGTTTGAAATAATCGCCCCAGATGATCCGCACTTCGTGCTTCACCTTTTCGGCTTCTTCTTCTTTCTTGGCGGCGTTGCGGGCGAGCAAATTATGCAACGAGGCCGGTTCCGCGGCCTTGCCGACGCCTTCGTTCATAATGTCCATCAACCGGACGACCGAAACGGCGGCGATCAGCGCGGGGCCCGGGTCGTAAATCCCGCACGGGATGTCGCAATGGGCTTGCGCGCGGCCGACCAGGCCGAACCGGTCCAACGTCTTCGCCATGGATTGAAACATGTCGTTTTTGGTCCTTCCGTTGTGACGGCGGTCCGCGAAGTGGGCGCGCCGCGGCGCGCTGCCGCCCGAACACGGGTTCTATGACTTCTCGGCCCCCGCCGACAAGACGCCCGCCCGCGCGACCGATCGCGCCGAGGGCCCCTAAAGGTCGTTCCGGGCGAGAAGCCGGTCGAAATACTGGATCGTGCGGTCGAGGCCGTCCGTGAGCGGCACGGTCGGCTCCCACCCGAGGATCGTCTGCGCCTGGCTGATGTCGGGCCGGCGTTGTTTGGGATCGTCCGCCGGCAACGGCAGCGACCGGATCGTCGATCGCGACCCCGTTTTCTCGATGACGAGTTGGGCCAGTTCGCGAATGGTGAATTCCCCGGGATTGCCCAAATTGACGGGGCCGGTCACGTCGCTCGGCGCTTCCATCATCCGCATGATCGCCTCGACCATATCGTCGACGTAACAGAAAGAGCGCGTCTGGGCCCCGTCGCCATAAAGCGTGATGTCCTCGCCGCGCAGCGCCTGGACGATGAAGTTCGACACGACGCGGCCGTCGCGCGGGTGCATGCGCGGGCCGTAGGTGTTGAAAATCCGTCCGACTTTAATCGGCACCCCGTGTTGGCGATGATAGTCGAAAAACAACGTCTCGGCGCACCGTTTGCCCTCGTCGTAACAAGAACGCGGGCCGATCGGGTTGACGTTGCCCCAATAGTCTTCCGTTTGCGGATGGATGTGCGGGTCGCCGTAAACTTCCGACGTGGACGCATGAAAGATCGGCGCGCCGAGGCGTTTGGCGAGCCCGAGCATGTTGAGCGCGCCGAAGACGCTCGTTTTCGTGGTTGAGATCGGATCGTGTTGGTAGTGGATCGGGCTCGCCGGGCAGGCCAGATTGAAAATGCGGTCGACCTCAATGTAGAGCGGCAACGCGACGTCGTGGCGGAGCACTTCGAAATTTTTGTCGTCCAGCAACGTCGCCAGGTTGCGGCGCGAGCCGGTGAAGTAATTGTCCGCCGCGACCACCTCGTAGCCGTCGCGCAACAAGCGTTCGCATAAATGCGAGCCGATAAAACCGGCGCCGCCGGTTACAAGGACGCGGTTGTCGGTCAGTTTCGCCATCGCTTAGCCCCCCGTTCGCACCCGCCCGCCGCCGCGGACCGCTACGCAAAAATGATCGCGATCCGTAACGATCCCCGCGCACGTTGAATTATCGTTAACCAATATCGCGGCGGCGCACAATAATTCGCCCATCGCCAACGCCGACCGGCCTGCGGACCGATCCCGCTTAAAAAGAGCGGGGCGCCCATATTCCCGCTGCGGTTGCGCCGGGGGCGGACGGTTCGCCGAGCCTGCAGCAGCGCTCAACGTCGTGTAACGCCGCCGCTTCGTGAGGCGCAGGCCCCGTGCGCCAAATCGTTCGACCGCGCCCGATCTGTGGTCCTAGGCGATCGCTCGCTTCGCGGCCGCGTCGACCGCCTTGTTGACCGGCGGAAAGGGCGCGGCGCCTCTCTGGGCACGCGCCGCGGCGTCATTACCGCATCGTTCCGAGTTCGCGCCCCGCGCTGGATCGTCCGTACCAAGCGCTTCGTCGTTGAAGCGGCGCCCGCCCCGTGAGCGAGGCGTTCTACAGCCGCCGGGTCCACGCCGGCGCCCTTGACGAACGCGCCGATACGCCGGCGAATTCCGGGAGTTGGCGGGGGCGCGCCGGGCGCTCGTGCGCCGTTAGCTTTTGCGTCGCGTGCTTGTGCGTCGTCGACGGCGCGCTTCACGCGCGACGCGCTAGAATTCGCTGAAGAGGACCAAGCGGTTGCAGACGACGCAATTAGATCAGTCCGAGCCCCCGGATCTCGTCGCCGACATCGGCGGCACCAATGCGCGTTTCGCCTTGGCGCGCCGGGGTGCGGGCGGCGTTGAGATCATCGAACCGCAAAGCTTCCGGGCGCGTGATTTCGAAACCGTCGGGGATGCCGCGCGCGCTTACCTGGCGGCCGGCGGCGTGGAGCCGCGCGCCGTGGCCCCGGTCGTTGTCGCAGCCGCGGATCCGGTCGACGTTGCCGCAGGGAGCCTGGCCGGGGCAGAAGCAGAAGGCCGTCCCCAG
>JBCCZS010000264.1:0-3472 GCA_039187035.1 Pseudomonadota bacterium | reverse complement strand
AAGCGATTTCCGCCTCGGAAATGGCGGCCGCGGCGGGCTCGCCCTCGAAGGCTTCGTCGGTCGTGCCCAAGAGCGTCGTATCGCCCGTCCACGGGATCGCAAAAACGACGCGCCCGTCGGAATTTTGAAAAATGTACGCCCGGTCATGGTCGTAAAGGCGGCGCGTGACGATATGGCTGCCTTTCACAAGGCGGAGACGCTTTTTCGGTTCCGGACCGTCGATCCGATCGAACAGACCGGAGACCCACGGGCCCGCCGCGTTGACGATCGCGCGCGCCGTGACGCGTCGTTCGACGCCGGCCTCGTCGCGGATCGCGCAGCGCCACCGCGCGCCGTCGCGTCGGCCGCCGATCACTTCCGTCCGGGTGAGGACGGTTGCGCCGCGCCGCCGGGCGTCGACGGCGTTGACGGCGACGAGCCGGGAATCGTCGACGGCGCAGTCGGTGTATTCAAAGCCGAATGCGTACGCGTCAGTCAGCGGCGCGCCGCGCGGGTCGCGCGCCAGATCGATCGTCGTCGTCGCCGGCAGGACTTTGCGACCCCCGAGGCGATCATAGAGCCACAAACCGAGGCGCAACACGAACCGCGGGCGCAACCCTTTGTGGTGCGGCAGGATAAAGCGCAACGGCCTGACGAGGTGCGGCGCGGCTTCCAACAACACCTCGCGTTCGATCAGCGCCTCTCGCACCAACCGAAATTCATACTGTTCCAAATAACGCAGACCGCCATGGATCAGCTTCGTGCTCCACGACGACGTGTGTTGCGCCAGATCGTCTTTCTCGCACAACAAAACGCTAAGCCCGCGGCCGGCCGCGTCCCGCGCGACGCCGACGCCGTTGACGCCGCCGCCCACCACGAGAAGGTCATAGTCGCTCATTGAAGCCTCATACTATGTTGAAATTGCAACATCACGCAGCGCTCGGATTATCAATCGCCGCGAGCGCGTCGCGGCCCGGCCAGACGACGTCGACGTCGGCCTCTTCAAAGGCGGCGAGCGTCGCCTCCGGCGGCGGGCTGTCCGTCACAAGCGTATCGATCGCCGACGCGTCGGCGATTTTCACCATGGCGCGGCGCCCGAATTTCGTGGCGTCGGCCGCCAGGATCACGCGGCGCGCATTGCCGATGATCGTCTGCGCCGCGCGAACCTCGCTCTCGTCGAAATCGAGCAGCGTCCCGTCGGCGTCGACGCCGCTCACCCCGATGACGCCGAAATCCAGCCGGAACCGCGCGAGGCTTTCAACGGCGGCTTCGCCGACGACGCCGCCGTCCGCGCGCACCCGGCCGCCGGCGAGCGACACGTCGGTCTCGCCCGCCGCGCGGAAAATCTGCGCAATATTAAGGTTGTTCGTAATGATGCGGAGCCCCTCCCGGGCGATGAGCGCGCGGGCGATCGCCTCGGTCGTCGTTCCGATGTTGAGAAATACCGACGCGTGGTTCGGGATCATGGCCGCGACCGCCGCGCCGATCTGGGCCTTGGCGTCCGCCGCCGCGTCCCGCCGCGCTTCATAGTCCGCGTTCCGGGTGCTCGTCGCGAGCCCGACGCCGCCGTGGAACCGGGTCAACCCGCACGCCTCGCAGAGGAGCGCGAGGTCGCGCCGCACCGTTTGCGTCGACACATCATGACGCGCGGACAACTCGGCGATGGACGCAAACCCCCGCCCGCGAACAATCTCGACGATCTCACGTTGCCGCGCATTCAAGGGCGCAGCCGCCTCGGCCGATGACGGGACGAACGCCATGGCGCATATGGTACCAGACGCGTTCGGAATGCAACATTTTTGATCGAGGGCTGCAGGCGGTAAACGGTCGCGACGATGCAGGCGCGGCCCCGCCCCCCAGGGACCGCGCAAGGCCGCGATCGCCCCGGTTATAGCGGCTGACGTCGCCGCCCCGTCAGATTTTGGCGGCGCTCACAACCAGCTGGAGATCTCTTCCAGCGGTTTTTTGATCGTCGAGTGAACCGGGACGGTCGCGCCCTGCGCCGGGTGGCCGACGACGAGGAGAACGAACGCTTTCTCCGTATCGGGACGGCCGCAAATCTCGTTGAGGAAATTCATTGGTTTGGGGGTATGCGTCAGGGTGCCGAGCCCGGCATGGTGGAGCGCGGCGATAAGGAAACCGCAGGCGATGCCGACGGACTCGTTGATATAATAATTCTTGCGTTGCGCGTCGCTGGTGACGCCGCCGCGCCGCTGCGCGAACACGGCGATCAGATAGGGCGCGGTCTCAAGATAGGGTTTGCGATCATCCGTTCCCAACGGATCGAGCGCGTTGAGCCACTCCTCTCCGGCCCGGCCGGCGTAAAAGGCGCGCTCTTCGGCTTCGGCGCGCGCGCGCACTTTCGCTTTCACCGCCGCGCTTTCAATCACCGCGAAATGCCAAGGCTGGTGATTGGCGCCGCTGGGGGCCGTGCCGGCCGCACGCAAACAATCCTCAATGACGCGCCGTTCGACCGGGCGATCGGCGAAATAGCGAATGCTGTGGCGGCGCTTGAGGTCCGCGTAATACGCTTGCGCGCGTTCCGCCATCTGCGCCGGCGGATACTCGATGAAATCGTCAAGCGGAACGTGCTCATGGTCTTTCATCGCGACCTCCCCGTGTTAGCGCCCGTCTTATCAGCGTAAGCGCCCGTCTTATGAGCGCGCGTCCAGCGCCGAGGCGGCCCCGTACAGCGCCGCGCCGTCACGGACGATCAAGCGCACCGGCGTCGCTTCGACGTAGGCTTGCATGCGCCCCTTGTCGAGAAACGTTTCGACAAACCCGCTCGTCAAGAAAATCTCTTGGATCTTCGGCAAGATGCCGCCGCCGAGGAAGACCCCGCCCCGCGCGCCCGTTGCGAGGACGGCGTCGCCGGCGACCCGGCCGAGGATTTCGCAAAAGAGCGCCGCCGCCTCGGCGGCGATCGCATCGGTCCCGTCGATCGCGGCCTGCGTGACGGCGCTCGCGGCCATCGAAACCGGCGGCGCGCCGGCGCGTTCGCGCAACGCGCAATGGATCGCGACCAGCCCCGCGCCGGACAACAACCGTTCGACCGACACGCGCGGGTGCTCGCGCGCGATGAACCGCACGATTTCGGCTTCTTTATCCGTACGCGGCGCGAAGGCGACATGCCCGCCCTCGGTCGGAACGATCGTCGGCGCCGCGGGCGTCGGCACGATAAGCGCCTGCCCAAGACCGGTGCCGGGGCCGATAACGAGTTGCGGCGCGCCCGCGACCGGCAACCCGTCTTTGACGGTCCGCAGGTCGGCGGGCCCGAGATGGCCGACGCCGGCGGCGAGCGCGTAAAAGTCGTTGACGATGGACAAGTCGGTCAGACCGAGCGCGTCGACCATCTCGCTCTTGCGCAAGACCCAGTCAGAGTTGGTGAACCGGACTTCGCCGTCGATCAGGGGGCCGGCGGCGGCGACGCACGCGCGCTGCGGCTGCACGCCGACGGCCGCCAGGTACGCGCGCGCGGCATCCCCGACGGTTT
>JBCCZS010000263.1:0-3490 GCA_039187035.1 Pseudomonadota bacterium | reverse complement strand
CCCGGCCGGCTCAACGATCTGCGTCACGTCATCTACAAGCCGGCCGACGCCCCCTGGCGGCGCGCGCGCACCGGCCTCGGCCTGATGATGAAAGAGGGCATTCTCAAAGAGAATATCGACGGCGAAGCGCTTTTGTGGGCCCACGGACGATTGATCGCTCGCCCGGAGGCGCGCCGCATCTTGATGGTGATTTCCGACGGCGCGCCGGTCGACGATACGACGTCGTCGGCGAATGGCGGCGCCTATCTGGAGCGCCATTTGCGTGAGGTCATCGCGCAAATCGAAACGCGCTCGCCCGTAGAGCTGTTGGCGATCGGCATCGGCCATGACGTCACCCGCTATTACCGACGGGCGCTGACGATCGTCGATGTCGAGCAGCTCGGCGGGGCGATCGTCGACAAGCTCGCGGAACTCTTCGACGAAGACGTCGCCCAGCGCGCGCCGACCGGCGGGCGGCGGCGAGGCGGGCGGCGGGCGGCCTGAGATGGCGTGGTCGCGCGCCCTCCTCGCCGGCGCGATCGCCGGCGCCGCGGTCGCCGGCATGGCGGTCGGCGGCAGGGCGTGCGCGAAAGAACCGCTCGACTGGCGCGCGATCGACGTCGAGGCGACGCCCGTTCAGATTCGCGGCGACGTCAATATCGGCAAGCCGATCGTCTTCGACGCCATGCGCTTTCTGGGCGGCGTCGAACTCGTTTCCGACGATTGGGCGTTCGGGGGCCTTTCAGCCTTGCGGATCGCGGACGACGGCGAAACGCTAATCGCATTGTCCGACCGCGGACGATGGGTGCGCGCGGCGTTGACCGTCGACGAGGCCGGGGCGCCGATCGGCCTTGAAGACGTCGCCATCGCGCCGATCACCGACATGAACGGCGACAAAACAAGCGTGTTCGACGTCGACGCGGAAAGTCTCGCGCTGGTCGGCGAGGAGGCGTGCGTCGGCTTTGAGCGCAAAGACCGGATCGCCTGTTACCAAACCGCGTCCGGCGGCGCGTTTCGGTTTTCACGCGACGTCGCCGACCTGGCGCGCGAGGACTTAAAGGAAAACAAAGGGGTCGAAGCGCTGGTCGCGGAGGCGGACGGGCGCTTTATCGCGATCTCGCAGACCAAGCGCGCGTCGGCGTCGCTTGCGTGGCGCATTCTCGAGAACGGCCGTCGCACGCCGTTCTTTTACCGCCACCGATCCGGCTTCGACGTCACCGACGCGGCGTGGTTGGACGACGATCGGCTGCTCGTCCTGGAGCGGTCTTTTTCGCCGATCCTGGGCCTGCGGATCCGCTTCGTGGCGCTCGACGTCGAGGCGGTCGAGCGGGGCGCCGTCGTCGAAGGCGAGCCCTTGTTGACGCTCGGCCCGCTCTACGCGCTCGACAATCTCGAAGCGTTGGACGTGCGCCGCGACGCGGCGAGCGGGCGCACGCTGGTTTACGTCGCTTCGGACGACAATTTTAGTTCGAGACAAAGAACGCTGTTGCTCGCGTTCGAAATCACCGGCGACGCGGCCACGCGCTAAGCGCCGCCGGGTTGTAGATTTGTGCCTGTCGCGGTGAAATCGAGTGTGCACGGCGCGCCGTTGGCCGCACCCTGCGGCCGTCTGCTGGCGCGCGTCAGGCTCGCGGACGTCGCGCGCGCGGGCCGGTCGGCGGTTCGCCGAGATCGCGCGGGTTCCAAGGGCCGAAGCGCGCGCCGCGCACGTCCCGGCCTTCGCCGAAGCTGACCGTCGGGCCCGCAATGCGCCCGCCGACGCCGGCGCCGAGACGCGGATCGTCGGACGCCGGCGCTGCCGAAGCGGCCCTGCTAGGCCCCGACGGCTTGCCGCGTCCGAGAAGCCGGCCGACCGCGCCGCTTTCGGGCAGGTAGGTTGCGCCGGAGCGGTTCTTCAGCGTGTTCGGGAACATCGCCATCAGATCCATGATGTCTTTCGGCATATCGGTCGAGACCGGCAGGCCGAGCGCTTTCGCGTGCGAGGCGTAGATCGGATAATCGTGGTTCCACTGCCCCGTCGCGAGTTGCTCGGCGATCGCGATCGCTGCGTTCTCCGACACGGCGCCGGACAACAGCTCGCGCGCGGCGGCCTTGACCTGTTCGATCGCCATCTCGCCGATGTCGGCCAGAAGAAGCGTGTAATCCTCAACGGCGTCCGGCGATTTTGAATCGCGCACGCGCATGATCGAGGCCGCCGGCAGCCCGTCGATCTGCGGGTCGATCGGCCCCATGATCGCATGGTCGGTCATGACGATCTGGTCCGCTGCGAGCGCGATCATCGTGCCGCCCGACATCGCGAAATGCGGCACGTAGACCCGCGTCGGCCCGTCATGCGCCTTCACCGCACGCGCGATCTGCAACGCGGCGAGGACGAGCCCGCCGGGCGTGTGCAGCATAATCTCCAACGGCTTGCCGCGCGGGGTGGTGCGAATCGCTTCGATCACCTCTTCCGCGTCGTTCAGATCGATGTAGCCGAACTGCGGAATGCCGAGAAAACCCATCGGCTCAAGCCGGTGGACGAGCGTGATGAGGCGCGATTTGCGTTTGCGCTGCAAAACCGAAAACGCCTGGATGAGGTCGGCATGCCGGCGCCGGCGCGCGAGCATCGGCAGGATGAACAGGAACAAAAAGAAGACCACGAAGATGTTGCTGAACACGAGCTCCAGCAACCCCAATAGAAACGCGAAACTCTCTTCCATCGCCGAACGCCGCCCCTCAAATGCCGCCGCGCTTCCCTCCGCGTGCGGTAACCCCAACTCAGTGCCGGAGCGTAGCCCGCCGCGAAACCGAGCGCCAGTGCGCCCCGGCCACGGGATCGTTGCGCGGCCCAGTTGCGTTGCGCCCAAAAAAGCCGCCGCCGGCGGGCGGCCGGCGGCGGCGGGTCGTTCGGGGCCGCGCGGTCAAGGCGCGGCGCGCAGAGCCGTCAGACGGTCGAGCGCCGACTTAGCGGCGGGCGATGAAGATCCCGTCGTCATGCGCCGCAGAGAGCTGCGGGTGATCGACGGCGTCGACGATCTGGCGTTGGACGTCCGCCGCGCAATCCTGCGCGATGAGCTTGCTGCGCAGATCGCGCGCGGCCGAGACGTTGCAGGTCGCGTCGGCGAAGTTCTCGATCCGCTTCAGGGTGCGCTTAAGCCCCGTGCTCGTCGTCAGGTCCTCGCGTTCCACTTTGAAGCGGAAGTCTTCGCCGGCGCTCGCGGCTTGCGGCGCGACGAAGCCGACGGCGGCCGCCAGGGCGGCCAACGGGGCGGCGATGCGGGCGGTCAGGGTCTTACGGTCGGTCATGGTCTCTCTCCCTTGAGGTTTGCGTTCTTTCACAACGCGTTTCGGAGGATGGTGCGTGCGCGGGGCGAATTTCGGGCCGAAATCGCTCCTTTGGGGCGCATGCGGGGTTTCATTAAGGCGATCGTGCGAACGCCGGCGCGCGGGGCGGCATCGCCGCTGACGCGCTGCCCCTGAAGGCCGCCGCCCAGTGCGTGCAGGGCTGACCCTTGAACCGCTCCGCCAATTG
>JBCCZS010000262.1:0-3496 GCA_039187035.1 Pseudomonadota bacterium | reverse complement strand
GTCGAGCCTTCGAGCCCGGCGGTATGCTCCAACACGTGCTCAATCAGGATGGGATGCTCCGCCTCCCAAGGATTGTCGATTTCCACTGCGGGCGCCCGCGCGCTCAAGGGGTCTTTCAAGGACAAACGCCCCTGCTCGACGAGCGCGAGCACGCCGAGCGACGTGAGGTTTTTCGACAACGACCCGGCGGCGACGAGCGTTTGCGTCGTCATCGGCGCGCCGGCTTCGCGGTCGGCGAAGCCGTATCCTTTCGACAAAACGACCGCGCCGTTTTCAACGACGACGACGACGGCGCCGGGGGTTGCGGCGGCGTCGATGCGCGTGGCGATTTCGCGGTCGAGCGCGTCGAGGCTTACAGGGGGCGCGCTTTCTTGAGCGCGCGCAAGGCCCGACAGAAGGAGCATGGCGGCGGCAAGGGCGACGCCGGCGCGCTCAAAAAATCGCCTGATCACGCATCGTTTCATGGTCCGCACCCCAACTTTCACCCTATTACGCCCTCAGACCGCCGAACATCCGAGCGGCGTCGTCGCTCAACGCGCGACGATCAACTTTATTCACGGTCGACAGCGGAAGCGCCTTTAGGAACCGAACAAATCGCGGATGCGCGTAGGCCGGGCCGACCCGCAAAAAAGCCGCTTTCACCGCCGCCTCGTCGAGGCCGCCCGACGAGACGACGAAGGCGACCGGCACCGCGCCCTTAACGCCGTCGGTCAGCGGAACGACGGCCGATTGGTCGACGCCGTCGATCGAATTTAAAATCTCTTCCACCGCGCCGGGATAAACGTTCTCCCCGCCGCATACGAACATGTCGTCGTCGCGCCCGACAAAATAGTAAAACCCTGCCGCGTCGCGCCGCATCACGTCGCCCGTCACGAACCAGCCGTCGTCAAAGCGCGCGGCCGTTTCCGCGGGCCGGTTCAAATAGCCTTGCGCCGTCATCGGCGATTTGACGTGAAGGACGCCGGCGTCGGCGTCGCGGCCGTCGGGCCCCGCGAGCCGCGCCGAAACGCCGGCCATCGGGTAACCGATCGACAAGTCCGGGGTCGCGCGGCCGTCCGGATGGGCCCCGAAGATGGCGGGGCCGGCCTCGGTCGTTCCGTATCCGTTTGATACCGCGGCATCGGGGAACGTCGCCTTCAAACGGTTGACGAGACCTTGCGTCACCGGGGCCGAGCCCATCGCGATCGACCGGACGGCGGCCGGCGCCGGGGCCTCGCCCGCTTCGACCGCGCGCACGGCGAGTTCGAACATGGTCGGCACGCCGGTCAGCCGGGCCGCGTCGAACCGTTCCGCGGCCGCCAAAAAAGTCGCCGCGTCGAAGGTGCGCATCAACACCGCGGCGCCGCCGAATTTGAGCGCCGTCAACACGTGAAACTGCGCGTTCATGTGATAGAGCGGCGCAGCGACGACGAGCCGCTCGCCTTCGATGGACGGGCGTAGAAAAGCAAATTGCTCGAGCGCCCATAGGTAACCGCGATGCGAAATCGCAACGCCCTTGGGCCGACCGGTCGATCCGGACGTATACATAATAAAGGCGACATCCGAACCGTCCGCACCCGACATCGGCGCCGCGTCGCCGGCCTTTTCCGACGCGTGATCGACAGCGGGCAACGGCTCGACGTCGACGCCTCGCGGCGCTAACGCCGCGTGCTCTTCATCCGCATAGAGACAGGCGATATCCGCATCGTCGCAAATGTGCGCGACGCCGCCCGCCTTTAATTTGTAATTGATCGGCACGACGACGGCGCCCGCGCGCAACCCCGCGAGACAGGCGATCAGATGCTCGGGCGTATTCGCTCCCAAAACGCCGATGGTGCGCGCGCCGGACCGACGCGCCAGATCCCCGGCAATGCGCCGGGCCGCCGCGTCGACGCGCGCGTTGAGGTCGGCCAGGGACAAATGAGCGTCTTGCACGTCCGACGCGAAGATCAGCGCGTCGCGGTCCGCGTCGCCCTCGCCGTTACGATCCGGCCGAACGAGATCGGCGATATTTGCAGACCTGAGCGCCATCACCCGACCTTCGACGCGTAAGCGCCGCGGCCGATTGCGCACAGTCTTCCTTTTGCGTCGGTCACGTCGATATCGACGACGGCGACGCTTTTGCCGACGCGGCGCGCTTTGCCGGTCGCGAGGAGCCGTTCGCCCGTACACGGACGCAAATAGTCGACGCGCAGGTTCATCGTCGGCACGCCGCCGCCGACGGCGACCGCGACGGCGAAGTCGCCGGCCGTGTCGATCAACGAGGCGACCGGGCCGCCGTGGAACATGCCGCTCGCCGGCGCGCGCTCAACTTCCGGGCGCATCGGCATGGACAGGGACACCTCTGCGGCCGACGCGTCGAACGCGTCGACGCGGATCTGCAGAAACGCGATCGCCGGCGAGGCGTCGAGCATCGCTTGCAGCGTTTCCACGGTCCATTCTTCGGGTCGCATCGCGCCGGCGCCTTCTAAAACGTCAAAACGGACTTGCCGACGACGTCGCGATCGATCAGCGCCTGCATGGCCTCCGGCATTTCCGCCATGGGCCTTACGGAATGGATGACCGGCGAGAAGGCGCCGTCGGCGACGAGCGCCAGCAACGCGGCCTGATCCTCGATCGTCCAGCCGTTCGACCCGACGATCGTTTGTTCAAAGCTCCAAATATAACGCAAGTCCGTCTGCGGATCATACCCGGCCGTCGCGCCGCAAACGAGCACCCGCCCGTGGCGGCGAAGCGTCTTTAGCGATTTCGCCCAACTGTCGCCGCCGATATAATTGACCACGACGTCGACGCCCCCGTCCGTCTCGCCAGTATAAGAGGGCTTGCCGAACCGATCGCGCACCGCACTCAGAAAGTCTTCCGCGCGCGTGTCGACGACATGATCGGCGCCGATCCGCTGTAAGGCGGCGGCCTTCTCGCCGGCGGCGCAGGCGACGACTTCCGCGCCGGCGCGCTTTGCGAACTGAACGCACGCGACGCCGACCCCGCCGGCCGCGCCGAGGATGAGGACGCGCTCGCCCGGTTTGATCGCGCCGCGTTCATGCATCATTCGGTAGGCCGTCCCGTAGGCGACGGGCAGCGCGGCGGCGTCCTCATACGAGACGCCGTCCGGGACGCGCACTAGACAAGACTGGGGAACGGCGACGAACTCGCAGGCCGCGCCCATCGAGACCTCACCCATCATGCCTTTGTCGGGCAATATCGGGTAGCCCGTCACCCGGTCGCCGACCCGCCAATCGGGATCGACCTTTTCGCCTATTGCGGCGATTTCGCCGGCGAAATCGCCGCAAGGCGCCATCGGTAAGGGCGTCTTGAGGCCGGTCGAGCCGGCGAGCATCATGGGGTCGAAACCGTTCAACGCGACCGCGCGCACGCGCACCAAAACGTCCTCGGGACCGAGCGCCGGCGTGTCGATTTCTTGGAATCCCAGCTGCTCGACGCCGCCGTGCCGCGTGAACACCATCGCCCTCATAGCGCCGCTCCCTGACGAGGCCCCCGCCGCGAATTATGCAGATTT
>JBCCZS010000261.1:0-3537 GCA_039187035.1 Pseudomonadota bacterium | reverse complement strand
CGGGCCGCGCCGGCCCCGCCGCCGTCAGCTTCTCGGCGTTCAAGCGCTATTATGGAGAGGAGGCTTGGACGTGGGAGTTGACGGCGCTCGCCAAAGCGCGCGCCGTCGCCGGCGATCCCGCGCTCGCCGCCCGCGTCGAGACCGCGATCGACGCGGTGCTTGCAGCCCCGCGCGACGCCGGCGCCCTCGCACGCGACATCGACGCGATGCGCGCGCGGCTCACCGCCGCCAAACCGGGGGCCGGCCTTTGGGACGTCAAATACGGTCCCGGCGGGCTCACCGACGTAGAGTTCGTCGTGCAATACGCCCAGCTGCGCGCGGGGCGCCGTTTCGATTGGCGAACCGCCGGCGAGATCGGCGATCCGACGACCGACTTTAATGAATTGTTAAGCGCAAACGATTTGCTTGAGCGGGTCTTGAGCGTGGCGCGCGCGGCGACGGGCGGGGTCGTCGACGCCGAACGGGCCGGGCTTGCGCTGCAACGGCGGATCAGTGAAGCGTGCGACGCGAACAGCTTAGAAGACGCGCGCGAAGCGGTCGCGCGGGCCCGGCGCACCGTGGTCGGCGCCTACGAGGCGACGATCGGGGCCGCCGCACGCGGAACAGTCGATCCGCTGACGAACGATCCCGCCTGACGACGCGGCGCCCGGCCGCGAGGCGGGCCAAAGGCGAACCATGAAGAACCGTCGATCCTATGATCTCGTGGTTTTCGGGGCCGAGCCGGCCGGCGTCGCCGCCGCCGCTTGCGCCGCGCGCGCCGGGGCCAAAGTCGCCTATATTGAAACCGGCCATGAGCCCCCGGTCGACGGATCCGCGTCGTCGGTGCCGAACTTCGTTTGGCGCCGGCTCGACCTCCACGAGGCCGGCCTCAATTTGGAGACGGTTTCAGCGCACGTTTCCCTACTGCCCGAGGGCCGCGCCGTCGCGACGTTCGAAAGCGATCTGACGACGCAAGACGCCCTCGCCAAGGTCGACAAGGCCGACGCCGGGCTCTGGCGCGACTTTCGGTCGGAGTTGGAGCACCGCTACGCGGCGGTCGAAGACGTCGGCGCCGATCCGCTCCACATGGCCGACGGCCCGCGCCCGCATCTTATGACCGACAATCAGTCGACGGACACGCTCGTCGATCTGCTTGAGGATTATTTCGACGCCGACGACGTGCGCGCGCATCTCGCCGCAGTCGCGGCGCTCGCCTTCAATCTCGGCGGCGAAGAACCAGGCTCGGCGTTGGCTCTGGCGGCGAGCGCGGCGCAAGGGGCCTGGCGCGTGCGCGACGGCGCGGCGCTCTACAAAGCGCTCGTCGGCGTCGCCGAACGCGTCGGCGCCGAACGGCTCGACGAGCCCGTCGTCGGCGTCGAACAAACGCCGGGGCGCGGCTACCGCATTCTCTTTACCGGCGACGAAGCGGCCTCGACCCGCGCGCTTATGGCGTCCTCGACGCGGCTTGCGCGCGCGGCCGGCTTCAACGTGGACGGCGCCCCCTCGCCGCTCGACGTCGGCGACGCGGCCGAAGCGCGCATCCGCCTCAAGCTTGAAGAAACGCCCGCACCCCCGACCGACGCCGGGGGCGACGCGCCGGTCTATTACGTTGCGGCGTCGCCGGACGAAATCCGCGCCGCGCGCGACGCCGTCCTCGAAGGCCGCACGCCGGACCGTCCGCCGCTCATGTTTGAGATCGGCGACAAGGAGGTTCGCGTGCGCGCGCCTTATTGCCCGCGCTTGTTGTCAAGCGAAGAAGGCCCCCGCGAATGGACCGGTCAAGACCGGCAAGTCCTCGGCGCGCAGGTACTCGAACGCCTCGGCGAACATCTAAACGGCGCCCTTAAATCGGTGCGCGCAACGGACGTCGAAGTGTTCGGCGCGGCGGACCTTGAAAAAGAAGCCGCGCTCGGCGGCGACGCGCCGACGGTCGCCGCCCCGCCGCCGGCGCTCGATGAAATCGGCGTCGCGGCGGCCCTCGCCTTGCGCCTCGTCGGCGAGCCGCCGCGCTAAAGAAAGGTCGGCCGATGAGCGCCTCCGCCGCCACGCCCCTCGCCAACGCCGCCGCCGCGCCGCAAACGGACGATCAGGAGACCTCGTTTCTCGGCGCCGATCCGGGCGCTGCGTCGACGGCGGACCTCCCGGCGACGGTCGCCGAGGAAACGCCGCGCGCCCGCGTTGAGGGCGGCTACGACGCCGTCGTCGTCGGCGCGACGATCGACGGGCTTGTCGCCGCCGCTTTTTTGGGGCGCGCCGGCCTCAAAACGCTCCTCCTTGAGGCGGGTCTGCCGCAAGTGACGCGCCGCGAATTTTCGAACGGCTACTACGCCGACGACGGCGACTTTTTCATTCGCGATCTGAACCCGGACGTCGTCAACACGCTCGATCTGTATCGCCACGGCTTGTGCTTCGCGCAGCGCCGGTTCGACACGATGTACTATTTCGCGGACAAAACCGCGCTGTACCTGTCGGGCGATCTTTATGCGGCCTATCAATCCGTCGCGGATTTTGACGAAGACGAAGCGGAGCGCTTTCAAGCGTTCGTTGTGGAAATTCTCGACGCCGCGCATGAGCTGCGCCCGTTCTTCGCCGGCGAGGCCGCGCCGAAACTCTCGCGCCGGTCGGCCCGGCTGATCGAGAGGTACGCGACCGCCTCGCTCGACTTCGCGCTCGCGCGTGAAATCGGCGACACGCGCTTGCGCGACCTCTTAGCGGCCGAGGCGTCGTTTCATTCGAGCGTGCGCCCGTCCGACCCGCATAGTTTCATGTCGCTCCTGCGGCGTTGGTCGGGCGAGGCGGCCGGCTTGCAAGGCGGCTGCGCTTTAGCGTCGAGCGGGTATTCGGGCGTTTTCAACGCCTTGCGCCGGGCGGTCCAAGTCGCGGGCGTCGAAATCCGCGGCGGCGCCGACGTCGCGGCGATGTCCGTCGAGTGGGACGTCGCGGCCGGCGTTCGCATGACGGACGGCGGAGAAATCCGGGCGCCGATCGTCGTCAACGCGCTCAACGCTGAAACGGCCTTCGTCGGCCAGGTCGGCCCGTCGCTCATCGACATCGAGTTTCAGCGCGCGATCCGCGCGCCGCGCCCGCATTACGCCTCGGCCAAAGTGCACTTTGCGCTCCTCGGCGCGCCGAAGGACGACAATACCCGCCGCAACTTGTCGCGCCGCCTCGTTTACGCCCCCGACCAGGCGCAAATGCGCCGCGCCTTCCGCACGGCGCGCGAGGGCGGCGTCGCCCCGAACCATCTGTTGATGGAGATCGTGTTCCCGAGCGCGTTTGAGACCGGTTGGGCGCCCGAGAACGGCAATTTGGCCGCCGGGTGGATTTATCCGGTCCCGTACGAACCGCCGCACGACGAGACGTTCCGCCAACAACTCGCCAAGGCCGCCCTCAACACGTTTTCTATGATTGTGCCGGGCGCGCGCGAACGCCTGGACGCCATCGACATCCAACTCGCCGCCGATATGGGCCAGAGCGCCGGGCTCGCCGCGCACGGGTTCGGCGGGCGCGCCGCGGTCCTCGCCGAAGCCCAACGCACCCGCGCCGTGCGCACCGCGT
>JBCCZS010000260.1:0-3544 GCA_039187035.1 Pseudomonadota bacterium | reverse complement strand
TCACGCGGCGCCGTGGGGGGGGGGGGGGGCGTCGCCTCTTCTGGGTTTGCGTTCGGTACTTCAAAATTCCCCATGGCTCGGGGGGGGCGGCGCGCCCGCCCCGCCGCAAGCGGGTGGACCGCTCACGCGGGAGCGGCCTTTCAGGTTTCGAAAAAGAGGCGGTCGGTCGGTTCAGGCGCGCCGTTGCGGCGGAGCGCGGGCCGACGTCGCGGCGTCCGCGCCCGGACGCCGTTCTGCGCCTGGAAGGCGCGGGGCCGCGGACGCACGAAACTCGGCGCCTTGCTGTCGATCGGCGAACGCGACGTCATCGTCATTGAGCCGGTCGGCCAGGTGACAGACGGCGCATGCGCCGGCGTCGTCGCCGTGAGGCTCGTCAGCGCCGCCGCCGGGGTCTTCGTGCTGGTGGCGATGGTGGTGGACGCCGTGATGGACGACAGGCGCGAATGCGCCGAGACGATGATCGTCCCGGAGGCGTTCGTGGTCGCAATGGTGTCGATCCTGCGCGCCATGCTCGACGGCATGGACCGTCGCGAACGACTGCGCCGACAAAAACACAAGCGCAAGCAACCAGCGCAATGCTCGCGCCGGCGCAAAGCCGCGATCGCCGACCGACCGAATGCCGATACGCCCACCCATCGGGGCCCTCATATCGTTCGGACCGGCCAGCGTCCAGGCCGCATGCCGGCGAACGATGGGACGCCGCGCACGCATGCGACGAAGCGTGCCGAACCGTTGACGACCCGATCGCACGCGCGCAAGTCGACGGCGGCTAACCAGGAACGTTCCTCATGACCCCGAACGCGCAGCGCTTCGACGAGTGGATCCGCACGCGCTTCCGTGCGCTCAACACCGAATTGGAAGAGGCGTATTTCGCGCAAGACGACCGGGCGTCAGTGAAAGGCGTCCGCGACGACCTGAAGGCCGCCTTGCGCGACGAGGGCGACGCGCACATCCAGGCGCTTCTCGCCGAAGGCAACACCGACGACGGTTTCGACGCCGCGTTCGCGCTTCTCGGCGATGTCGGGTTTTACCTCGGCGCGATGCGCCGGCATGAGTTGACGAACCCGGCCCGAGAAAAGACGTCGCCGTTTCGCGCCGCGTCCGCGCTCGCCATGCACATCGCCGCCTCGCTCGGTCTCGCGCCGCGCTTTGCAACGAGCCATCTGGCGACCCACAACAAAGCCGTCGCCGGCGTCTATAAGTCGTTCACCGCGCTCGCCGACGAGAAGCTCTTCATCGACTACAACGCCTACGGCATTTTCGGCTATATGCGCGCTGCGGACGCGTTGCGGCGGATCGTGCCGCTGGGGGTGTCGAACCCGATCGCGAAGTTTCTTTTCGACGACGCCGCGGACGCGCTTGACGGCGTCGCCCGGCACAACGACGCGTTGTTCGACCGTCTCGATGCGGATCGCTTTTTCTACTGCGTGCGGCCCTACTACAAGACCTACCGCGTCGGGCGGGCCGAATACCGCGGCGCGAACGCCGGCGATTTCGCCGGCATCAATGAGATCGACCTGTTGACGGGCCTTTGCCGCGCGAACGATCCGTCCTACTCGCAACTTCTCGTCGACAAGATGCTCTTTATGACGCCGGCGGACCAAGCGCAGCTGCGCGAGGCCCTGCGGCGCGAGAGCTTTCTCGACGGCTTTCTCGACCTCGTCGACGCGCATGCGGGCGCCGACTGGTTCGTCGCCAACGCGCGCGCTTTTTTGCGCGTGTGCGATCGGTTCGGGCGCACCGCCAGCCAACACCATGACGCGCTCGTCAAACGCTTTATCGAAGAGACCGCCGCGCGCGACGCGTTGACCGAGCGCGAAGGCCTGACCGCCAGCGGGCCGCCATTGCCGGTGCTCGTCGACGCGCTAGAAAAGTTGCGTGACCGCCGCGTCGCCGCGCCGCGCGACGACGTCCCGACGCGCGCGGCCGACATGGCCCGGTTGCGCGCCGCTGTCGGCGGCTGACGGCGGCGATGTTCTCGGCGGAAGACCTCGGCGACCCCGGCTGGATCGAGGCGCTCGGCGGCGAATTCGACAAGCCCTATTTCCGTACGCTGACCGAGCGGCTCGCCGAGCGCTATGCGGCGGGCGCGACGGTTTACCCGCCGCGCGCGCAGATCTTTCGCGCCTTTCGCGACACCCCGTTTGAGGCGGCCCGCGTCATCATCCTGGGGCAAGACCCGTATCACGCGCCCGGCCAGGCGACGGGCCTGGCCTTTTCCGCGCCTCCCGATTTCCCGGTCCCGCGCTCGCTCGCCAATATCTTTAAGGAGATCGCCGCCGATATCGGCGGATCGCCGTCGGCGACCCCGGACCTGTCCGGCTGGGCGCGCCAAGGGGTCCTTCTCCTCAACACCGCCTTGACGGTGGAGGACGGCGCCGCCGGCGCGCACAAAGGATATGGCTGGGCGGACTTCACCGACGCGGCTGTCGCCGCGCTCTCCGAGGCCGGCGGCCGGGTCTTCCTTCTGTGGGGGGCGCACGCGCAGGATAAGGCGCGCCTGGTCGACGCCGGCCGCAACGCGGTCATGCTCGCCGCACACCCCTCGCCCCTTTCGGCGCGCCGGGGCTTTTTCGGCTGCCGGCATTTCAGTAACGCCAACGCCTATCTGGCCCGGAACGGCGCAGCCGCAATCGATTGGGCGGTGGTCGGCCCCGCGCCCGAGTGAGCCGAGCCGTCGGTTCGCCGATCCGAACACGGTATGCTATACCGCCGAAAACGCTGATAAATTGAGGGTTCCCATGTCTGAAGCCGCCGTTAACCGTACCGACGCGCCGTCAAAAGCGTTCGACTGGCAAGACCCGCTCGATCTTGACGGTCAGCTTTCCGACGAAGAGCGGATGATACGCGACGCGGCGCGCGGTTACGCGCAAGACAAGCTCATGCCGCGCGTCATCGAGGCGAACCGCGACGGCGTGTTTCACCGCGAAATCATGACCGAACTCGGCGCGCAGGGTCTTCTCGGCGCGACGGTCGCGGAAGCCTATGGCGGCGGCGGCGCGAGCCATGTCGCCTACGGATTGATTGCCCGCGAGATTGAACGGGTCGACAGCGGATACCGCTCGGCGATGTCGGTGCAATCCTCGTTGGTGATGTACCCGATCGAAGCCTTCGGCACGGAAGCCCAAAAGCGCAAATACCTGCCCAAACTTGCAAGCGGCGAATGGATCGGCTGTTTCGGCCTCACCGAAACCGACGGCGGTTCCGACCCCGGCGCGATGCGCACCCGCGCGACCCGCGTCGACGGCGGCTTTAAGCTCAACGGCGGCAAGATGTGGATCACCAATTCGCCCATCGCCGACCTCGCCGTCGTTTGGGCGCAACTCGCCAACGATCAGGGCAAAGATGAAATTCGCGGCTTCGTCGTCGAACGCGGGACGGACGGGTTCACGACGCCGGAGATCAAAGGCAAGCTCTCGCTGCGTGCGTCGATCACCGGCGAGATCGTGCTCGACGACGCGATCGTGCCGGAGGACGCCCTCCTCCCCAATGTCAAAGGGCTGCGCGGGCCGTTTTCCTGTCTCAACAAGGCGCGCTACGGCAT
>JBCCZS010000259.1:0-3558 GCA_039187035.1 Pseudomonadota bacterium | reverse complement strand
GGACGCTCGGCGAACTTACGCCCCCGCAGGCGGTTGGGGCTCAACGCCCATCGCAAGCCGCCGTGCTTGATCGCCCCCGATCGGCCCCCGATCGGCGCACGGCGGCCCGGAGCTGCAAACGGGCGCGGGCCGGCAAGGACGCGGCCGCGACCCCGCGTGCGCCGAGACAAGGCGGCCGCGTTCGTGCAAACGTTCCCAGCGGGCGCCTGTCCGTCGGCGCGCGCGCATCACGACCCGCCCGGCGCCGGTGCGCCGCAACCGGCGAACGCGGGCGACGACGACCGAATCCGACGACGGTCACGGCCGCCGGAGCGCGGCCGGCTTTCTCGCGGTCTGCGCTGAAGGCCTGCGCGGCGGCGTCGAAAAGGGAGACCCGGCCATGACCGATCCGACTGATCCCGCTTTGACGGCGCTCGGCCGCGACGTGCCGCAACCGCTTTCGCCGGACGAGGCCGTCCTTGAGACGCCGCCGAACCCCCATCCGGACACGCTTTATGTCGCGCGGTTCGTCGCGCCGGAGTTTACGTCGCTATGTCCCGTCACCGGCCAGCCCGATTTCGCGCATCTCGTGATTGATTATGTTCCGAACGAAAAGCTCATTGAATCAAAGTCATTCAAGCTTTTCCTAGTGTCTTTTAGGAACCACGGCGCTTTCCACGAAGACTGCACCGTGACGATCGCGAAGCGGCTCGTCGCGGCCGCGGCGCCGCACTGGCTGCGGATCGGCGGCTATTGGTATCCGCGCGGCGGCATTCCGATCGACGTCTTCTACCAAACCGGCGCGCCGCCGGCGGGGCTTTTCGTGCCGGATCACGGCGTGCCGCCCTATCGTGGCCGCGGATGACGGTCGGGCGCGTGCGCAAGCCTCCCTACCGCGTCGGGCCTTGGACCGTGAACGACGCCCGCGTCGTGTACGACAATCCCTGGATCCGCATCACCGACGCGGCCGTGACGCGCCCCGACGGCGCGCCCGGCCAATATGGAACGGTGCATTTCAAGAACCGCGCGGTCGGCGTGTTGGCGATCGACGACGAAGGGCGCGCGCCGCTCGTCGGCCAGCATCGGTTCCCGCTCGACGCGTATAGTTGGGAATTGCCCGAGGGCGGCGGGCCGCTGGCCGAAGATCCGCTCGCGGCCGCAAAGCGCGAGTTGGCCGAGGAGACTGGATACCGCGCTGCAACATGGACCCCGCTCGCCGCGTTCGATTTATCGAACTCCGTCACGGACGAGGTCTCGGTGTGTTACCTCGCGACGGATTTGACGGCGGGGTCGGCGGCCCCGGAGCCCGAGGAAGCGCTCGCGATCCGGCTGACGCCCTTCGCCGAACTCTACGATCGCGTGCGGGCCGGGGATATTCGCGACTCGCTGACCGTCGTTATGGTGTTGATGGCGCATGCAAAAGCGCTGGCGGGCGAGTTGCCGCAGGCGGCGGCCGACCTTATTTTGAAAAGCGGCAGGAATTTTGACGACGGCGGCGGGCCGGCGTAGCGCGGTCCGGCGGGCCCGCATCGCAGCCGTAAGGAGGCGTCATGGCGCACCCCTCGACGACAGCCGGCGGCCTTAAAGCCGCCGCGGACCCGGCGGCCGGGTCGGAAAAGACGAACGTTGTTCCCATGACGACCGATCAGACCTGGTCGCGCATGCGCGTCGAAGCGGCGACGGCCGCCGCGGCGGAGCCGGCGCTTGCGAGCTTTCTGCATGCGACGGTCCTCAACCACGAATCGTTCCAGGCGGCGTTGTCCTATCGCCTGTCTCAAAAGCTGTCGGACCGCGAGATGAACGCGATGCAGTGGCGGGAAGTCTGCGACGCCGCCTATCTGGACGCGCCGCATATCGTGGAAGCGGCGCTCGCCGATTTGTTAGCGGTCTTCGATCGCGATCCGGCCTGCTACGAGCATGTCCAGCCGTTCTTGTATTTCAAAGGCTACATCGCCTTGCAGGCGCAGCGGGTGGCGGCCTGGCTGTGGCGCAACGATCGCCGCGCGCTGGCGCTGTTTCTCCAGAGCCGAATGTCGGAGTTGTTCCAGGTCGACATTCATCCTGCAACGGTGATCGGCAAGGGCGTCTTTATCGACCATGCGACGGGGGTCGTCATCGGCGAGACGGCCGTCGTCGAAGACGACGTCTCCATTATGCAAGACGTCACCCTGGGCGGGACCGGCAAGGAGATCGGCGACCGTCACCCGAAGATCCGGCGCGGCGCGCTCGTGTCGGTCGGCGCCAAGGTCCTGGGCAATATCGAGGTCGGCGAAGGCGCCAAAGTCGCGGC
This sequence comes from Pseudomonadota bacterium, assembly GCA_039187035.1. Classification (GTDB taxonomy): domain Bacteria; phylum Pseudomonadota; class Alphaproteobacteria; order Caulobacterales; family Parvularculaceae; genus JAJFFW01. Next base: position 1,289 of record JBCCZS010000259.1, on the reverse strand, counting down.
CGGGTCGGTCGTCCTGCATCCGGTGAAGGCGTTCTGCACAGTGGCGGGCGTGCCGGCGAAACCGGTCGGCGACTGCGCGAAGGAACCGGCGTCGACGATGGACCAAGCAATCGATTGACGTTCGGGCGCCGGTAGCCGCTAGCAGCGGCTTTAGAAACTTGGCCGGTTTCCGGCCCCTGTCGGCCAAGAGCTGCTTATTTCTTGCGGGCGTCTTCCATCGACAAGACCGCCGCGTCGACCGGGATCTGCGTTCCGTCGGCGAGCGTTAGCGACAAGGGCGCGGCGTCCCCGGGCGCGAGCGGCGCCGTCAACGCCATCAGCATGACATGGGCCCCGCCCGGCGCGAGGCGCGCAGCGCCGCCGGCGGGCGCGACGATCTCTTCGACCCGCGCCATGGCGGCTTTTCCGGCCGCGTCGCGCGTCGTCTCATGCAACTCGACCGCGTCGGCCCCGTCGAACGCCGCGGCGACGACGGACACGTCGGCGTCGGTGCGGTTGCACAAGACCATATAAGCCGCGCTCACCGAGCGGCCCGCCGGGGCGGCGCGCGCCCAGGCGTCGACTGCGGTGACCGCGCCGGCCGGCGCGTCGGCGCAAACGTCCTCGCCGGCGGCGGTCTCGGCGGCGGCGGCCGCTTTTTCGTCGGCGCCGCCGCAGGCGGCGAGGGCGGCCAAAGCGGCGGCCGCGGCGAGGCGCGCCATTAACGGGAAAGTTGGCGTGGATGATGCATCAAAGACGTGCGGCATAGCGAGCGTAAGTCCTCGTCGTCGTGTCGATCCGGTCGAATGGGAGCGCGTGGTTAACGGAATTGGACAAAGAACGCGAACGGCCCCTAGGGTCGAACGCCTCTCCCGTCGGGCGAACGGCGCATCGGCTGCGTGCACCGGCGGGTTGTTCTTAAGCGATTTAACGGCGCGCGCCAGAGGGAAAGGGCGGACGACATGACCGGCGAGGAAATCAAGAAACTTGAATCGTACTTGCGCGGCAAGTTCGGCGCGCCGTCCATCGGCCTGCGCACCCGCGGCAAACTCGACGACAGCGTCGAAGTCTATCTCGGCGAGGAGTTTCTCGGCGTCATCACCAAAGACGACGAGGACGGCGACCTCGCCTACCAGTTCAATATGGCGATCCTGGAATTCGACCTCGAGGACGCCGAGTAGGAGGCGACGCGTATGATCGGCGAACGTGACCGGATTGACCGGATGATCGAGCGGCCGGGCCCGTTGGGGGCCGTCGCCGTCGATCGCCCGCTTTTGTTGGCTGGCTTGTTCGCGTTGGGGTGCGCGGCG
>JBCCZS010000258.1:0-3559 GCA_039187035.1 Pseudomonadota bacterium | reverse complement strand
GCCCGGCAGCCGACGCGGGGAGGTGGGGCGGCTATTGCCGATCTTTCGCGCCGCGTTGGAAGCGGCGGCCCCGGCCGCGCCCGGCGTCCGGATTGCCGCGGTGTTGGCGCCCGCGGTGCGCGCGGAGGCCGAAGCCGCGTTGCGGTCCTGGTCGCTACCGGTGCGCGTCGTAGAGGCGGCCGACAAATACGACGCGTTTGCCGCCGCCGCTGTCGCGCTCGCCGCATCGGGCACGGTCTCGACGGAACTCGCCGTCAACGGGACGCCGCACGTCGTCGCCTACCGCGTCGACGCGATCACGGCCGCCTGGGCGCGGCGCGTCATGACGACGCCGTTCGTTTCGATCGTGAACATAATGGCGCGCGATACCGTGATCCCCGAATTCGTCCAGGAAGAATGCCGGGCCGACTTGATCGCCGACGCGACGCGCCGTCTGTTACGCGACGAAGCGGCGCGCGACTTGCAAAGGAAGCGCATGGCGCGCGAAGTGGCGCGGCTCGACCTGGACGGGCCAGCCGCCGCCGACCGCGCCGCCGAAACGGTGGACGCCTGGGCGCGCGCCGCCGCCGGCGTCTAATCGGCCGACGCGTCCGCGCCGAGCGCTTGCGCGAAGGGAAGGAGCCGTGCTGATGGTCCGTATACCGCAAACTTTCGCCGTCGCTATTTTCGCCGCATCGGCGCCGACCTGGGCGGCCGCGGAACGTTTCGAAGCGCAGAAGATCATCGTCGACGGCGTCGTGGGGGCGGTGATCGTCGAAACCAACAACGGCAGCGTCATCGACGTCGACCTCGACGAGCCCGCCGGCCCGACGATCACGGCTGCGCTCGACGAGGCCGGGGTTTTGCGCATTCGCGGCCCGCTCGCCGACCAAGGCCCGCGGCGCCCCGGCGCGTGCAGCTGTTGCGACGCCGACCGCGCGTTGCCGGTTCCGTCCGCGTTGTTGGACGAGCCCCCGGCCGATCCGGACGCGCAAGCCGCGCCGTCCGACGCCGGCGAGGCGAGCGCGGCCGGCGAGGCGGACGAAGCCGCCGGCGGGCTGAACGACCCGCTCGCCCCGACCGTGCGCATCGCCGCGCCGCGCGCTGTTGATTTGACCATCGTCAACGCCGAGGTCGCGCTGGACGTCGCCGACCTTGACGGGGACTTCGTCCTCGACGTGTGCGCCGTTTACGGCGAGGTCGGCTCGGTTGAAAACGCGGTCATCGACATCGGCCACGCCAGCCGGCTCGTCGTCGGCAATGTCGGCGCGTTTTTGAACGCCAACGTCTCCGGCGACGCGGACCTCCTGACCGGGGACCTCGCCGAGGGCGACATCGCCATCGCCGGGCCGGGCGACGTCACCGTCGGCGACGTCGACGGGCCGTTGGACATCTCCATCGCCGGGCGCGGCGTCCTGCAGGTCGCCCGCTTGCTCGGCGCGCTCGACGCGCGCATCGCCGGCCCCGGGCGCGTCGCCGTACAGCGCGGCCGCGCCGACCCCATGAAAGCGACGATTGACGGGCGCGGCGAGATCGATTTCGCCGGGACGGCCGTGTCCCCGACGCTGCGGCTCTACGGCCGCTCCACCGTGCGCGTCGATTCCCTGGTCGGCGATCTCGATCGCGAGGGCCCCGGCGCCGTCCTCGTCGGCGACGACGAACGCAACCCCGACGACCAACCCTGACCCGACGCCGGCCAAGCCTTGGCTCAATCCTGAAGACGGCGCCCGCGGGGATTGAACGCGCGCGTCGCGATCCGTAAAACCCGCTACGGCCTAGGGGTGTAGCTCAGTTGGTAGAGCATCGGTCTCCAAAACCGAGGGCCGGGGGTTCGAGTCCCTCCGCCCCTGCCAGGTCGTTTTTGCCGGGTCGCGCACGCAAAGATTTGCCGCCTGCGCGGGGTTAAGCGCTGCGCCGACGGCCGGATCCGGCAGCGCAGGGGCATTCGCGCTTGCGTTTCTTCGCCGCCGGCTTATGTACGAGGCGTTCCCGGAAATTAGCGTTCGCGTCCTCGTCGATATCGGCGACCCCGCGGTCTTTTGTCCGGAAACCGGCGCGGCGAGCGCGCTGTCGACAGGCGAGCGAAAGGCGGAACGCCATGGCGAAGAAAAACAATCCCGGGTCGCGCCGCAAAGGGGCCCCGCGCAAAAAACGTCAGACCGGCGCCGGCGCGGCGGCGGGCGGCGGCGCTGAGACGATCGACGCGAAGGCCGAAGAAGTCGGCGTGCAGAAAAAGTCGACGAGCCCGCTGGAGTTTTTCTCTCAGGTCCGCGCCGAAGCCGGCAAAGTCACCTGGACGTCGCGCAACGAGACCGTCGTTTCGACCGTCATGGTGCTGATCATGGTGATGATCATGTCGCTGTTCTTTTTCCTGGTCGACCAGGCCTTACGCGCCGGCGTCGGCTATTTGCTGTCGCTCGGCGGCTAAACCGGAGTGCGTCCGTTGGAACACAAATGGTATATCGTCCACGCCTATTCGAACTTTGAGAAGAAAGTCGCCGACGCCATTCTTCAGGGGGCGGAGGACCAGGGGCTTTCGGATTTGGTCGAGGAAGTGCTGGTCCCCACCGAGGAAGTCACGGAAGTGCGCCGCGGGCGAAAAGTGAACACCGAACGGCGTTTTTTCCCCGGCTATGTTCTCCTCAAAGGTTCGCTGACGAACGAACTCTACCACCTCATCAAGTCGACCCCGAAAGTGACGGGCTTTCTCGGCTCAGGCGCCAAACCGATGCCGGTGCCGCAGAAGGAAGTCGACCGCATTCGCGGCGTCATGGAAGACAGCGCCGAACGGCCGCGCCCGACGATCACCTTCGACATCGGCGAGAACGTCCGCGTCGTCGACGGGCCGTTTGCGTCCTTCTCCGGCGTCGTCGAGCAGGTCGACGAGGAAACGGCGCGCCTGAAAGTGTCGGTGTCCATCTTCGGACGCGCCACGCCGGTCGAACTGGAGTTCGGCCAAGTCGAAAAAGGCGCGTAAGGCCGACGCTTTCGGCGCCTTTCTCACGCATTTGTGGCGGCTCGGCCATTTCGCCGCAGCGCCGATGGGGTATAACGCAACCGTAACAGGGCGGGCTGCAGGTCGCAGTCGCGCCCCGAGGGAGAGTGAAGATGAACAGGTTTTTGACGGCCGCGGCGCTGGTCGCGCTCGCGGCTTGCGCGAAAGATGAAGCGCCCGTCGAGGCGAGCCCTGCGGAGGAAGCCGAGACCGCCGCGGCTGACGCCGTAGAAGAGGCCGCCGCGCTCGCGTCGGCGCCGCAATCGAACGAGGACCGCCTCGCAGCCGCGCTCGCGGCGCAATCGCCAGCGGCTCAAGCGCGCTTTGAATATCGTCATCCTCAGGAAACGCTTGAGTTTTTCGGCGTCGAGCCCGGCATGACCGTGTTCGAAGCGCTGCCCGGCGGCGGGTGGTACACGAAAATCCTCGCGCCGTATCTCGGCCCCGAAGGACAAGTTGTCGGCGTCGATTACGCCCTCGACATGTGGCCGTTGTTCGGCGATTTCGCCAGCGAGGAATTTATTGAGTCGAAGAAGACGTGGACGACGGATTTCGTGGCCGAAGCGCAAGATTGGCGTGGCGACG
>JBCCZS010000257.1:0-3560 GCA_039187035.1 Pseudomonadota bacterium | reverse complement strand
CCGCTGCGCCGCGCGGCGCGTTCAAGCGCTTTGAATTCCCGGGCGATCGCGTCTTCATCCGCGTCCGGACCGGCGGCGATCAATTTGTCGACGCGGCGACGGTCGTCGTCCGGCGCGTCGGCGCGTCCGAGCGCGCCGGTGTCGTCGAAATAAGCGAGGCCCGCGCGATCGACCGCGCTGAGGAGCGCGCCCATCGCGCCGCGGTCGCGGCTGAAACGGCCGCCGAGATAGTTGGTGACGCCGACATAGCCGGAAAAGCGCGACAACAGCCAGTCGAGCCGCGCGGTCAATTGCTCGGGGTCGGCGTCCGCCAAAAGCGCGGCGGGGCCGAGGGCGGCAGGGTCGCCCCGGCGCGCCTCCATCGGCAATTCGATCAGCACTTCGTGCCCGGCTTGGCGGGCTTGGCCGGCCCAATAAGCGACGCGTTTGCCGTAGGGCGCGAACGCGAGCGTGACGGCCGCCGGCAGTTCGTCGATCGCGCGGCGGGTCAGGGCGTCGTTGAGGCCGAGGCCGCCGACGATGAGCGCGACCGGTTTGCGGCCTGCGGCCGGCGCAAAGGGCTTGGCGTAGCGGCGCGCGGCGCGGGCCCCGTCGGCGCCGCGCTGCGGAACAGCCCCATAAGGCGTTTGGCGCAAGAGCGAAGCGACGGGCTCGGCGATCGGTGCGCCGGGGTTTGCGCGCGCGCCGGTGGTCGCCGCGCGCGATAAATCCGTGAGGGAGGCGATCGGGGCCACGGGGCGCCCGTCGATCGTGATGACGACGCCGCCGCCGGTCTCGGTCCGCGCAACGCGGGCGAGGCCGCCGCCGGCGCCCTCGCGGGGCTCTTGGCCAGCTTCTACGGGGGCCGGCTCGCGCGCAACGCCTCGCGCCGTCGTATCGACCGTTTCGGCGTCCTGGCCGGGTCGGCGGATCGTGACCGATCCGTCGGCCGCAACGCCCAAAACGCCGATCGCGTCCGGCGCGTCGGCGGCGAGCCGCGTCGGAATGTCGGCGAAAACGTCCGTTTGCGGCGCGGCGACGGCGATGCGGCGCGGCTCGTCCGCCGCGGTGGCGGAGACCATGCGTTGCACGTCCGCGTCGACCTTGAGTGAGACCGCGGCGGGATCGCCGCGCAAGGACGCCACGACAACCGTGCCGGACGCGAGCGCGACGCCGGTCGCGGCAAGGCCCGCCCAGGCGAGGCTCAACCGGCTGAACACCGGCAACCGTCCGTGGCGCAAATGTTTTGACATCATGGCGCGCGCCGCCCGCAAACCCCGATTAATAGGGCGCGCGCACCGACCCCGGCGCACGTAGCCCGACTTACCGGGTCGTAAACGCCGTTCGTTAACAGAACGAAAACGCCGCCGTCCGGGTGAGGACGGCGGCGCTGTAAAGGTCGTGCGGACAGGTGCGGCGTTACTCTTCGCGCGCGACGCCGGCCGTCGCCAGCGCTTGCTTGTAGGACGTATTGTCGGCGAGGAGCTCCAGCGCGCGTTCAAGCTGGCAATCCTTGAACGTTTCGCCGTCCTCTTCGTAGCCGCACTCGACGGGCTGGACGCCGCCTTCGGCCGTCACCGTTTCGGCGGCCGCGTCCGCGGCGCCGCTCGCCGGTTCTTCAGGGGCTTCTTGCGTCGCCGCTTCGCCTTCTTTGACGTCGAGCGCATTGGGCAAGCTCGCTTCCGACGGCCGCTCGCCGATTTCATCCTGCCCCGGATAGAGCACCGGCATGGCGATGTCGGGTTCGATGCCTTGCGCTTGGATGGAGCGCCCGGACGGCGTGTAGTAGCGCGCCGTCGTTAAGCGGAGCGCGCCGCGCTCGCCATTCTGCAGGGGAATGACCGTCTGCACGCTGCCTTTACCGAACGACTTGGTGCCGAGGAGCAGACCGCGGTTGCGGTCCTGTAAGGCGCCGGCGACGATTTCCGACGCTGACGCCGAGCCGCCGTTGATCAACACGACGATCGGCCGACCGTTCGTGAGATCGCCCTTCGAGCCGATTTCGCGGACCGTGTCGCGCGCGCGCCGGCCGCGTGTGGAGACGATCTCGCCGCCGTTTAGAAACACGTCCGATACGGCGACGGCTTGGTCCAGGAGGCCGCCAGGATTTGAGCGCAGATCGAGCACATAGCCGCGCGGCCCGCCAGGGATCTCTTTTTCAAGGTCGCGGATCGCTTTTTTGAGCTGGCGCGCCGTCGGCTCGCTGAAGGTGCGTACCCGCAAATATCCGAAATCCCCTTCCGCGCGCGAGACGATCGGCGGGGTCTTGATCGTATCACGGACGATCGTCAGATCGAACGGATCGCCGCTACGGTCGCGCATAACGGAAATATCGACTTTCGTCCCCTTCGGCCCTTTGAGCTCCAGGATCGCTTCGTCGAGCGTTTTTCCTTGCACGTCTTTGCCGTCGATCGAAACGATGAGGTCGTTCGACTTCAAGCCGGCGCGGTCGGCGGGCGTGTCTTCGATCGGCGCGACGATTTTCACGAAGCCTTTGTCCGGGCCTTCATTGTCCATAACGACTTGAATGCCGAGACCGGCGAAGCTGCCGCGCGTTTGTTCTTGCATCCGCGTGAAGTCGTCGGGATCGAGATAATTCGAGTGCGGATCAAGCTCCGACAGCATGCCGTTGATCGCGCCCTTGATCAGTTCTTCGTTTTCCGGCGCCGAGACGTAGTTTTCTTGGACGCGCTCGAAGACTTCCGCGAAAAGATCAAGCTGGTGGAACGTGTCGACCAGCCGCGTCTGCTTGGCGAACCCCGCGCCGAGAACCGCCGCGGTGACCGCGGCGCCGGCGCTCGCCGACACGAGCACGGTCATCGGACCGGCGCGGCGGCTGCGGGCGTCTTTTCGGGGTGTCGTGCGCTTAACCATGAAAATTCCTTGGTTTCCTTAGGTGCCGTACTCAATCAATAGCGTCGGGCGCTTTCAAGGCGCCTAATCGTCCGGGGTCAAAAAACCCGTTCTTGTCGCGCGCCGATTAACGCTGTCGTCATCGGCCGGGCGAGCTTCGTCATTGATCCACAATGCGGGGTTAACGGGATCGCCGCCTTGGCGGATCTCCACGTCGAGCCGCGCGTTCTTCCCTTGCATCATGCCGATCGGTTCGCCTGCGGCGACTTCTTGGCCGGCCTCCACGAGGAACGAGCCTAAGCCCATGAATAATATATGATAACCCTCGCCAACGTCCAGAACCACAAGGTTGACGACGAGGTCGCTGACGGGCCGCCACGGCCGCGCGAAGATCACATCCGCGTTAAACGGCGCGGTGACGACCGCCTCGTCGCGGGTGCGGTAGCGCACGCCTTCGAACCGGCCGCCCTCCGGCCGCTCGGTCCCGAACGAGCCGATCAACGGGCCGGACACCGGCCGCGGCACGCGGCCGCGGGCTTTGGAGAAGGCGAGGTCCGGCACAAAGGCGCGCCGGGCTGGTTTGCGCGACGGTGAAATAGCCGGCGCTCCGCGTGGAGGCTTGACCCGCGGCGTGATCGAGCGGGCGAACCGTTCAAGCCGGCGCAACAATTCGCGAAGAGACGACGCGCGCGCGGCGAGCGCCGCGGTCTCGCGGCCCGCCGCGGCGG
>JBCCZS010000256.1:0-3560 GCA_039187035.1 Pseudomonadota bacterium | reverse complement strand
GTGCGCCGCGGCTTCCCGGACGTCCAGGACCAAAAGCTCAATTCTCACTCCAAACTGAACTGCATCATGGCGTGCATCCAGGCGACGAAAGCGGGGGCGGACGAGGCCTTGATGCTCGACCCGCACGGTTTCGTTGCGACGTGCAATTCAACCCATTTCTTCATTGTACGGAACGGCGAGATATGGACGTCGACCGGCGACTATTGCCTCGGCGGGATCACGCGCGGCGTCGTCTTGGAAATCGCCCGCGCGAACGGCTTCGTCGCCCGGGAGAAAAACTTCTCTCTCACCGACGTTTACGGCGCCGAAGAGGCCTTCGTGACGGGCACGTTCGCGGGCCTGACGCCGGTCGCCGAGGTCGACGGCCGGGCGATATCGCCGGGGCGCGGGCCCGTCGTCGAGCGCCTTCAAGGGCTTTACGCCGAGCGGACGGCGAAGGAAGCCGCAAACGGGCGGTCATGACGCGGACGATCCGCATCGGCATGTGGTCGGGTCCGCGCAACACTTCCTCGACGATGATGCGCGCGTTCGAGAACCGCCGGGACACGAGCGTCGTGGACGAGCCGTTCTACGCCTATTACCTCGCCGAAAGTGGCGCGGACCATCCGATGCGCGAGGCGGTGCTGGCGGACATGCCGCAATCGTGGGACGCGGTCGTGGCGGGCCTCAACGGGCCGGCCCCGGACGACGCGCCCGTCGCCTTTCACAAACACATCGCCTACCATTGCGCACCGACGGGCGGCGGCGTCGAGACGGACGTCAACGCCCTCGACTTTTCGTGGACGGACGACCAACGGGCGTTTTTGCTGATCCGCGACCCGCGAAAGATGGTGGCGTCCTTCGCCAAGAAGTTCGCTGACGTCGGCCCGATCGCGCGCAGCCTGGCCGTCCAGCGGAAGATCTTATCCCGGCGGGAGGCGATCGCCGCTCCCTGCCCCGTCGTCGACGCCGATGACATTTTGCGCGACCCGCGAGGGATGCTCAGCGCTTTGTGTGCGGCGATCGACATTCCGTTCTCGGACGACATGTTGGTATGGCCGCCCGGTCGGCGCGAGAGCGACGGCGTTTGGGCGCCGCACTGGTATGACGCCGTGGAGACCTCGACGGGTTTCCGTCCTTACGAGGATCGGGCGATCGACCTGACGCCCGACCTCCAGGCGATCGCGGAGGCCTGCGCGCCGTCTTATCGGGCGCTATTCGAGCGGCGCCTTCGGCCGGGCGCGTAAAAGCGCCGCTCCCGCGCATCCGCGCCGATTGCCGGCTTCGCACCGGACGGTCCAGACGCTAAGCTAGCGCTCTTTCGGAGCTTCCTGCGGTCGTAATGATGGTCATTTTCAACGTTCTCGTCGGCGTCTTCGCCGTCATCTTGATCGTCGTCGGCGCGCTCGCCGCCTTCACGCCGATCCCCTTCGGAATTCTCTTTATCGCGATCGGGCTCGTCTTGTTGTCGACGGTCGCGCCGCCGGTGCGCCATTGGCTCAAGGGCGTGCGCCGACGCTGGAAATGGTTGAACCGACAATTGCGACGCTTGCAGAAATCGGCCCCCGCCTGGATCGGCGACGCGCTCCGCAAATCCGACCCCGACCCGGACGAGCCGGACGAAACGGAAGACGACGCCGGCGAAACCGACCGGACCCGAGCCGCGGCCCGCTAACCGCACCGCGCCGTTGCCAGCGCGCGCCGTCGCGCCTAAACGAGCCGAGGCATGACGACCCTCTCCTCGACCCCGCCGCTCACCGACGCAACGCCGCCGACCTTCGAGGGTTGGCGCGCCGACGGCATTCTCAGCGTCGACGATCTGAGCGACGCCGACATCGCGTATTTGTTCGCGCTGTGCGACTTTTATGCGCCGTTCGTTGCGGCCGGCGCGCCGCCGCCGCGTCGCCTCGAAGGCAAGACGCAAGTTAATCTCTTCTATGAGAATTCAACGCGTACGAACCTTTCGTTCGAGATCGCCGGCAAGAAGCTCGGCGCAGACGTATTAAACGTGCCCGTCGCGGCATCGTCGGTGAACAAAGGCGAAGCGCTGGTCGACACCGCCCAGACCCTCGACGCCATGGGCGCCGCCGTCATGGTCATTCGCCACGGCGAGCGCGGAGCCCAAGCGCGCCTCGCCGATCGTCTCGGCGCGCGCATCGTCAACGGCGGCGACGGCGCGGCGGAACACCCGACGCAAGCGCTTCTTGACGCCGCGACGCTGCGCACCGCGTTCGGCAGGATCGAGGGGCTGACGATCGCGATTTGCGGCGACGTGCGCCATTCGCGCGTCGCCGGCTCGAACGCGCGCCTCCTCGCCCGCCTCGGCGCGCAATTGCGCTTTGTCGGCCCGCCGCCCCTGATGCCGGCCGACGGCGACTTTGCGGACGCGCCGCGCTTCGATCGCCTTGACGACGGGCTCGCCGGCGTCGACGTCGCAATGGCGCTGCGCATCCAATCCGAGCGCATGGACGGGACGGATGCGCAAGCGGCCGCCGCGGGCTATTTCGACGCCTACGGACTGACGCACGCGCGCCTCGACGCCGTCGCCCCGAACGCCAAGGTGATGCATCCCGGTCCGATGAACCGCGGCGTCGAGATTGACGGCGCGCTCGCCGACGATCCCGCGCGCTCGCTCATTCTCGCTCAGGTCTTCCACGGGGTGCCGATGCGCATGGCGGTCCTCGACGCCGTCGTCAATCGAGGCGCTTGACGACGATGGCGTTCCTGCTCGCGGCGCTCTTCGGCTACCTGCTCGGCTCGATCCCGTTCGGGCTCGTCATTACGCGGGCGGCCGGTCTCGGCGACATCCGCGCCATCGGCTCCGGCAATATCGGCGCGACGAACGTTTTGCGCACCGGCCGGAAAGACCTCGCGCTCGCAACGCTCGTCCTTGACGGCGGCAAGGGCGCAATCGCCGTCGTCCTCGCCCGCGTCCTCGGCGCGCCGCCGGAAATCGCGGGCGCAGCCGCCTTTCTCGGCCATTGCTTTCCCGTCTGGCTCGGCTTCAAAGGCGGCAAAGGCGTCGCGACTTATTTGGGCACGTTGTTGGCGTTGTGGTTTCCCGCCGGCGCATTTGCGTGCGCGACCTGGCTCGCCGTCGCCCGGCTCGGCCGCATCTCATCGCTCGCCGCGTTGACGGCGACGGCCGCCGCGCCGTTCATTCTCTTCGCGATGGACCGCCCGCGCGACGCCGCGGCGACCGCGTTCATGACGGTCCTCGTCTTCATCCGCCACAAGAGCAATATCGAGCGCTTATTCGCCGGCGCCGAACCGCGCATCGGCGACGACAAGAAAGCCGACGACGCGCCCGCGGGCGCGCCGCCGGCCGACGCGGCGTAGCGGGCGCGGATGGGCGCGCTCAGCGACGCCGAACGGCTCGATTGGCTGCGCCTTGCGCGCGCCGACGGCGTCGGCCCGATCACCTTCGCCAAACTCGTAGCCCGCTTCGGCACGGCCGGCGACGCGCTCACCGCGCTCCCCGACCTCGCCGCACGCGCCGGCCGCCGCAAGCCCCTGCGCGCGCCCTCGCGCGCCGCGGCGCAACGCGAAATCGAGGCCGCCGCGGCCGTCGGCGCCCGCGT
>JBCCZS010000255.1:0-3568 GCA_039187035.1 Pseudomonadota bacterium | reverse complement strand
TGGAACACGATCGTCGCGGAGGAGACCGGACCGCCCGGCGGCGCGGCCGGCGCCGTTTCCGGCGGGCGGGCGTTGACGTTCGAAGGCCTCGCCGGCGCGCCGCGGGCGACGGCGCGTTTCTCAACAGGCAGCGCGGAATTCGACCGAGCCTGCGGCGGCGGTCTCGTGCCGGGGTCGGCCTTATTGATCGGCGGCGACCCCGGCGTCGGCAAATCGACGTTATTGTTGCAAATTGCGGCGGGGCTGGCGGCGAACGGCGTCGGCGTCGCTTACGTGTCCGGCGAAGAAGCGGTCGCGCAGGTGCAATTGCGCGCGCAGCGCTTGGGGCTGAGCGGGGCGTCGGTCGGGCTCGCCGCGGCGACGTCCTTGCGCGACATTCTCGCCAGTTTGAAAGCCGCCAAGCCCCGCGTCGTCGTTATAGATTCTATTCAAACCATGTGGAGCGACGCCTTGCCGGCCGCGCCGGGGACGGTGACGCAAGTGCGCGCCTGCGCTCAAGAGTTGATCCGGTTCGCGAAGTCATCGGGCGCGGCGCTTCTTCTCGTCGGGCACGTGACGAAAGACGGGCAGCTCGCCGGCCCGCGCGTCGTCGAGCACATGGTCGACGCCGTCTTATACTTTGAAAGCGAGAACGGACGCGCGTTTCGACTGTTGCGCGCGGTCAAGAACCGCTTCGGCGCGGCGCACGAAATCGGCGTTTTTGAAATGACCGGCAGCGGGCTCGCCGAGGTCGCCAACCCGTCGGCGCTTTTTTTGACCGAAAGCGGGCCGCCGGTGTCCGGCGCGGCCATTTTTGCGGGCGTGGAAGGCACGCGCCCGGTGTTGGTGGAGATCCAGGCGCTGGTCTCGCCGTCGTCGCTCGCTGCGCCGCGCCGCGCGGTCGTCGGCTGGGACGGGGCGCGCCTATCGATGTTGCTCGCCGTGCTCGACGCGCGATGCGGGCTCGATTTCGGGCGGCGCGACGTCTTTTTGAGCGTCGCCGGCGGCATGCGGATCAGCGAACCAGCGGCGGACCTCGCGGCCGCGGCGGCGTTATGTTCGTCGCTGTTCGACGCGCCCGCGCCGCGCGATTGGATCGCCTTCGGCGAGGTCGCCCTGTCCGGGGCCGTGCGCCCGGCCGGCCAGTGCGAGGCGCGGTTGGCGGAGGCGGAAAAACTCGGCTTTGCGGGCGCGCTCGTCGGCGGCGCGGGCGCCAAAGCGGCGGGTCTTACCGGGCTTAACGTGCGCGGCGTGGAGGCGCTCGCCGATCTCGTCGCGTGGGCGCGCGGGAGCGGCGCCGGCGCGGCGAACGACGCGTCGGGTCCCGCCCTCCTTGACGATCGACAAAGACGCTCGGGTCGACAGGGCGTCGCCGGTCGGCAGGGGGGCCGGGTCGTCGAGCGGGCGTCGTCGGGGCGCGGTTGAGCCGTCCGGCGATCACGGGTATGCGCAATAAGCGCGGGTCGGCGACGTGCGCCGCGGTTCTTCGGGCGGCTTAAAAGACAGGCGGTACGGGCATGACGTGGTTTGATTTGCTGCTCTTCGGCGTCCTCGCAATATCGATCGGTTTTGCGGTCATTCGCGGCGCGGTGCGCGAGTTCGCGACGTTGGCGGCGCTCGCCGGCGGGGGGCTCATCACCTACGCGTTGTTCGGGCCGATATTGGGCGCGCTCGGACTGCAGGGATCGTTTTTCGGGATGGTCGGCGTCGCCGTGGGCCTCGCCGCGATCTTTTTCGTCGTGCTTTACACCGGGTTTCACTTCGGTTTGCGCTATATCGAATTGACGCCTGCGCTGGCGCGCGCCGACCGGATCGGCGGCGGCGTCTTCGGCTTTTTGCGCGGTTTCGCACTGATCGGGCTCAGTTTTCTCGGCTACGCTTATTATCTCGATGAAGACCGTCGTCCGGACGCGGTGAACCAAGCGATGCTGTTGCCGTTCGCGCAGTCGGCCGCCGGGTTCTTTGAGGGCTTGGCGCCGACCTACGATAGCCGGCGCATTATTTCGCCCGATGAAATCTCCGACCCCGACCAGGACGACAACGACGAGCAAGCCGCAGCCGGCGGCGGCTCGAACGCCGCCGAGGGCGGTTACGCACGGGGCGACCGGGCGGCCCTTCGGGAAATTTTGACGACGTCGACGACGACGACAGAAGCGCCGGGCGAGCCGGGCGACGACCAGCGGCGCGCCGCCGACGCGGCGCCTGACGACGGCGATCCGATCGCCGATTTGTTGCTTGCCGAACGCGGATAACGCGGGCGACGCGCAGCCGGGACACAAGGCGCGCAGCGACGTCGGAGCGCGCAACGACGTTGGAGCGGCCGCGGCGCCGACGCGCGTAGCCGAGTCTAGGGTCGCCGCGTTCACGTTTTCGGGACCGACGGGATCGGAACGTTGGTTGCGGGGCGACCGCCGGCCACATCGCGGGGGACGTCGCGGAGGACGATGGCCGATACATAGGCGACGGCGGGCGATACGGGCGCGGTCTCTCGGACCGTCTCGGGCCAGCGGGGGTCCGCCACCGACGTTGCGGACGGGCGGTGCGGCGGACTGAAAACGCGTTCGGGAGGCGCGGCCGGCGACGCATTCGGGCGAATGGAGATTGACGGGGATGCACGATCAAGCTGGCGGCGACGCGGCGGCGGACGATAACGCCGCGCAGGATCTCGCGGCGCGCGACGCTGCGGCGATCGCCGCGATGTTGGGGCGCGCAGCGCCGTCGGCGCGCCGGCGCGCGCGCTACGCCGCAAAGGCTCTAAAAGAAGAATGCGGCGTCTTCGGGATCGCCGGGCACGGCAAGGCCGCGGGTCTCGCCGCCCTCGGCCTGCACGCCCTGCAGCACCGCGGCCAGGAAGCCGTCGGCGTCGCCACCTTTGACGGCGAGCGTTTCCACACCGAGCGCAGCCTCGGCCTCGTGTCCGAATTATTTAGCGACGCCGCCGCGATCGAGCGCCTCAAGGGCCCCTTCGCAATCGGCCACACGCGGTATTCGACGCAAGGCGAGACCGTTCTGCGCAACGTCCAACCGCTTTACGCCGACCTTGCGCGCGGGGGCATCGCCATCGCCCATAACGGCAACCTGACGAACGCCGTGACGCTACGCGCCGAGCTCGTGAGCGAAGGGTGCATTTTTCAGTCGACGTCGGATTCCGAACTGTTCCTGCAGCTCGCCGCGCGTTCCTCCCAGCCGTCCTTCGTCGACCGCGTCATCGACAGCCTGCGCCAGGTCGAAGGCGCCTACGCGCTGACGGTGTTGACGCCGGAAGGCCTAATCGGCGCGCGCGACCCGGTCGGCATCCGACCGCTCGTCCTCGGCAAACTCGACGGCAAAGCCGTCCTCGCCTCCGAGACGTGCGCGTTGTCGCTCATCGGCGCCGACTTCGTGCGCGACATCGCGCCCGGCGAGGCCGTGATCTGCCGCGACGACGGAACGGTCGAGAGCCGCGAGGCGGTCCCGGCGCCGTCCCATCCGAGACCCTGCATTTTTGAACTGATTTATTTTTCGCGTCCGGATTCGTTTATCGACGGCAAGAGCGTTTACGGCCTGCGCAAAAGTCTCGGCGCACGCTTAGCGCAGGAAGCCCCCGGCG
>JBCCZS010000254.1:0-3569 GCA_039187035.1 Pseudomonadota bacterium | reverse complement strand
GTGTCGTTTTCCTGGTAGAAGCCGCCGAACACGAAATCGAGTTGATCGGTGGCCTGCCAATTAAGCCGAATTTCCTGCTGAAACGTTTCGCGCTCGTCGGCGCGATTGGCGTCGAACAGAGAGATCGGGCCGACCTCGCCGACATAGTTGCTCGGCAGCTGCGAGGCTTGATCGCGGAAACCGGTGATCGATTTCAACGTGACGTTTTCCGCAAGCTCCCAATTCATATTCAGATAGTAGCCGTTCACGTCGACCTGGTGGCCGTCGAGCAGATTGATGTCGACGCCGGTCGCCGCCTCCGAGGTGATCCCCGCATTATCCAACGGATCGCCCGGATCCTCCGTAAACCCGAGACCGGTGAAGGCGAACCCGGCCCCCGGGTCCGTCGGGGTTTCGTTCACTGACGGAACGGTGTCGGAGTTGTCTCGGATCAACTCATACTGCAGCGTCGCGTCGAACGTGTCCGTCGGCTCCCAGCGTAATTTCGCGCGCGCGCTGATGACGTCCTCGCCGCCGAGGCGCCGATTGTCGCCCTGCCCCGTCGCGTCCGACCCCGGCACCGGGCCGAACGCAGCGCCGTTGCGGTAAAAGCCGTCCGACTTCTGATAAAGCGTCGCCACGCGCAGGGCCGCGTTTTCGCCCACGGGGATGTTGATCGCGCCCCGCGCTTCAAAGCGATCGAACGAGCCGAATTGGAACCGGGCTTCGGCCGACGTTTCGTTCAGGATCGGCTGTTTGGTGCGCAGGTTGACGACGCCCGCGGTCGTATTTTTGCCGAACAGCGTGCCTTGCGGGCCGCGCAGAACCTCGACCTGTTCAACGTCGAACAAGTCAAGCAGCTGGGTTTGCACGTGCGGCACGACGAAGTCGTCGAGCGTCACGCCCACTTGCGGCTCGGAATAAACAATAATGTCGGTCTGCGCCGCGCCGCGAATGGCGAAGGACGCGGCGTTAAAGCCCGTGATTTTCGCCGCCGAGAAGTTCGGCACCAATTGCGCGATGTCGCCCAAATCGCGCGGGTTGACCGTTTCAATCGTGTTGTCGTCGAGCGCCGTCACCGCGACCGGCGTTTCCTGCAAGGACGTTTCCCGGCGAGTCGCCTGAACGATGATCTCATCGGTCTGCGCATGCGCGCCCGCCGGCGCCATCGCGAAGCCGAAACCGGCGAGCGCGGCTTGCACCGCAACCGGCGCCGCGCCGACCGACAACAGGTTTTTGAACGAAACGCGAGTAGACATTGTAGACCCTCCCTGGGCGTCTTTATGGGCGCCCGACTTCCTGTACGCGAAAACGCCGCGTCGGCGTCGACGGGCGCTGTTGATAGCGATTTCGGTCTTGGCGAAGCGCGCCTCGGCCCTCACTCGCGACCCATTTCTTGTGTCGCACTGGCATGCTTCGCGCCGAATTTACAGTCAACCATGCTTGTTTTTTTAAAGCCGCGCAACACGCGGAAAACCCATTAATCCCGGAACGGAATGCCTGCTTGTCATAAATGCAACACATGCCAAACCGTATTGCGCCGCACAAAAACAATCCGACGTGTCTGTTTTTTATTGACGTTTTCCCGGATCCGATGCGATGTCTGACGACGCGCGACGGCGCGACCGTCCCGCAACGCATCGGAGAGCGAACGCATGGCCTTGACGTTTATCGCGCGGATGAAAATCCACCCGGAAAAAGAGGCCGCCTTTATCGACGCGTGCGAGCGCATGGAAAAGGCGGTGGCGGCCAACGAGCCCGGCGCGCTTCTCTACCGATTCTATCGTTTGCGTGAGGACAATGCGTTCGCGGTCATCGAATCGTTTGCGGACCACGCCGCCGAAGAAGCCCACCAAGCCTCGGCGCATTTCAAAGAAATCGCGCCAGCCATGATCGACTGCATCGACGGCGGTTGGGAGCGCGAATATCTCGACCCGCTGAAGGCCTAGCCCCCGCAACCTGATCGACCCCAGATCTGGCCGAGATAGGAAGGAGACGGAATGCGCGATCCGGATGCCGTATTGACGCTTAGCGATTTGCTCATCGCCGCGGCGCAGGCGCGGCCCGACGCCGACGCGCTCGTCTTTCCCGACAGCCGCCAAAGCTATGCGACGCTCCTATCGAATGCGCGCACGTGGGCGAAGGCCTTTATCGCGCTCGGCGTCGAGCCGGGAGCGAAAGTCGGCCTTCTCATGACCACGCAACCGGAGTTCGTCGAGGCGCTCTTTGGCGCGGCGCTCGCCGGCGCGGCGGGCGTGCCGATCAACGCGCGGTACGCCCCGGCCGAACTCGCTTATCTCATTGAGAACGCCGATCTCGCCTCGCTCGTCACGACCGATAAGGTTGCGGACGCCGTCGACTTCATCGGGCGGCTGAACGCGGCGTTTCCCGACCTATCGGAAAACGCGGACGGCCAGGAATTGCGGGTCGCCGGCGCGCCGCTCCTCAAAAGCGTCGTCGTCACCGGCGCCGGCGGCCATGACGGCCTCCTCGACCAAGGCGACGTTGCGCGCCTCGCCGACACGATCGACGACGCGGCGCTCGACGCCCGGATCGACGCCGTCAAACCGAGCGATCTCGGCCTTATTCTTTATACGTCCGGCACCACGTCGAACCCGAAAGGCTGCATGATCCCGCATAGCGCGATCGTCTCCAACAGCCGCGCACTCGGCCGCAATCGCTATGAAATGACGGCCGCGGACCGCTTCTGGTCGCCGCTGCCGATCTTCCATATCGCCGGCATTTTACCGATGGTCGCCGTCTTCGACGTCGGCGGCGCGTACCTCACCATCCCGCATTTTGAGGCGGGGCTCGCGCTTGAGATGTTGGAACGCGAACGCGCCACGATGACGTATCCGTCGTTCGTGACGATCATGCAGGATCTCATCAACCATCCGTCTTTTCCGCAAACGGATTTATCGCGCGTGCGGTTGATGAACTCGAATCTCGGCGTGCAGCCGGCCGCGATTAAAGACGCTATTTGCAAAGCCATGCCGCACACGATCCAAGTCGGCACCTACGGGTTGACCGAGGCGTCCGGCACGGTGACGACGAGCCGCCTTTCCGACGCCCACGAGACGCGCACGTCGCGGCTCGGCGTTCCGCTGGACGGATGGGACCTGAAAATTCTGAACATCGAAACCGGGGCCCCGTGCGGCGTCGACGAACAGGGCGAGATTTGCATACGCGGCCCCGGCATGCTGACCGGTTATTATAAGGATGCGGAAAAAACCGCCGAAGCGATCGATTCGGAGGGGTGGCTGCATACAGGCGATCTCGGCTCGCTCGACGCGGGCGGGCAGATGATGTTCCACGGCCGGACCAAAGACATGCTCAAGGTCGGCGGGGAAAACGTGGCCGCCGCCGAAATCGAATCGGTTTTGAACGCCCACCCGGCCGTCGAGCTGGCGCAAGTCGTCGGCGCGCCGGACGATCGGTATGAAGAAGTCGCCGCCGCGTTCGTCAAACTGAAGGACGAGGCGAGCGCGGAACCGGACGACCTCATTCGCCATTGTGACGGCAAATTGGCGCGCTTCAAGATCCCGCGCCATATCCGCTTCGTCGACGATTGGCCGATGTCGACCAGCAAG
>JBCCZS010000253.1:0-3619 GCA_039187035.1 Pseudomonadota bacterium | reverse complement strand
TCCGGCGGCGGCGGCGGCGGGGTCTTGGTCTTTTTCGGCATGGCGGCGCTCATATCAGGTTTCGCGCGCGTCGCCAGCGCCTGTCGCCGCCGGCGAAAACCGCCTTATATTCAAAGGGTCGGCCGAGGCGCGGCCGGCGCGAAACGAAGGATCCGAGCCGGGCGATGGCGCTTTACGACCCGCCGTTAACCCTTCTCAGCCGCGCGGGCCAACTCGCGGAGGGGGCCCTCGCCTTGTCGAGCGGCGCGTATTTCGACGCCGCCTCGACGGCCGGCGCGCTCGCCCCGGCATTGTTGATCGCGTTTCTCGCAGGCGTTTCGGAGATGGCCGGCCAAAGCGTCATCCTCGTTTTGAACCGCGCGCCGATTTACCGTTTCGCGGCGAGCCTTGCCTACACGGGCGGGATTTACCTGTTGCAGGCCCTCGTTTGGGGGCTTGCGGTGATGGCGGTTGCGCCGCTCGCGCGCGCCGACGTGTTGCACGCCGGCTATGCGGGCCTGTTTACAGTGATCGCGATGAGTTACGCGCCGCGCCTATTCGGGGTGTTCGCAATCGCCCCCTATTTCGGCCAGGGGATCTCGCAGTTCCTCGACGCGTGGATGATGACCAGCGTCATCTTCGGCCTCCATGCGGCGACGGGCGTGCCGCTCGCGGCGGCGGGGATTGTGGGGCTCGCCGGCTGGCTCGCGGCGTTTTTAGCGCGCACGCTCATCTCGCGCCTTCTGCGGGCGCCGCTGCGCCGCTTGCGTCGCCTCGTCTCCGGCTCCGGCCTTGATCTGACGCCGGAGCAATTGCTGCATCGGTTCGGGCACGTCCGCACGGAGCGCGAGGAGCCATGATCGCGTCAACCGTCTCGCTCGCGGTCAGCGTCGCGCTCTTTGCGCTCGTCGCGGCGATCTCGCTCGCGCCGATCGAATCGATGAGTTGGTGGGCCGGCTGGAACGAGGACGACACGGACGAATTGCCGCCGGCGCCGCAAACGCCCTCGGCGCAAGCCGCTCCGGCGCGGTTATTCGTCGTCTACCTTTCCGGCGTGTCGTCGATTTCCGGCGATCATCTGGCCTACCAGGAAGCGCGCTTCATCGACGCCCTGCGAGCGAGCGAGCCGGACGCCGTCATCATCAGCGACATTTTTCCGTACGCCCCGTCCGGCCTGCCGCTTCTCGGCGCCGCGCGTCGGTTCGACCGGTTTTGGCGGCGCGCCTTGCTGACGCGCAAAAACACGCGCGGCGTTTTTGCGGCGCTCGCCAACTTCCGGAACTTCGCGCAAGTGCTCGTCTCGGCCGACCATCGCTACGGGCCGATTTTCAATCTCGGAGTCAGCGAGGTGATCGTCGACGCGCTGGAAGCGCGCGGCTATGTCCGCGGATCGGGCGTTCCGGTGACGATTATCTGTTTTTCCGGCGGCGCGCAGGTCGGCCTCGGGGCGAGCGCCTATCTGCGGCCCGCGCTGGGCGCGCCGATCGATCTGATCGCGCTCGGCGGCGTGATGGCCTCGGACCCCGGGCTCGACGCGGTCCGCAGCGTGCGCCAATTCGTCGGCGGGCGCGACCGTCTACAGAAAGTGGGCGCCGTGATTTTTCCCGAACGCTGGTCCGTGTTCCGCCATTCCTTGTGGAACAAAGCGCGTAAGGACGGCAAAATCGAAAAGCAAATCATCGGGGCCATGACCCACCACGGCCCGAAAGGCTATTTCGGTTTGGCGCCCGACGCGGATGCGCGCGCCTTCGCCGACCATACGCTGAGCGCCGTCATTCAAGCCCTGCACGCGCGCGCGCCGCGAGGCGCTCCGGCAATCGGCGACGCGCCTCCGGCAATTCGGCGTTCACCGGATGAAGCAGCCGCGTCTCCAGAAAATACGCCGTCAGCTTGAGCGCGTCGGCCCCGTCTTCCGGACCGGCCTCGCCCACCCCGCCGAGAAACGACGGCAGACGGAACAATTTATCCGCATAAGGCGCGCCCGCATCGGCGCTGACGGCGGCGCCGGATTTCGGCGAGACGTAAACGAGGTCGTCGCGCCGCCCCGTCGCCGCGCACCGGTCAAGCGCAAGCCCGAAGCCGAGCGCGGCGAGGAGACCGATCTCCCACCGCGCCATGAGGGCGGGCCACACCTCCGGGTCATCGACGGCGTCGAGGACGACCGTCATCGCGCGGTAAACCGGCGTTTGCGCTTCGCGCTCGGTGAGGCACGCGAGCGCCGTCGCGCAGGCGCCGGTCAACGCTTCGAGCGCGAGCCGGTCATGGAGCGCCGCGGCGGCGCGGGCCTCGCCGAGTTCCAACGTGAAATGGCCGAGGCTGTCGCCGCCGCGCCCGCGCCAGGTCACGTAAACCGCGTTGCCCGGCTGGAGCACGGGCGTTTGTTTGCGCCCCTGGCCGCCATAGACGAGGCCGGCCCACCGCCCGTGCGCTTCGGTGAAGAGATCCGCGACCGCGTGGCTCTCGCCATGGGCGCGCGCGTGCAAGACCACGGCTTGGTCGGTGAATTCCATCAGTACGCGTCCACTCAGCGCACGTCCGCAACGGCGCATAGCACGGGCGCCGGCCGCCGTTCGGACAACGGCGCGCTCATGATCCGTAATCGAAATTTCGCGAGACCAATAAACGCCATCGCTTCTGGCGATGCGTATAGAACCGCCGCGCAAAGAGCGCCGTCGCCGGCGTCATCGCCCCGGCGTCGAGACGCAGCCGATCGACATAGCGCGCGCCCCGCCCTTCCGGCGAAATCTCGACCATGTGGTCCCAGACGGCGACGTTCGGCCCATGTCCGTTGTCCCGCAGACGGTAGGTTTCACCGTCGACGGGCGGGATTTCGATGCCGATGACCTGCCAACCGAGCGGCAGAAAGCCTTTCCAATGCATGGCGACGCGGTAGGCCCCGGGCGCCCAAACCTCCGGAAAGGCCGTCGGCTCCAGCGGCTTAAAGCGCAAAAAGCCCCTCGAAACGAATTGCAGCAGCGCGGGACGCTTGGCGTGCTCGAACACGACGGCGGGCTCGGCGTCCAAATAGGTCGACACCTCGACGGTCTTCATCCTGCCCGGCGCTCCGTCATTTGATCAATCAACAATGTCGAGACCCATCCGGCGATACCGCGCGCCCTCTTCGGCCCAGTTCTCGCGGACTTTCACGTGAACGAATAAGTGCACGTCCTCGCCGAGCAAGGCGCCCAGTTCTTCGCGCGCAGCCGCGCCGATCGCCTTCAGCGTCGCCCCGCCTTTGCCGAGGACGATGCCTTTTTGTCCGTCGCGGGCCACGTAAATCGTCTGCTCGACACGCAAGGCGCCCTTGCCCGTCCGGCGCCATTCGTCGGTCTCGACGGTCGTCTCGTACGGCAATTCCTGATGGAGGCGCAGATAGAGCTTTTCGCGGGTGAGTTCGGCGGCCATCAGCCGGTCGGAAATATCCGAAAGCTGATCTTCCGGATAAAGCCACGGCCCCGCCGGCGCGCCCGCGGTCAGATGCGTCATCATATCGTCGAGCCCGTCGCCGCGTGTCGCCGACACGAGAAACGCCGTCTCGACGATCCCCGCAGCGTCGAATTCAGCGATCAGCGGCAGGACTTTCGGCCGGGGGATCTTGTCGATTTTGTTGACGGCGAGCACGACTTTTACGCCGCGTTCT
>JBCCZS010000252.1:0-3621 GCA_039187035.1 Pseudomonadota bacterium | reverse complement strand
CTTTTCAATATTCGGTCGGAAATATTTAGTACTTCGCCGATTTGTTACGCTGCTTGCATCATTTAGTAATTCTACTAAAACCAATTTTGGCGACTAGATCCGGGTCAGTCTTCTGAGTCCATCGCCAGAATCAACGCAGCGTAGCCGCGCGTCATGCGGCCGACATTGGCGACCGACAAGCGTTCGTTCGCAGCGTGGATGCCGGCGATCTCCTCGGCCGTCGCAACCATGGGCAAGTAGCGGTAGACGTCTTTTGCGATGGCTTCGGCGTGGCGGCCGTCCGTCGCGGCGAGGACGAGAAACGGCGTAACCGGCGCGCCGGGGGCCGTTTCCGCCGCCACCGCCGCAAGCGTTGCGAACGCACGATTGTCCGTGGCCGACACGGCGGCGCCGCCGGGCGTGTTGATCACGTTTCGCTGCGTCGTGATTTCCAGACCCGGAATGTCTTTCGTGACGCGGCGCACATGCGCGACAACCGCGTCGGCGTCGTCCAGCGGATGGACCCGGAAATTGATGAGCGCGCGCGCCGATTGCGGCAGGATGTTTTCCTTCGGCGAGGCTTCCGCGACCGTCGGCGCGGCCGTCGTGCGCAGGACGGCGTTGGCCTCGCCGGTCTTTTCCATTTCGCTGCGGATGACGCCGCCGAACGCCCACGTGTTGGCGAGGGCAAGTCGGAACGCAAACGGCATGTCCTTCGACGCTTCGCTGAAAAACGCGCTTAAAGGCGGCCAATCGAAATGCGCCGGCATCTGATTTTCTTCAAGCGCGACGACGGCGCGCGACAGGCGCACGAGCGCGCTTTCGGGCGGCGGCATGGACGAGTGGCCGCCGGTTCCGCGCGCGACGATCTCCACCGTCAAATAGCCTTTTTCCGCAACGCCGATGAGCGCCACGGGTTTGTTGGTGATCGGATTGTCCGCAACGCCCATAATGCCTTCGTCGAGCGCGAACGCCGGGTTGACGCCGCGTTCGGCGAGGAGCCTCACGCCGGACCTCGCGCCCGAGCCCGAGACTTCTTCATTGTGCCCGAAGAGAAAATGCACCGTGCGGCGCGGCGCGAACCCTGATGCGGCGAGCGCGTCCGCCGCCTCCATCAACATCACGAGCGAGCCTTTGTCGTCGACCGCGCCGCGCCCGTGGACGAACCCGTCGGCGACGACGCCGTCGAACGGCGGATGGTCCCACGCCGCTTCGTCGACGACCGGCACGACGTCCTGGTGCGCCATCAACAAGATGGGGTCGAGCGCGGGATCCGACCCCGCCCAGGTGTAAAGAAGCGTCATGCCGCCGGGGATCAGCTCGCGGGTCATGGCGGCGTGGGCGGCGGGGTAGGTCTCTTCCAGCCAGGTATGGAGGGCGAGCCACGGGCCCTCTTCGCCTTCGACCGGATCGATCGCGCGGCGCGTGATCGTCTGGATGCGGATGGCCTCGCCAAGGTGCTCAGCGGCCCGCTGCGTGTCGATCGGCGGCGTTTGCGGCAAGGTGACGGGCGCATAGGCCGGCGCGACGCTCCCGTAGTTCACCGTGCGCACGATGATGACGGCCGCGAGGAGCGCGACGACGGCGAACGCGCCTAACGCGGCGACGAAAAATCCCTGGCGTATCGACATGGCCTTACCCTGAACGCTGCATAACCCGGCGGGTCGCGGTTCTACCGGAATTCAAGCCGCTGCAAACCCGGCGCCGGGCGGCGTTCAGCGCGCCGGGTCACGCGCCGGTTCGCCGGGTGCGGCGTTCATCATATCGCCCGTCGGGAGCGCGCCCAGCGTCGCGGGGCCGGCGTGGACTTGACTGACGGCGATGAGGGTCGGCGCGCCGTCGCCGCATTTGTAAAGGTCCGAGCCGTCGACGGCGCAGGAAACCCGTCGGAACGCAGCGCGCGGCGCGGTCGCGGCCGCGGCGATCGCGTCGCCCGCGGCGCCGTGGTCCGGCTCGGCGCTCGCCGGCTCGTCCGGCGCCCAGGCGAGCGCGCCGACGGTGAACGTCCGGCTGACCGGATCGCAATCGGCGGCGCGCCGGAATACGACCTGGACGTCGGCCGGTTCCTCGGCGGCCGGCGCGAGGTGCAGCCGGAAGGCCCCGCGCCCGCGCACGAGCTGTAAGGCTTCCTCGCCCTTGCGCCGCCAATAGCCGTCGACGCGGCAATACCCGGCCTGCCGGTTCACCGCGTAGTCGAACGCGTAAATGGTCACGTGCTTGGCGGGGTCGGCTTTGAACCAGCGCTCGTAATACTGGCCCGAGCGGCGAATTTCGAAGGCCGGGCGCGTTCCCGCGGTCACCGCCCCGGAGACCCGGCGGTTGCGGGCGGCGGGATCGTTCGGCAGGTCCGGCGCGAGGACCAGATATTCCTTCGTCGCGGCTGAAAAGTAGGCCTCTTCGGAGAAGGCTTCGAAGGGCGGTTCGGCGTCGGCCGCGAGATCGTCGAACAAGGTCTTTTCGGCCGTTTCCGGCGCCGTTTGCGCCATGAACAACGACCAGGGCAGGACGTCCGCCGCTTTCGGCCACGCCGCTAGGCGCTCGCGCCAGGCCGGCCGGAACAACGTCGCGAGGCGCGTGTCTTCACGGAGCGGCTCGAGGAGATCGCGCACGACGTCGGCGCGTTGGGCGAGCCCGTCGCCGTTCGAACCGGGCCCCGCGTGCCCGTGCGTATGAACGCCGACGACTTCGCCTTTAGCGTTCAAGAGCGGGCTTCCGCTGCTGCCGCCGGCGGTCGCCATGCGGTGTATGATGAGATTGGCGATTTCCGGATCGCGCGGGCGGTCGGCCGTGTCGACGGGCGCGACAAGGGCCGCGACGACCCCGCGTTCGGCGCGGCTGTCGGCCGAAAACGGCAGCTGGCCGGATCCGACGCGATCGGCCGGAAAGCCGAGAACCGCTATCGGATCGCCGGGTTTCATCGCTTCGAGGTCCGCGTCGGCGGCGATCGGCAGGGCTGGGCCGAGAATGTTCGCGCCGGTCTGCGGATCGCGCGGGTCGACGACCAGGACGGCGACGTCGAACGGCGTTTCCTCAACGCCGACCGCCACGGGCCGCGTCAACGGCCGGTCGCCGCGCAAGGGCTGGTGCGCCTCGACCGCGCGCCGGAAGGCCCCGAACCCGACATGCGCGCGCCCGGCGGCGACCTTGAGGCGTTTGCCGCTGAATTGGTTCAGGACCTCCACGGGCCGAGCGGCGTCGTCATACTTGACCCCCGCGACGACGTGGGCGGCCGTCGCGAGGAGCCCGCGCTCGCGATTGACGACGAAGGCGGTGCCCGCGGGCGTTCCGTCGACCATGACGAGGTAGACCGAGGCGTCCGCATCCGCGACGACGTCGGCCGGTATGACCGCGGAAAGCGCGGCGTCCGCCTGGTCGCGGGTCAGCGACAGATCAGCGCGCAAGGCCTCCTCGCGCGCGCGGGCGGTTTTGGCTTGGTCGAAACGGGCCCATTCGCTGACCGCCAGCCCCGTCGCCAAGGCGGCCGCCGCTACGCCAAGCACCATGCGATCCATATCGTCGCCCCCTCGTCGCCCCGTAATCGGTTGCGAAACATACCCCGTCGCGCCGCGGCGCGCCAGGAAGCCGGCGAGAGAATTCGGCCTGCGGCCGTTCCCGCAAGGACCTAGGAACCGACCGCGCGCG
>JBCCZS010000251.1:0-3631 GCA_039187035.1 Pseudomonadota bacterium | reverse complement strand
GTCGTGCGATGGCTTCGGGCGTGCGCCGCCGCAGACGCCGACCGCGCGTTTTACTGGTCGCCGGCGGCGGTCGCCCTCGGCGTCGGTGTGTATTTTTCGCTCAAAGCCGAGCCCGCCGCCGCGTCGGGGCCGGCCGTCGTGGCCGTCGGCGTCGCGCTGCGGCTTATTGCGACGTCGGGCCTTGCGCGCGCCGGCGCCGTTTGCCTGGCGCTCGTCGGCCTCGGCTTTTGGGCGGCGGACGCGCGAACCGACGCCGTCGGCGCGCCGCAAATCGCGCGCGAGCTTTCGCCGCGCGCCGTCGTTGGTCGGCTCGTCTCCGTCGACGAGGGCGCGCGCAACCGCCGCCTCGTCGTGGCCCCGGAGACGATCCGCGGCTTGGACGAAGACGCGTTGCCCGCGCGGATCCGCTTGACCTGGCGGGGCGCCGACTTCGACGTCGTCCCCGGGGATCGCGTCGAAATCCGCGCCGGCCTCTCGCCGCCGCCGCCGCCCGTCGCGCCCGGGGCGTTCGATTTTGCGCGCTATTTGTACTTTATGCGCATCGGCGGCGTCGGGTACGCCGTCGCGCCGCCGAAACGGCTCGCGACGGCCCAAGAGGCGGGGTACGGACCATCGGTGCGCGCCGGATCGGCGATCGAGGCGTTGCGCACGCGGCTCGCCAGGCGCATCACGAGCGTTGCGACGAGCGAGGGCGGCGGTATCGTCGCGGCGGTCGTCACCGGAAAGCGCGGCGCGGTCACGCAAGAAGCCGAGGACGCGCTGCGCGATTCGGGCCTTGCGCATCTTTTGGCGATCTCAGGGCTCCATATGGGCCTCGCGACGGGGCTGATATTTTTCGGCGTGCGCGCGGCGCTCGCGCGGGCCGAGATCGTGGCGCTGACGCAACCGATCAAAAAATGGGCGGCGCTCGCCGCGCTCGCCGCCGGCTTCGGCTATTTGCTGTTGTCCGGAGGCGGATGGTCGGCCAGGCGGGCGTTCGTGATGACGGCGATTTTTTTAATCGCCGTCCTCGCCGACCGGCGCGCCTTGTCGTTGCGCAACGTCGCGCTCGCGGCGCTGATCATTCTCATCACGACGCCCGAAGCGCTCTTGCACCCCGGCTTTCAAATGTCGTTCGCCGCGGTCACCGCGTTAATCGCCGGCTATGAGTGGGCGCGTGCGCGGGACACCGGATCGCCGCGTTATCGAGGGGACGCCGGGCCGCTCGGTCGCCTCAGGCGTTATGCAGTCGGGCTCGCCGCGACCGACACGCTGGCGGCGGTCGCAACCGCGCCGTTCGCGTTGTTTCATTTCCACCGCACCGCGCTTTACAGCTTGCCGGCGAACCTCGCGGCGATGCCCGTCATGGGGTTTTGGATCATGCCGTGCGCGATTGTCGGCCTAGCGCTGACGCCCGTAGGCCTCGACGCGTTTGCCTGGCGCGCGTCGGCCGCCGGCATGGACGCCGTTTTGATCGTCGCGCGCGCCGTTTCGTCCGCGCCCGGGGCTGCAGCATTGGCGCCGCAATGGCCGCTTGCCGCGCTCTTAATACTGACGATCGGCGGTCTGTGGCTGTGCGTACAGAGCGCCGCCTGGCGATGGCTTGGGTTGCTGAGCCTGCCGATCGCCGCGCTTTGGGCGGCGAGCGTCCCCGCGCCGTTGGCGTTCGTATCGCGCGACGGAACGAATGTCGGCGTCGTTGTAGCGGAAGGCGCCGATGACGCGGTCGACGCCGACCTTGGCGCCGACGGGGTTGGCGGCGGCGAGGCGATCCCGCGCGGCGTCGCGCTGTTCACCCCGCGTCGGACGCGCTTTGAAGCCGGCGCTTGGCGCGAATTAATCGGGGCCGACCGTGCGGCCGCGCCGAAGTTTGCGGACGTCGCCGCCTGCGATCCCTTGGGGTGCGTCTTGCCGGGCCGCCCGGTCGTCGCGGTCTCGGCGGCGCCCGACGGGATCGCCGAAGACTGCGCGCGCGCCGATCTTGTCGTCGCCCTATACCCGGTGACGCGCCGCCAAGACCAGGCATGCTCAGCCCGGCTCGTCGACCGCCGCGACGCCTGGAATGACGGGGCCCGCGCAATCTGGCGCGACCGAAAAACTGGATCGATCCGCATCAAGAGCGTCGCGGACGTGCGCGGCGCGCGCCCGTGGACGCAACGAGAAGAGCCTCAATAGCGGCGCATCAAGCCGACGAGCCGCCCCTGAACGGCGACGCGTTCGGCGCCGTAGATGCGCGTTTCGAACGCCGGGTTCGCCGCTTCGAGCGCGACCGAGGCGCCTTTTTTGCGCAGGCGTTTCAGCGTCGCTTCCTCGCCGTCGACGAGGGCCACGACGATGTCGCCGGTCGGCGCGTCGTCGCGGCGCTGGATAATCGCAAGATCGCCGTCATGGATGCCAGCTTCGATCATCGACTCGCCCTGGACCTCAAGAATGTAGTGGTCGCCGGTTCCCACAAGCGCGCTGGGCGCGGCGAACCGGTCGACTTCATGTTGGATCGCCTCGATCGGCGTCCCCGCCGCAATCCGACCCAAGACCGGTAAATCGATCGTCTCCGGCGCGAGCGGGGCGCGCGGGGGTTCGGGCCGCGCCGGCGCGCCGCCGGTGACCACCGACAAGCCGGCGCGCGCCGCGGTCGGACCCGCCGTCGCGACCGGCGCCGCCGGGGCGTCGCCCGGTTTGCGCACGACCTCAAGCGCACGCGCGCGGTTCGGCAAACGACGGATAAAGCCGCGTTCTTCCAGCGCGGTGATCAATCGGTGCACGCCGGATTTCGACCGCAAGCCGAGCGCTTGTTTCATTTCTTCAAACGACGGCGACACGCCGCTGGCGCTCAGCCTGTCGTCGATGAAGGCGAGCAGCTCCTGCTGCTTCTTCGTCAACATGGACGTCTCCTCAAATGGCGCTTCCCGCCGGGTCGGCCGCGTTCTTTCGATGCGCGAAACAAGTCGGGAACGTTGCGATTATGTTCTAGGATTGTTCTTTCGCATCCGTCAACGCCAAGCCGTTCTTTTTCTTGAGGCTTCCGGCATTGACGGGGCCGCTCGCCGGCATTGCTCGAAATGGCCGGGGAGGCTCGAAAAGGCCGGGGCGGGCGCCGAGGCGTTCAGGCGGGACGCGGTTCCGGCGGGCTCAAAAGCGTGCGCGTCGCCGCTTCAACATCGGGTTGGCGCATCAGCGTTTCCCCGACGAGGAACGCCTTCGCCCCGGCCGCGCGTAAGGACGCGATGTCGGCGGGGCTCGCAATGCCGCTTTCGCTGACGAGGAGCCGGTCCCCGGGGACGGCGGCGGCGAGGTCGACGGTCGTGCGCAGCGTCGTCTCGAATGTGCGCAGATCGCGATTGTTGACGCCGATCAACGGCGTTTCGAGCTGCAGCGCTTGGTCGAGCTCGCTGCGGTCGTGGCACTCGGCGAGGACGTCGAGACCGTAGCCGTGCGCGGCGGCTTCCAACTCGCGGGCGCGGGCCACGTCGAGGCAGGCCATGATCAACAAGATCGCGTCGGCGCCCCAGGCGCGCGCTTCGGCGATCTGATACGGATCGATCGTGAAGTCCTTGCGCAAAATCGGCAGGGACGTCGCGGCGCGCGCGGCGCGCAAGTTCTCGGCCGAGCCCTGGAAACTCGGGCCGTCGGTGAGCACCGACAGGCACGTCGC
>JBCCZS010000250.1:0-3636 GCA_039187035.1 Pseudomonadota bacterium | reverse complement strand
GTCGGCGCCGCCCCCGCCGGCGAGACGGTCGGCGCCGCCGGCCCCGGAAATGATGTTGGCGGCGACGCCGCCGACGAGCGTGTCGGCGAAGGCCGACCCGCGAAGGCCTTCAATGTCGAGCAAGACGTCGCCGTTCGCGTCGCCGCCGGCCCCGGTCCCGGACGACAAATCGATGACGACGGACGTTCCGGCCCCTGCATAATCCGCGAAGTCGAAGCCGGCGCCGCCGAACAACGTGTCCGCGCCGACCCCGCCTTCGAGCGTGTCGTCGCCCGCGAGGCCTTCCAGGCGGTTGTTCGCGGTGTCGCCGATGAGCTGGTCGTCGAAGTTTGTGCCGACCACGTTTTCGATGGCCGTGAAGACGTCGCCTTCCGCGTCGCCGCCTTGGCCGAATTCCAAGGCGAGGTTGATCGTCACCGCCGCCGCGGACGTCTCGAAATCAATCGTGTCGACGCCGTCGCCGCCGTCGATCGTGTCAGCCCCGGCGGCCCCGAGAAGCACGTCGTCGCCGCCCTGACCGAGAAGCAAATTGTCGCCGGCGTCGCCAAGGAGCGTATCGGCGAAGTCCGAACCGGAAACGCCCTCAATGCTGAGAATGACGTCGCCGTCCGCGTCGCCGCCGCTCGCGGTTTGCGCGACGAGATCGACGAGCACGGCCGCCAGCGATTGTCCGTAGTCGACAAGGTCGTCCCCGGCGCCGCCGTCGAGCGTATCCGCGCCGGCGCCGCCGGTCAGCGTGTCGGACCCTTCGGCGCCGGTGAGAAGGTTCGCGGCGCCGTCGCCTTCAAGCGTGTCCGCAAAGCGCGTACCGGTCAGGTTTTCAACGCCCTGCAACGTGTCGACATTGCCGGCCGCGCTTGCGGTGCGCGTTGCGAGGCTCGCGTCCACCGCGGTATCGAGATCGCCGAAGTCCGCCGTGTCGACGCCGGCGCCGCCCGAGAGGACGTCGGCGCCGAAGCCGCCGCCGATCGTGTCGTCGCCCTCGCCGCCCTCGACCGTGTCGGCGCCGTCGCCGCCGCGTAAAAGGTCGGCGCCGCCTTCGCCGCGCAAGAGGTTGTCTTCGGCCCCGCCGAACACCGTATCGCCGAAGGCGCTGCCGATGACGTCTTCGACGTTGAGGATGACGTCGCCCGTCGCCTCGCCGGCAAAGCCCGGCCCGCCGGTCATGTCGACGCCGACCGCGGCGCCCGCGCCGGAATAGTCGGCGACGTCGCGGCCCGCGCCGCCGTCGAGGGTATCCGCGCCGGCGGCGCCGACAAGCGTATCGTCGCCGTCAGCGCCGGACAGTCGGTTCGCGCCGGCGTCGCCGATCAACGTATCGGCGAAGGACGAGCCGGTGAGGTTTTCAATATTGAAGAGCGTGTCGCCTTGCGCGTCGCCGCCGAGGAAAATCCCCGAGCCGAGATTGAGCGTCACCGCTTCGGCCGACCCGGCGTAGGAGGCCGTGTCCGAACCGCCGGCGCCGTCGAGCCGGTCCGCGCCGGCAAGGCCGATCAAAATGTTGTCGCCGGCGTCGCCGGTCAGCGCGTCGTCGAACGTCGATCCGAGGAGGTTTTCAATGCCCGTGAAGGTGTCGCCTTCGGCGTAACCGCCGCTCGCCGAGCCCGCCCCGAGGTCGATCGTTACGGCCGCGTTGGACGTCTCGTAGCCGAGAAAATCGGAACCGGCGCCCCCGTCCACGAAGTCGACGCCGACGGCGCCGATAATCGTGTCGTCGCCGCCGCCCGCCGAGATATTGTTTCCAGGCGGATTGACGGCGAGGACGACCACGTCCTCCCCGGTGAGAAAGTCCTGGAAGATCGTGTCTTCCGCCGAACGCACCTCGCGCTGGCTGATCTGCGCACTCGCCGTCGTGGTGCCGACATTGCCGTTCGCGTCGACGACGTCATAGGTCAAGGAAAACGTCGTCGTCTCAAAGAAACCGTTCGGGTCCGGATCGCCCTGCGTATCGGCGAGTTCGTAGACGATCTGCGCGCTGAGGACGAACGGATTGTCGGGGTCGGCGGCGAACGTCAAACCGTCGCCGCCGGCGTCGGCGTTTAGAACCGACCAGCCGTCCGGCAAGCCGGTGATGGTCGCGGAGGTCGGCGTGAACCCTTCGAACGGGATCGAGACGGTGATCTCGAACACCCGCGCCGAGGTTCCCGTCGGGGCCAGCACCGGGCTATCCGCGTAGATCAGATCCGATTGGTCCGTGCCGGCGATCGTCTCCGTTGCGAATTGCGCCCCGAAGCTCGGATCGACGTCGGCGGGTTCGATCGCCGTGGCGCCGAAAATCTGGACGCCGCCGGTGTCGAGGGCCGTCGTCGTTTGTTCGGTGATCCCGAAGAGGCGAATGTCGATGTCGGAGACGCCGAGGTCGAATACGGACGATTCGGTGTCCGTGCTCGGGGCCGCGGCTTCCTCGGTCGTTTTGAACTTGTTGTTTTGCTGCGCGAGGTTTTCCTCAACGTTCGAGCGTTCCTGGACGGCTTCGCTGTCGCCCGGGTTTTCGTCGACCGCGTCGAGTTCGGCCGATTTCGGCGCCA
The DNA here is from genome assembly GCA_039187035.1 of Pseudomonadota bacterium. Lineage (GTDB taxonomy): Bacteria > Pseudomonadota > Alphaproteobacteria > Caulobacterales > Parvularculaceae > JAJFFW01. Next base: position 1,108 of record JBCCZS010000250.1, on the reverse strand, counting down.
CGTCCTCAACGACGACCTCGACGATCTCGACGACTTTGACATTCTCTTTCTCGGGATCGTCGGCGGTGTTGCCGCCCTCGTCTTCTTCGGACGAGAATTCGACCTCGACGATTTCGGAGGCTTTGACCTCGCCCACTTTGGCGAGCAGCGCCTGCGCCGAAACGATCCCGTCGTTGAAGGATAGAACGATCGACTCGTCCGTGACAAAATCAAGCCCCGCTTCGAGGAGGATGATTTTCGCCCCGTCCGGAAACCGCAAGATAATGTCGACGTCGACCAACTCGATCTCGACGTCGGCGAGATCAAAGTCGAAGACCGCTTTCTTTCCGGCGACGCGGACGGCGACTTGCTCGCCTTCGGCCGGCTTTTCAATAAGCACGGTGTCGTTGGCCGCCGGCGCGCTTAGCGTCGCGTCCGCGGCTTGAACAGCGCCGGTTTTTTGATCCGTATCCGCCATGACTAACGCAACGCCTCGACCGACCGCGCCGCCCCGCCGCACTCAGGCGCGCACGCACGACGGCGCGCGCGCGAGCGGGAGCTCGCACCACCCGGCACCGTTACTCGTGCGTAGTGAACAGGGCGTTCGTGCATATGCTTAACGAGAAGGAAAATTTCGGTCATGACGGTTCATCAAATCCGCGTCGCTCGCGCGCTAAGGCGCGTCGGGCGCGAACCCCTCGTCAATCGCCGCGTCCGGATCAATCGACCATTCGTCGGCGAGGGCGAACGTTAAACGGTTCTGGAAACGCAACGACGCGAACGACGCCGACAAGTTTTCGTAAAGATTGGCGATGCTCTGCTCGCGGGCGAGCGCATAGTCGGCTTGCGCGTCCAGCAATTCCAAAAGCGTGCGCCGTCCGGCCTCGAACTGTTTGAAATAGAGATCGATGACCCGCGCGCTGGAATCGACTTGCTCCTCGAAGATCGCCCGCTTGTCGTTGCTCGTCCGCAGGACAGCGAGGATGTTCGAGGCTTCTTGCTTCAGATCGTTGCGCGCCTGAGCGATGCGCTGCTCGTTTTCTTTGAACCGGGCGAAGAGCTGTTTTGCCTGCGCGCGCGCGCGGCCCCCGTCATAGAGGTTCCAGTTCGCCCGCAACAAGGCGCGCGC
>JBCCZS010000249.1:0-3672 GCA_039187035.1 Pseudomonadota bacterium | reverse complement strand
CTTCACCGCCGCCTGGTGCGTCACTTGCCAAGTCAACAAAGCAACGCTCTTTTCGCGCCCGCGCCTTGCGGCCGTCTTTGAGGCCGCCGACGTTACGTTCATGGTCGCCGACTGGACGCGCCGCGACCCGGCGATCACCGCAGCGCTCGCCCGCTTCGGGGCCGCCGGGGTGCCGCTTTATGTTTACTTCCCGCCGCAGGGGCCCCCGCGCGTTTTCGCCTTGCCGCTGACGGAAAACGCGTTGCGCGACGCGATCGCCGAGACCGGGCCGACCGTCCTCGGGGCCGCGCGCGGCTAGTCGGCGTCGGCGCTACTCGGTTTCTGCGAGCGAGGCGATCGGCCCCGGCGCGTCTGCAGCGGGCGTTTTCATGGCGATAACGGTCGCGACCGCCGCAACGCTCAAGACGTTGAACGCGGCGCGATGGAGAAGGCGAGCGGCGCCGGAGGGCGGGCTCGCCGGGCGGATAATACGCATCCCAAACATGAGCGCCGTCCTAGCGGGCGCGCTTTAAGGACCGTTGAGACGCGTCTCTAAAATCCTTATGACCGCGGCAACGCCGGCTTCGCCATAATCCCGGCGGGAGCGATCAGGGGCGCCGACATGACCGCATCGAAAACCGCGAGGGCCGACGCGTGGGCCGCCGTCGCCCGGGCCCATGACGCGCTGAAAGGCGTGCACCTGCGCCGACTTTTCGAAGGCGATCCGGGTCGGGCCGGGCGCTACAGCCTGGAGGCGGCGGGCCTCTATCTCGACTATTCGAAAAACCGGCTCGACGACGCCGCGGTCGACGCGCTGATCGGCCTCGCCGAAGCGGCCGACCTTGAAGGCGCGCGCCGGCGCATGTTCGCCGGCGAACGGATCAACGGAACCGAAGGCCGCGCCGTGCTTCACGTTGCGTTGCGCGATTTCTCGATGCGCGCGTTTTCCGTCGACGGGCGCGACGCCGGCCAGGACGCCCGCGCCGAGCGCGAGCGCATGGGCGCCTTCGTGCGCGGCGTGACGTCGGGGCGACGCACGGGCCGCACGGATCGCCCGCTCGACACCGTCGTCAATATCGGCATCGGCGGCTCCGACTTAGGGCCCTTGATGGCGACGGAAGCCTTGCGCGCCTATTGGCTGCCGGGGCGGCGCACGCATTTCGTCTCTAACGTCGACGGGCGCCATTTGGAGGACGTGCTCGGCGCGGTCGATCCGGAGCGCACGCTTTTCATCGTCGCGTCAAAAACGTTCACCACGCAAGAAACCATGACGAACGCGAAAAGCGCCCGCGACTGGCTGCGTGCGCACGGCGCGAGCGAGGCGGACGTCGCCAAGCATTTCGTCGCCCTGTCGACGAACGCCGCGGCCGTCGCCGATTTCGGGATCGCGGAAGACGCGACCTTCCGCTTTTGGGACTGGGTCGGCGGGCGCTTTTCGATGTGGTCCGCAATCGGGTTGTCGATCGCGCTGCAAGTCGGCTTCGACAAATTCGAAGACATGCTGCGCGGGGCCCATGCGATGGACGAACACTTCCGCGCCGCGCCCCTGCGCGCCAACATGCCGGTCGCGCTGGCCCTCGCCGGCGTGTGGAACCGCAATTTCGAAGGCGCGGGCGCCCACGCCGTCTTGCCCTACGATCAACACCTCCACCGCCTCGCCGCTTATCTTCAGCAGGCGGACATGGAATCCAACGGCAAGCGCGTCGCAATGGACGGCGAACCGCTCAAAGCGCCGGCCGGGCCGGTCATCTTCGGCGAGCCAGGCACCAACGGTCAGCATGCGTTCTATCAATTGCTGCACCAGGGCGTTGATCTCATTTCGTCCGATTTCATCGCCGCCGCGCACGACGCGTCGGGCCTACCCGGCCATCACGAGAAACTGTTGGCGAATTTCCTCGCCCAGCCCGAGGCCCTCATGGTCGGGCGCACCGAGGCTGAGGCGCGCGAGGATCTCACCCGCGACGGCCGCGCCGAACCCGACGTCGACCGCCTCGCGCCGCATAAAACGTTCCCGGGCGGACGGCCGTCGAATGCGATCTTGATGGAACGCCTGACGCCCAAGACGCTCGGCGCGCTCGTCGCGCTTTATGAGCATAAAATCTTCTGCCAAGGCGTTTTGTGGGGCGTCAATTCGTTCGACCAATGGGGCGTCGAACTCGGCAAGGAACTCGCCAAGAAACTCCTGCCGGAGATCGCGGCCGAAGGCGGGGCCGTTCCGCCTGCAGGCGCGCATGACGCGTCGACAAACGCGCTTCTCGCCTGGATCAATGACAAACGCGCTGCCGCGGCGGCGAAGACGGAGGCCTCTTGATGCGTGTTCTTACGACCCTGATCGCCGCCGCATTGATGGTCGCGCCGGCGTGCGCTGAAGACGCTGCGGCGCTCTATGCGACCGTAAAGACGTCAAAGGGCGACTTCGTCGTCGCGCTCGACCCGGCGGCCGCGCCGCAAACGGTTGAGAATTTCGTTCAGTATGCAAACGCCGGCCATTATGATCGCAGCATCATCCACCGGGTCGTCGCCGGCTACGTCATTCAGGGCGGCGGTTATTCACGCTTTTTCAACGAACGCGCGACGCGCCCGGCCGTGCCGTATGAAGGCGACAACGGCCTGAAGAACGTACGCGGAGCGTTTGCGATGGCGCGCACGAGCGATCCAAACAGCGCGACGTCGCAATGGTACGTCAACCTGCAAGACAACGCCAAGCTCGACCATAAAGTCGACGAGATCGGGCCGATCTACGGTTACACGGTCTTCGGCCAAGTGATCGCCGGCATGGACGTCGTCGACGCGATCGGCGCGGTCGAGACGGGCGAAGGCGGCCCGTTCGAGACGGAAGTTCCCGTCGAGCAAATCCTCGTTGAGCGCGTCGACGTTGGGAACGAGCCGCCCGCGGTCGCCGGCGCGCAATAAAGGGCCCGCCGTATTGACGCACGCGCGGCGAGGCGGTCTATTCCGCGCCTCCGACGCGCCCGCCCCGGCGCCCGTCGGAACAAAGGGCGCGTAGCTCAGCGGGAGAGCACTACGTTCACACCGTAGGGGTCGCTGGTTCGAACCCAGCCGCGCCCACCATTAGTGTTTTGTCGGCCTGAGCCGATCTTTTTCCTCTGGTTGATAGTGCGACGGCCTCCGAGCTCCGCTTCGAACTTTCAGTTCTCACCTCCGCCACTTCACACTATTTTGCGCAGAATACCGTCGGTCCGTTTGCGGGCTAAGGGGTTGGGGCGGCGCCGATGCGCTCTTTTCGGATAGGGGCGAGGTCGCCCGTGAGGGCGGCTATGCGCCGGCTTCCTGTCGCAGCGTCGCCGTATCGGCGGGATCGGCTCGGCTATCCAGGTGCACGCCGCCTGCATCGCGCCATGCCGCGAGAGTCGGAGGCGTTACCGAAGTTCATCGCCGACGGCGAAACGCCGCGCGTCTTCAAGCGGCTTGGGCGGCGTTTGACGCTATACGCGTCGCCTTTCTTTGCGACTGATCGCATCAACAGGCGGTGTCGCTTAGGCGGTGAATGGCGCGCGTCGGTGCAGAGACGGTTGGGGCCGGTCGGCGCTAAATCGGATCGGCTTTTCCGTGGTTTTCGCGCGGACGCCGTATCGGTTAATCCTGGGGCGAATTTTCTATCGATAAAGTACGTATAAAAATAATCAAAACACGGAGTTCAAAACTCAACGCCCCGCGCCTGTGCCGGAAAAT
>JBCCZS010000248.1:0-3675 GCA_039187035.1 Pseudomonadota bacterium | reverse complement strand
GCGGCGAGGTACCCGTCGCCCGTCGCGAGGTAGCGCAAGACGAGCCCGAGACTAATCAGAAAAACGAGAAACTGCAGCGGGGCTAGAACGGCTTGGACCAGCGTCCAGACCGTTTCGTCGCGCCGCCGTCTTTGTTCGTCCGTATAAAGCATCGGCCTCTCAGGCTCGTCCATTCGTTGAGACGGCGTCCGTCATTCCCGCAGCGCTCGCGCAGGCGGTCGTTTGCGCGCTTTGACGTCGCGTTTTCACCCCCAAGCGCTGGCCGTGCGATCCGTAAACAGACGGACTGACGGCCACGTGCCGGGCCTTCGGCGTTTCACTCCAACACGTCTTCTTCGGATCGGCCTTTCGCTCGCGGCGCGCCGGCGTTTGACGGCGACGCGGCCTAAGCCGATAAGGCGATCGTAACGATTGACGCGCAAAAGTGTCAACCAAAATTGACGTCCATATGAATTGACATTCAAGTGCGTTTGATAGAGTTTACCGAAGTGACCTCGCGGACGCGCACGAGGGCGATTGCGCCCGCCGGCGCCCGTAAAACGGGTTTCCGACGCGGCCTTGCACGTCGCGCCGGCTCAACGACAAGAAGACGTGCATTGCAACAAAGATGTTGCGGCTCCGCCGGCGCCTCGAACGCTGGTCCGCTGCGAACGGCGGTCGAGACTTGATCGCCGCCCGCGTCGAGCGATGCTTGAGGCGTATCGACGAGCGAACCGGACCGGTTCGCGAAGTCAGACGGAGGGCGGTCTTTCGGGGCCGCACCCCGGGCGTCGCGCCTTGCGACGACGGGCCGTTGATGTCGAGCAGTCGAGGCGGCGTCGAAGCGACATGTGACGGCGACGCGCAACGCGGAGCGTCTATTATGACGTCACCAGACGCGACTCCGGGGACCGACGCCGCCCGAGGCGACGGGTTATCGGCTGATCGTGACGCTGACTTTGGGCTTGTGGAACGGCGTGCGGCGCGCGAAACTTTGGATCGCGTCGCCGACGGCGGCGATTTAGCGCCGTTCGGCGCCGCCGGCATGGCCGGTTTGGTCCAATTCGCCAGCACGCTGACGTCTCGGTGCAATTCCCCGAAACAGTCGGAAATGGCGCAAAAACTGCGCGAGACCATTGAAGGCGAGCTCGTTCCGCGCCTCATGATCGCGCACAAACAGGGCGGCGGCGCGCCCGCGCCGCATAGAGAGCCGGATGACGGAAGCCGCATGCTGACGCCGGACGATCATGAGCGGTTTTTGCGAACCGTCCTCGACGGGACGCCGGACGACGTGCGCCTATTTATCGAGGCGCTCGCCGGCGACGGCGTCAACCTCGACGATCTCCTCATTGATTTGTTGCCGCAAACCGCGCGGGCGCTGGGCGCCATGTGGGAAGCGGACGAAAAAGACTTTACCGACGTCACCATCGGCTTGTGCCGATTGCACCAGGTTTTGCGCGAGCGCAGTCCCGCGTTTCACCCCGGCCGCCGCCAGGCGGGGGCGGGGCGCATCCTGCTCGGCTCGTTCAGCGCCGACGAACACGCGCTCGGCCTCGCCATCGTCGCGGAGTTTTTCAGACGCGCTCATTGGCGCGTCACGTCGCGGCCCGGGGCCGCATGCCGAGAGTTGTCCGCGTTGGCCGGCGCCGAATCGTTCGACGTTATCGGTCTCTCCGGCGCGCAGGCGCGGCACGCGGACGCCTACGCCGCCGAAATCGCGGCGCTGCGGGCCGCTTCTTGCAACGCCGACGTCAAAGTACTGGTCGGCGGCAAGGCCTTTCTCGACGATCCGGACCTCGCCGCCCGGTGCGGCGCGGACGCGTTTGCGGAAGACGCGCAGCGGGCCCCGTCGATCGCGGACATCTTGCTCGCGCAGTCCGCAGTGCATTGTTAGTCGGCGGTTTTTTTTGAGCGTAGCGAAAGAATCTATGGGAAGCCGGGCATCGAACGACGCCAAGGAAGTGACGTTTAAGAGCCCGAAACGGTTTCTCGCGGATCTTGACGCGGGCACGACCGCGAAAGTGATCGCGGCGGCCGCCGACGTCGCGTTGATCATCGACGACGGCGTCATCAAAGACATCGCTTTCGGCGCCGGCGAGTTGTCGAAAGAAGGCTACGACTCAGCATGGCGCGGCAAATCGTGGATCGACACGGTCACCGTCGAAAGCCAGCCGAAAATCGAAGACCTCCTGAAAGCGCGCGGCGCACGTGACGTGAAATGGCGCCAAGTCTCGCACCCGTCGAGCAGCGGCGTCGACGTGCCGATCAAATACGCGACCGTCAGCACCGGCAAAGACAACCGCCTCGTCGCTATCGGGCGCGATTTGCGCGCCGTCGCCGCGTTGCAACGCCGGCTGATGGAGACCCACCAGGACCTGGAGCGCGAGTATTCGCGCCTTCGCGAGGCTGAAGCGCGGTATCGCGTCCTGTTCGAGACGATGTCCGAGCCGGTGCTTGTCGTCGACGCCGATTCGACGGCCGTCTTGGAGGCCAATCCCGCCGCCGCCGGCGCGTTGCAGACGACGCCGGACGCGCTCGTCGGGGGCTCGCTGGGCGAACTCTTCACCCCCAAAACTCGCCGCGACGTCGAACGCCTCGTCGCCGGGGCCGCCTCGTCCGGGCGCGCCGAAGCCGCCGGCTTGGCGGCCGCGAACGGCGAGCGCTACGGCGTCGTCGCCTCGGCGTTTCTCCAGAACGACAGCGCGCTTCTCGTCGTCCGGTTGTCGCCGGCGGGCGCCAATGACGACCGCAAAACCCGTCCCGGCGTCGGCGCGCTCGAAGCGATCATTGATCACCTGCCGGACGGTTTGATCGTCACCAACGCGGATCTACGGGTCTTGGCAGCGAACGCGTCGTTTTTGAAAATGGCGCAACTCGTCGGCGAGCGGCAGGCGATCGGCGACGACGTCGCCAATTGGCTCGGGCGCTCGTCGACCGAACTCAACATGCTCGTTTCGAGCCTGCGCACCTACGGCGTCATCCGCAATTTCGCGACCGTGATGCGCGACCGCTTCGGCGGCGAGAGCGACGTCGACGTTGCGGCCGTGGCGGCGCCCTCGGGCGACTCGCAACTCTTCGGTTTTTCAGTGCGCTCGACGGCGCGGCGCATGGCGGCCGAGCCGCGCCTCGGCGAGGGGCTGCCGAGTTCGGTCGATCAGGTCACCGGCCTTGTCGGCCGCATGCCGCTCAAAGAAATCGTCCGCGAGTCGAGCGATCTCATCGAAAAGCTCTGTATCGAGACGGCGCTCGACATCGCCAACGACAACCGCGCGTCGGCGGCGGAAATCCTCGGGCTCAGCCGACAGGGGCTTTACTCGAAATTGAAGCGGTTCGGGATCGACGACTCCCTCTAGCCGCAGCTCGCAAAATTTACATCGTCCGTTGTCAATTTAAATTGACACTCCTTTGCGCCGTTTCTACTTTCGGCGCATGGCGCACACCGACATCGTTTTGGATCGCGGGCCGGGCCCCCAGCCCGACGGCCGCGGGCTTCCGCAGCCGGGCGCCGTCGCCGAACTCCTCAAGCCGGTCACCTGGTTCGCCGCGATGTGGGCCTATATGTGCGGTGTCGTCTCGTCGGGCGTGTCGCTCGGCGAACGTTGGCCGTACGTCGTCGGGGGGGTCGGCCTCGCGGGGCCGCTCGTTTGCGCCGCAAGCCCGGCGGCCAACGACTGGTTCGACCGCCACGTCGACGCG
>JBCCZS010000247.1:0-3767 GCA_039187035.1 Pseudomonadota bacterium | reverse complement strand
CTTGTTTGATCCAGGCGTCGATCGCCGATTTCGGCGCCGCGCCGACTTTGGTCGCTTTGAGTTCGCCGCCGTCGAAGATCATTAGGGTCGGGATGCCGCGCACGCCGAATTTGCCGGGCGTTTCCGGATTGTCGTCGATATTCAGTTTCGCGATCGTCAGCTTGCCGCCGTAATCGGCGGCCAGTTCCTCAAGCGCCGGGCCGATCTGCTTACACGGTCCGCACCATTCGGCCCAGAAGTCGACAAGCACGGGCCCGTCGGCGTTGATGACGTCGGCGTCGAATGACGCGTCGGTGATGGTCGTCGTCGCCATGGGAAGTCTCCTTTCCGGCGCTTTGGGGCGGGCCAGGCGGCCCGTGCGCACGTTACACTCGGTTCGTCGAGCCGATAAAATAGGCCGGCCGGACGGCGCCGCAAGACCGGCGCGTCGCCCTAAAGGCCCGCACGCGCGAAAGCGTGATTGAGCAACGCGTCCGGCAACGCCATCAGCCGCGGCTCAAACGTCCACAAAAGCGCCGTGCGGACGGTCCGTCCCGGATAGAGTGTGCGCAACAGCGCGCGGTAGGCGGCCATCTGAGCGAGATAGTGCGCGCCCGCGTCTTCGGCGCGGGCCGGCGGCGGGCGGTTCGTCTTGTAGTCGATGATGAAAACGCCCGCCGCGTCGACGACGAGCCGGTCGATCTGACCGTTCACGACGACGGGGCCGGCCGCCGTCATGATCGTGCCGGCGATCGCGACTTCGGCGCGCGAGCCGGGCGCGAAGGCCGCCGCGAACTCGGGCGCGGCCAAAACGGCGAGCGCTTCGTCGCGCCAACGGCCGCGTTCTTCCGCGTCGACGTTCGGGGCGTGGCGTGCGATGAGCCGGTCCGCCGCCTCGGCGCGCTCCGCGGCCGGCACGTCCGGCAAAAGCTCCAGCACTTTGTGTAGGGCGCGTCCGCGCACGAAGCGATCGACGGCGTGCGCCGGCGACTAGGCGGACGGTTCGGGACGGGCGTCGAACGGCGCGCCGTCGTTCGCTTCATAAGCGTCCGCGAGGCGTGAGGGAGCCGCCCGCCGCGCCGGCGCTTCCGGCGGCGCCGGGCGGAAGAGCCAATCGGGCATCGTTGGTTGCGCCGGCCCGGTCGTCTTTGGGGCCGTTGCAACGGCGGCGTCCGCCGCGACGCTCGCCGCGCCGCGTAGCGCGCATCGCCGCACCGCGCCGGGCCAAGCCTCGAAGGGCGCCGACGAGACGTGCAACTGCGGATCGCCCTCCAGCCGATCGAACGCGTCTTCGGCGAGCGCGTGCCACGTTTTGCGGTCGGTCGCTTTGCCGCGCGGGTCTTTGTTGCGACCGCTTTCCAACCCGCAAATGACGAGCCGATCGCGGGCGCGGGTCGCGGCGACGTAAAAGAGCCGTCGGTACTCCTCATACTTAAGCGCGAGCGCGCGTTCGCGCGCCGTCAGCATCGCGTCGGGGTGCGCGTCCTTGCCGGCGACGAAGATCGGCGCGGGGATCGGTCCCGGCGCGTCGATCGCCGGGCCGACGTCGGGGCGCGGCGGTCGGTGCGCGTCGAGGAGAATGACGACGTTCGCTTCGAGCCCTTTTGATCCGTGGACGGTCATCACCCGGACTGCGGGCGCATTTTGTTCGGTCTCCCGTTTGATTTCGTCCCCGCGCGCGGAGAACGTCGTCACAAAGCCCTGGAGGCTGCGCGGGCGGGCGTTCTCATAGTCGAGCGCCTGTCGGAGCAATTCGTCGATCGGCTCGCCCGCGCGCGCGCCGAGGCGGGCGTAGAGCCGACGCCGACCCGGCGGGTCGCCGCTCTCCAAAAGGTGCGAGAAAAACGCGAACGCGCCCTGCCGCAAGCCGATGCGCCGCGCCTCGATCAACGCCTCGTAGGCGCGCCGCGCAGGGGTTTGCGGCGCCGACGCCGCCAGCGCCGCTTCGAGCGAGCCCGGTCGATCGTAGGCGACGGCGAAGAGCGCGTCGTCGTCGAAGCCGAAGAACGGGCTTTTGAGCGTCTCGGCGAGCGCCAGATCGTCCGTAGGCGATAAAACGGCGCGGGCGTATGACAATAAGTCCAGCACCGCGGCGTCGTCGAGCAATTGCAAGCGGTCGGCCCCCGCCGTCGGCACGCCGGCGCGCGAAAGCGCCGAGAGGCATTCCCGGAAGAGCGTTCCGCGGCTTTGCACCAGGATGAGCACGTCGTCGGGCCGGAGCGCCCGCCCCGCGCTTTCAAGCCGGTCGCCGCGCGCGAACCATCCGGCGAGCGTCTCGGCGAGCGTTCGGCAGAGCGTCGCCGTCGGGCTGTTCGCCGATTGCGCGTCGACCGGCGCGTCCCACGCCTGGAGCGGCTCTTTGTCGGGCGCCGGGGTCAGCGGCCAAAGCGCGACCGAGCCGGCCGCCCCTTCGCGTTTCACCGCATGCCGCAACGGCCCGTCGCTCAGGCCGAGGCCGAGCGCGGCGTCGTCGTCGGCGAACGCGGCGTCGACGAAGGCCAGAACCGGCGCCGTCGACCGGAACGACAAGGCCAACGACGGCTGAGCGTAGTCGACGCCCGACGCCGCGATGCGTTTGCCGAGGTCGATGCGCTTTTCGTCGAACAGACCCGCGCTCGCGCCCTGGAACGAATAGATCGATTGCTTTTGGTCGCCGACCGCAAAGAAACTCCGCGGCTTCGCCGTTCGTCCGTCACCGGAGAAAAACTCCTCGAGCGGCGCTTCGACGACGTCCCATTGCGCGGGGCTGGTGTCTTGGGCTTCGTCGAGCAGGATATGGTCGAGACCCGCATCGAGCTTGTAGAGGACCCACGCGCTTAAGGACGGGTCGGCGAGGAGGCGGCGCGTCTGTGTGACCATGTCGTCGAAATCAAGCGCCGCGCGCGCCGCTTTCGCCGCGGAAAACCGCGCCGATGCGCGCTCGACGAGCGACAAGTACGCGGCCGTGTCGGCGTAAACGCGCGCAGCCTTCCACCGGTCCGTCGCCGCGACGTAACGCTCTTGCGCACCCTTCAACAACTCGTCGAGGCCCGGGTCAAAGGCCTGGACTTGTTTGTCCGTGAGCGATTTAAGCGGCGCGCCTTTCTCGGTGAGGAATGCGCCGTTGAGGGCGTGTTGTCTCGCCGCGTCGCTTTCGGCCCGCAGGAACGCCGTAAGCGGGCCCTGCGCCCGGTCGATCGCTTTCTTGCCGCCGGCCAGCAGGCCGGCGCGCGCGCGCTCGGCGTCCGCGCGCGACAGAACCGACGCCGCCGCATGGAGGGCCGCGGCTTCGTCTCCGGGCGCAGACGGGTCGACGCCCAACGCCGCCGCGGCGGCCGCCGTAAGCGCCGGCCAGCCGCCACAGCGATCGAGGAGGCGGTCGCGCGTTTGCCGGCTTGCGACCGCTTGCACCAAGAGTTCGCGCGCCCGTTCCGGTCCGATGCGGCGCGCCAGACGCGTTTGCGGCGGCTCGTCCGCATCCGTTACAACGGCCTGTCTCGCGGCGGCGTCCACGGCGGCCGCGGCGAGCGTTTGCGCGTCGGCGTCGTCCAGAACGGAAAAGCCGGGGGCGACGCCGGCTTCGAGCGGAAAGCGCCGCAACACCGCTTCGCAAAAAGCGTGGATCGTTTGGATCTTCAGTCCGCCCGGCGTCTCAAGCGCCCGCGCGAACAATCGGCGCGCTTCGGCGAGATCGGTCGGTCCGCGCGCCCCGTCCGTCCCTTCCAGGTCGCGGAGCGCGGCGTTGAGCGCGTCATCCGGCATCAACGCCCAGGCGCCGAGCAAGTCGAAGAGCCGGCCCGCCATTTCCG
>JBCCZS010000246.1:0-3774 GCA_039187035.1 Pseudomonadota bacterium | reverse complement strand
GGCCGTCGAGGCGCTCGTCGCCGGGATCGCCGCGCGCCATGGCGTCCGCGCGACCCGTGTTCTCGGCCATTCCGATGTTGCGCCGCGCCGCAAAGAAGACCCCGGCGAGCTATTCCCCTGGGGGCGTCTCGCCGAGGCGGGGCTCGCGATCGGACCCTACACGGGCGCGCCCGACCCCGACGTGACCTATGAAGACGCGCTGAATGCGTTGACCGAAATCGGCTACGACGCGCCGGCGGGCGACCATGCGGCCGCGCTCTTGGCGTTTCAGCGGCGCTTTTGCGTCGCCGCGCTCGGGCGCGGCTTCGATCCGTTGACCAAAGCGGCGGCCGTCAGCGTCGCACGGGCGTTCCAGGCGTAATCGCGCGTCACGCCATTAGGGCGCGCGCGGCGGCGACGTCTTCGGCGATGCGGTTCTTCAATGCCTCAACGCCGTCGAACTTCATCTCCGGCCGGATGAAGTGCTCCAGGGCGACCGTCAGCGCCCGCCCATATAGGTCGCCGTCAAAGTCGAAGAGATGCGTTTCCAGGAGCGGCGCGGTGTCGCCGAGCGTCGGGCGGCGCCCAAAATTAGCGACGCCGGCGCAGCGCGTTCCGTCGCAATCGGCGGTTACGGCGTAGACGCCGTATTTCGGTTCGACGAGGTCGCCCAAGGCGAGATTGGCGGTCGGAAAGCCGAGCGTGCGGCCGAGCCGCCGGCCTTCCTGAACGACGCCGGAGACCGTCCACGACCGGCCGAGAAGCGCGCACGCCCGATCCGGCGCGCCGTCCCGCAACGCCGCGCGCACCGCGCTTGAACCGATCTTGTCGTCCGCCGCGCCCGCCGCCGCGACGGGATCGACGATCAACGCCTGAAGGCCCGCTTCCGCAGCGAGCCGCGCCAGCGCCTGCGCGTCGCCGGCGCGATCCTTGCCGAACCGGAAGTCCGCCCCGGCGGCGACGCCCGCAAGCCCCAGCCGTTCGCGCAGTATGTCGAACACGAACGCGCGCGGCGTCATCGCCGCAAGCGGCGCGTCGAACGGGATCGTCAGCACACGGCTCGCCCCTGCATCGTTCAGAAGGCGCGCGCGTTCTTCCGCCGTCGTCAAGAGAAACGCCGGCGCGTCCGGTTGGAAGAAGCGCCGCGGATGGGGCTCGAACACCGCCGCGCCCAGCGCCGCGTCGGCGCTGCGGGCCGCCGTCGCCGTCGCGTCAAGAAGCGCGCGGTGGCCGCGATGAACCCCGTCGAAGTTCCCGATCGCGGCGAAGAGCCGTTCGCCGGCGCCCGCGCTCACCAGACGAGCCTTTCAAGCGCGGCGACGGCGCGCACGCCGGCCCCGTCAAGCGCCGCCGAGATCGCGTTTTCAAGGTCGTCCGCGGCGCCGGGTTCGCCGACGCCGCCGGCCCCAAAGATGTACGCCGCGTCGATCCGCGCGTGATTTGCACCCAGAATGTCCGTCTGCAAACCGTCTCCGACCGCAAGTACGCGCGAGACCTCGCCCCGCGCTTCTTTCAGCTTGTCGAACGCTAAGTCGTAAATCGGGGGGTGCGGTTTGCCGGCGTAGACGACGTCGCCGCCGCGGGCCGCATAGCGCTCGGCGAGCGCGCCGGCGCAATAGATCAGACGTCCGCCGTAATTCACGACGATGTCGGGATTGGCGCAAATCATCGTCAACCCGCGCGCGCCCGCATCGTCGAGGAGGGCGTCGTAATCCTCAAGCGCGTCGCCGACGTCGTCAAAAAGACCTGTGCAGATGATAAAGCCGGCCTCTTCGATCGGCGCGAACGCGACGTCGAGGTCGTCATAGAGCGCTTCGTCTTTGGCGGGGCCCAGGCGAAAGGCGGGTGCGGGGATACGCGCCGCGATCGCCGCGCGCGTCGCGTCGCCGGACGTCACGATTGCGTCATACGCGTCGCGGGGCAGGCCGAGGCGGTCCAACTGCGGCGGGATGACGGCGGACGGGCGCGGCGCGTTCGTCAAGATGACGACGGGGCCCCGCTCGGCCCGGAAGCGCCGCATCGCCTCCGCGGCGCCGTCAAACAGGTCGACGCCGTTGTGAATAACGCCCCACGCGTCGCACAAAAGCGCGTCGTAAGCCGCCGCCAGCGGCGCGAAGCGGTCGAGTACGGGGATCATCATCGCCCGGTTAAGGCTCGTCCGGCGACCGGTCAACCCGCGGGCGGCGTGCGACCCTCAAGAGGCGCGGGCGAGTTCTTCCTTCGCGCCGGGGCCGCCGGTCTCCGGCTGCGCGCCCGGCGCGTCCGACGACGGATCGGCCGCGGCGACGGTGAGGTAGGAACGCGCGCGGCGCGGGCGGCCGAAGAGATTGCCCTGCGCAAAGTCGATCGGCAGATGCGCGACGGCCTCCAGGTCGGCGTCGCTCTCGATTTTTTCGGCGATGATGTCGATCCCGGCTTCGGCGAGACGCGCGCACGCGGCGGCGACGTCGTGCGTCGGACCGCCTCCCGCTTCCAGCAATTTCCGATCGGCTTTGACGTAGCGAACGTTGCGCTCGCGCAACGCCGCGACGTCGAACGCCAGCGTTTGAACGTGGTCGACCGAAAACGCAAAGCCCATGGCGGCGACCGCCGCAACGTTCTTCTCAACGCGCGGATGCATCAATTGCAGGGCCGGCCAGGTCAACTCAAAGACAATACGCGGGGCGAGATCGTCATTATCCGCAAGATACTCTGCAAACTGATGAAAAAATTCCGTGTCGTACAACGTAGCCGGCGAGACGTTGCAGAAGACCGCGAAAGCGCCGTCCGCTTCGTCGATTTTGCGCAACGACTGGACGCACCGCAATAAGATGAGATTGTCGATAAGCCCGATGCGGTTCGTGCGTTCGGCGGTGGCGAGATATTGTCCCGGCACCAACGTTTCGCCGCGCGAGTCGCGCAGCCGCGAAAAGGCTTCGTAAAAGCGCGTCTTGCGTTGCGGCAAGGAGACGATCGGCTGCAGGTAAAGCTCAAGCCGATTGGCGTCGATCGCGTCGCGCAAGCGCGCGAGCATCGCGCGGTCCTCTTCGGACAGATCTTTTCGGTCGAGCGACAGCGCCGGCGCGATTTTCTTGGCGCTCTCGCCGGGGTCCTCGCTCATGCGGTCGGCGAGGCGGCGCAGCATGTCGATCTCCGCGCGGGTGCGGGCGATTTTCGCGCCGGCGACGCCATGCAGGATCAGCGAAGCGATGACGATGGCCGCGAGCCAGACTTCCGTTTCCGGATGAAAGCCCTGGTGCAGGGCGGCCGCCAACACGATCGTCGCGGTGAAGCCGGCGACGAACATGACGGGCGCGCCATATCGCGTTTTTTTCTTCATCGTGAACCGCCAACCGTCTCAATCAAGATGCTCAGCGAACGTCGACGACGTTCATTCCGACAATAAGCGGCGGTTATTTAAAAGCGGTTTACCCCGGCGCTCGGCTCAAGCGGGGCCGCGCCGTTCCGGGCGCGCAACGCTTGCTCGCGGCGCATGGGCGAGGGGGCGAGGCGTCGGGCGCAAAAAAAAGCCCGGCTCGGACCGTTGTCGGTCCGGGCCGGGCCGTTCTTTTCGGGATAAACCGCGTTACTGCGGAAACGCGCTGTCGATCGGGTCGATGACGATCTCGACGCGGCGGTTCAGCGCCTGGCCCGCGGCCGTGCCGTTGTCGCCGATCGGGCGGGTTTCGCCAAAGCCGACCGCGCGCAGCCGCTGGCCGCCGACGCCTTGGCCGGCGAGATAGTTCGACACCGAAAGGGCCCGCCGCTCGGAAAGCGCTTGGTTGAATTCGTCCGAGCCGCGCGCGTCGGCGTGGC
>JBCCZS010000245.1:0-3777 GCA_039187035.1 Pseudomonadota bacterium | reverse complement strand
TTCGCCGAATTGGAGACGCTCGGCGAGTTGACCAAGATCGCCTGGGACAGAGGGTGCCAGGTGATGATCGAGGGGCCGGGCCACGTCCCGATGCACAAGATCAAAGCCAATATGGACAAGCAGCTCGCGGTTTGCGGCGAGGCGCCGTTTTACACGCTCGGGCCGCTGACGACCGACATCGCGCCGGGCTACGACCACATCACGTCGGGCATCGGCGCGGCCATGATCGGGTGGTTCGGTACGGCGATGCTCTGTTATGTGACGCCTAAGGAGCATTTGGGTCTGCCGGACCGCGACGACGTCAAGGTCGGGGTCGTGACCTACAAGCTCGCCGCGCACGCGGCCGATCTCGCCAAGGGCCACCCGGCCGCGCAAATCCGCGACGACGCCCTATCGCGCGCACGCTTTGAATTCCGATGGGAGGATCAGTTCAACCTCGCGCTGGATCCCGAAACCGCACGCGACTTCCACGATCAAACCCTCCCGAAAGAGGCGCACAAAGTCGCGCACTTCTGTTCGATGTGCGGCCCGAAATTCTGCTCGATGAAAATCACGCAAGACGTGCGCGACTATGCCGGCGGGTTGTCGGACAATGAGAAGAAAGACCTTGAACGTCTTTCTGAAGAGGGCATGGAAGAGATGTCAGTCAAATATAAGGAGCTCGGCGGCCAGCTCTATTTGGACGAGAAGACGGTCTCCGATGGCCGCCGTTCATAGTCATCTTGCTGCAGGGGCCGCGCTGGCGGTTAGCTTAGCGGGATGCGCAAGCGTGGCTGCGTCCATGGATACACCGGTTGCGGCGACTGCCGCCGACGCCGCTGAAGAGACCCATGCGGACGAGCCCCGCCCGTTCGATGAGACGCGGGATGCGGCCGCCGATGTCGAGGCCGCCTTTGCGCGGGCGCGGCTGACCGGCAAAAGGGTCTTGCTCGTGTTCGGCGCGAACTGGTGCCATGACAGCCGGGGGCTCGCCGCGAATTTTGACAAACCGGCGCTCGCCGAATTGATCGCCGCGCGCTATGAGCGCGTGTGGATCGACGTCGGCGACCGCGACCGCAATCTCGATCTCGCCGCGCGTTACGGCGCCCCGACATTGATGGGCACGCCGACGGTCCTCATTCTGGATGCGGACGGCACGCTATTGAACGCCGACACGATGCATGATTGGCGCACGGCCTATTCCATCCCGTACGACGAGACGCTGGACTATTTCACGCAGCGCGCCGGGCCGCCGTTGAAAAAAACCCGCGGACGCGCCGCGGGCCGTTAAGTCGGGAGATGAGACGGCAACCGGCCGACGCCCGAACCGTTGCGTCGGTCGACGGATCCCTCGGGTGAAACGCGATTGGGGGAGATGACGCCAATCTCCACCCGGAGGGTGCGGCGCAAAACGCTGGTCGATCGGCGCGCCGCGACGTACTCACGTCTTTTGTTACGCAGCCGATCCGTCGCCGGACCAATGGGGCGGAGACCGTCGGCAATGAGGCGAGCCTTGAGGGGCGGGCGTCAGCCTTTGGCGAATTCCGGATAGGCTTCGAGGCCGAGTTCGGATTTGTCGAGCCCCAGGGTTTCATGTTCAGGCTCGGCGCGCACGCCGATGGTGAACCGCAACACCGCCCACAACAGGAAGCTGATCGCGGTGACGAACGCCCCGACCATGACGACGCCGACGAATTGACCGAGAAACGTCGGGCCGTCTTCGGTCCACGGCACGATCAGCGTGCCCCAAATCCCGCAAAACAAATGCGCCGGGATCGCGCCGACGACGTCGTCGATGCGCGCTCGGTCCAGGAGCGGCACGGTGACGGTGACGATGACGCCGCCCATCGCGCCGATCAGGACCGCCTGCCAGATCGCCGGCTCCAGCGGCTGCGCGGTAATGGCGACGAGGCCGCCGATGGCGCTGTTCATGACGATCGTTAAGTCGACTTTGCCGTAGCTGAACCGCGTCATCAAAAGCGCGGCGACGACGCCGCCGCAGGCCGCCATATTGGTGTTGACGACGATTTTCGCGACCGAGAACGCGTCCTCGATCGACCCGAAGGCGAGTTGCGAGCCGCCGTTAAACCCGAACCAGCCGAGCCAGAGAATGAACGCGCCAAGCGTTGCGAGCGGCAGCGAAGAGCCCGGGATCGGGTGCACCCGCCCGCCTTCGTACTTGCCGGCGCGCGGGCCGAGGACGACCGCGCCGGCGAGGGCGGCCCAACCGCCGGTTGAATGGACGAGCGTCGAGCCGGCGAAGTCGGCGAAATCCCATTCCGCGTCGAGATAGCCTTTGCCCCATTCCCAAGAGGCGACGATCGGGTAGACGATCCCCGTCAAGATCGCGACGAAGATGAGAAACGGGAACAGCTTGATGCGTTCGGCGAGCGCCCCGGAAACGATCGAGGCCGCCGTCGCGACGAACACCATCTGGAAAAACCAGTCGGAATAGGCGCCGTAGCCGAGGCCGGCCGGGTCGCCGTCGTCGCCCTGGTAGAAAAACGCGAACGGCGCCAGAAGCCCGCCGGGTTCGATCCCGTAGATCATATTGTAGCCGAGGAGCCAGACCATGAGCCCGGCGACCGCATAAAGCGACAGGTTCTTCAAGCAGATCGTCGCCGCGTTTTTGGCGCGCACCATCCCCGCTTCGAGCATGCAAAACCCGGCCGCCATGAACATGACGACCATGCCCGACATCAAAAACAACAGCGTGTTGAAGATGACGACGGTGGCTTCGGCCGCGGGCTGAATTTCTTGGGCCGGCGCGTCTTGCGCGTGCGCGGCCCCGACGAAGAACGCGCCGAACGACGCGACGGGCGCCGCTGCGAATAGAACTCGAACGAACGGCGCCGCTGCCATGGCGCACCCCCTTGTTATCGATTGTCGTGACGGCGCCGTTAGAGCGCGGCGGGGCCGGTTTCTCCGGTGCGCACGCGCACGGCTTCTTGCAGGTCGAGGACGAAGATTTTGCCGTCGCCGATCTCGCCGGTTTCCGCCGCGTCGCGGATCGCCGGCAACAGCCCCGGCACCCGCTCGCTCGGTACGGCGATCTCCAGCTTCAGCTTCGGGACGAACTCAACATTGTATTCCGCGCCGCGGTACACCTCTTTGTGCCCGCGCTGTCGGCCGAAGCCGCGCACTTCTGAGACGGTCAGGCCCGTCACGCCTTGCTCGGACAGCGCCGCGCGCACGGCGTCGAGCTTTTGCGGTTTGATGACGGCGATAACGAGCTTCATGGCGCGGCCCCGCTTGCGACGGTTGTGTGACGCGGCTGTACGCTACGGGCGCCGGTGCTGCGATGCAATACGCTAGGCTCGCGGTGCGGCGCCGCCGCGCACGCCTCGCGACGCGGCGCCGGGGCTTTGCGCGATATTCTGTCGTCGTCGGCCGATCCCGCGCGCCGGCGTGCTCTTCGCGCCTTTCGGCTCCTTCGCAGCTGCAAGGCGGCGCCGACGTCTCTTCGCCGCGGCGCATGGCGCTGGACCGGCCCGCGCGGAGCGCCGATATACGCGTCATGACTGAGACGACTTCATTGGACGCCGCCGTCGACATTGCGATCGTCGACGTCGCGATCGTGGGGGGCGGGCTGACCGGCGGGCTCGCCGCATTGGCCCTCGCGCGCGCCGGGTTTTCGTGCGTCCTCATCGACGCCGCGCCCCGGGACGCGATGACCGCCGAGGGCTTCGACGGGCGCACCACCGCGATCTCTTACGCAAACGCGCGGCTCTTTCGGCGCTTGGGGCTTTGGCCCGCGATCGAGGCGCACGCCGAGCCGATCCGCGACATTCTCGTGAC
>JBCCZS010000244.1:0-3786 GCA_039187035.1 Pseudomonadota bacterium | reverse complement strand
GGCTTTGAGGTCGGGCAGATGAAACAGAAGCGTATAAGAGAACTCCCGCCACGCGATCTCCGACAAAAACGTCGACGCGTCGGCTTCCGGCGCGCCGCCGGCTGCAATCGCGTCGCGGGTCGTCGTCCAGATCGTCAGCGGGCTGATCTCGCCCCAGGCGAGGTGCGGCGACAGGCGCGATGTCGATTCACAATCCGGCCGGTTTCGGTTGTCGCCATAGCCGGAGACGGCTTGCGCCAAAAAGCCGTCCAATCGGTCGTGCGCGCCTTTCTCTCCCGGCGTCCAGATGGTTTCGAATTCTTCGGCCCAGTTCGGGTCCTCGGGCGCGAGGCCCCAGTTCTCCAGAGCGTCGCTCGCCGGAAGCGTCGCCGGCGCGGCGAGTTTCTTCGGCGCCGGGACCGGCGCCTCGCGCGCGGGGCCGGCCTTTTGCAGCGCCCGCCACATGGGCGTGAACACCTTGTAAAACGTGCCGCCGCCGGTCTTCAGCTCCCAGGGCTCGCGCAAGAGATTGCCGTTGGCGCTTTCTACGGCGACGCCCCGCGCTTTCAGCGTTTCTTTCAGCGCCGTGTCGACGGCGACGCCGTGCGGGTCGTAGCGACGGTTGCAGAAAACGCCTTGCGCGCCGGTCTCGTCGACGAGCCGAAGGAGTTCTTCGGTCGTGTCGCCGCGGCGCAATACGAGCGCGCCGCCGCGCTTTCCGAGCGCCCGCCGCAGCGCCCGCAGCGACCGGTCGAGCCACCAGCGGGCCGCGCCGCCCGGCGCGTCGGCGGCCGCGTCGTCTAAAATGAACACGACGATCGTCGGCCCCCCGGCGGCGGCGGCTGCGGCGAGGGCGGGATTGTCGGCGAGGCGGAGGTCGCGGCGGAGCCACGCGATCGCGGGGGCGTCGGTCATGCCGCAGATACGCCGCCCCCGCTGGACCGGATCGGGCGGAGCCGTTAGGTTAACGCCGTGCGGGGCAGTTTTGTGGGCGACGGACTATGCAGCTCGACGAGCTTATTTGGGTTTTTCTTTCAGCGGATTTCGGCGGCGATGAAGCGCTGATGTCGCAAATCGGGCTCTTTATGGGGGCCTTTGTTTTCTTCGTCTTGACGATGGCGTTGGCGATCGCCGCCGCGCGGGCCGCCCAATCGGCGACCGCCGCACGCGCCGAAGCGCGCGCCTTGCACGCATCGGCCGAGACGCTGACCGCCGAGATGCGCAGCCTTGCGGCCCAGGCCGAATTGAGCGCGACGGGCGCGCGCAGCGGCCTTGAGCGCGCCGGGGTCGGCGTCGAAGGCGCGTCGGTGCCGCCGCACGCGTTCCGGCATGAAACGGCGGCGGGCGACGCCGCCGCGGCCGCCTATGCCGAACTCGAAGGCGAGCCGTCCGGCGACGATGCGCCTGCGGGACCGGCCGACATGACCTTCAACGACGCGTCCGGTCAAAAAGCCGATCGCCGCGATTTCGGCAAAGGCGAGCCGGCCTTACGCTCGGGCCTCGCCTCCATTCGCCGTCGCCGCCGTTAAAGAACGCCGGTCGTCAGGCAATCGTGGACGTGGACGAGGCCGACCGGCTTTGCGTTCTCAACCACAAATAACGCCGTTATTTTATGATCGCTGAGGAGCGCGAGCGCTTCGCCTGCGAGCGCGTCCGGCGCGATCGTGCGAGGATCGCGGGTCATGACGGAGCCGACCGGCTCGCTCCCGTCGAAGCGGGCGAACCCGCGCCGTAAGTCGCCGTCCGTGAGCATGCCGACCAGCACGCCGTCGGGCGCGACGACGCCGACGCAGCCGAGCCCGCCCGCGTTGAGCGTGCGCACGGCCTCCGCAAGGCGGGCGTTCTCGGGAACCAGCGGCGCGGCGTCCGGGCCCCGCATGAGGTCGGCGACTTTGCGCAACGCCGCGCCCAACGAACCGCCCGGGTGGAAGCCCCGGAAATCGTCGGCCGAAAAGCCTTTGCGGCGCAAAAGCGCAACGGCGAGCGCGTCGCCCATCGCCATCATCATCGTCGTCGACGTCGTCGGGGCCCGCGTTTCGTCGCACGCCTCCTGCGCGTCCGGTAAAACGAGAACGACCGTCGCGGCCGCGCCGAGGCTCGACGCGGCGTCGGCCGTTATGGCGCAAATCGGCGTCGAAAAGCGCGCCGCGTGGGAAATCACGTCGCGCAGCTCGGCCGTTTCACCCGATTTCGACAGCGCGAGGATCGCGTCGTCTCGCGCGATCATGCCGAGATCGCCGTGGCTCGCCTCGCCGGGGTGCACAAAAAGCGACGGCGCGCCGGTCGACGCGAACGTCGCCGCGATCTTGCGCCCGACATGGCCCGATTTGCCCATGCCCGTGACGACGATGCGGCCTTCGACGCCGGCGAGAAGGTCCGTCGCTGCGACGAAGGCGGGCCCGAGCGTCTCTTGCAAGCGCCGCAAGCCGTCGATTTCAGCCTCGATAACGTCCTTGGCGATGCGCACAGTTTCGTCCATGGATCGGCAGGTCCTCTAAACGCGCGCCTTTCGCGCCCTTTGGACAGAAAACGAAACGGGAGCGCCGTCAATGAACGACTGGAACAGCGACGTCGCGGTCGGCGCCGACGCGGGCGACGGGTCGGGTGCGGTGCGTTTCGCCAACACGGCGCCGATGACGCTCATCGCCGGCCCCTGCGCGATGGAAAGCCGCGCCCACGCGCTGGAGTGCGCCGCCGCCCTCAAAGAAATCGCCGCCGCGGCCGGGGTCGGGCTCGTCTATAAAACCTCGTTCGATAAGGCCAACCGCACGAGCGCCGACGCGCTGCGCGGCGTCGGTCTCGCTGAGGCGACGCCGGTGTTCGCGGAGATCCGCGAGACCCTCAACCTGCCGGTCGTGACCGACGTGCACGAGCGCGGCCATTGCGCCGCCGTCGCCGAGGTCGTCGACATGCTGCAGATCCCGGCGTTTTTGTGCCGCCAAACGGATCTGATCGCCGCGGCCGCCGAGACGGGCCGGCCGGTGAAAATCAAAAAGGGCCAGTTTCTCGCGCCGTGGGACATGGCACCGGTCGTGCGCAAGGCCGCCGCCGCGGGCGCGCGGAACATTCTGGTGACCGAGCGCGGGGCGAGCTTCGGCTACAACACGCTCGTGACGGACTTTCGCGGTCTGCCCGTGATGGCGCGGGAGACCGGCTGCCCGGTCGTCTTCGACGCGACCCACTCGGTCCAGGAGCCTGGCGGGCGCGGAAGCGCGTCCGGCGGGCGGCGCGAATTCGTGCCGACGCTGGCGCGCGCCGCGCTCGCGGTCGGCGTCGCCGGCCTCTTCATCGAGACCCATCCGAACCCGGACGCGGCCCCGTCCGACGGGCCGAATATGGTTCCGATGCGATTGATGCCGGCCTTACTCGCAGAATTGGCCGCGCTCGATCGGCTGGCGAAGGCGCGCGCCTCGCTGCACGGCTATCCCGGCGGCGACGCCTGACGCGCAAGTCAGCTCGTTTCGGCGAGGAACGAAAGCTGCTCGATGATTGCGTGGCGTTCGGCGGCTTCCTGATCGACGAGGCGCGTCGGGTATTCGCCGGTGAAGCAATGGTCGGTGAAGGCCGGGTCTTTGCTGTCGCGCGGGCCGCTGCCGATCGCCTCGTAAAGCCCGTCGAGGGACAAGAAGGCGAGGCTGTCGGCCCCGATCTTTTCGCGGACTTCTTCCAAGCTGCGGCCGGAGGCCAGCAATTGCGCCGTCGTCGGCGTATTGATGCCGTAAAAGTCCGGATAAAGAATAGGCGGGCACGCGACGCGGATATGGACCTCGCGCGCGCCGGCTTCGCGCAGCATGGCGGTGATTTTGC
>JBCCZS010000243.1:0-3815 GCA_039187035.1 Pseudomonadota bacterium | reverse complement strand
GCGCGCCGGCGCGCGCCGCGGCCGTTTGCCAAGCGGGTTAATTACGATACGCTCACTCGCGAAAACGCCTGCGGGCGGCGGGGATGCAAAGAGGCGGATTATGACGCGCAAGCGCTTGAACAGCCGGCTTGTCGGAGCGACGGCGGCGGTCGCCGCGGCGGTGACGGCGGGGGCCTTTCTCCCTGGCGCATCGTCGGCATTAGCCGCCCGAGGCGCGGCCCCGGACAGTTTCGCCGACATCGCCGAAGAGCTGACGCCGGCCGTCGTCAACATTTCGTCCTCGTTGCGCACCAACGGGGCCGGCGCCGCCGGTGAGCTTGCGCCGTTGCAACGCAAATTCGGCCGACGCGCGGCGTCCCTTGGCTCCGGCTTCGTCATCGACGCGTCCGGCATCGTCGTCACCAACAACCACGTCATCGAGAACGCCGACGCGATCGCCGTAACGATGCACGACGGCCGCGAATTCAAAGCGACGGTGCGCGGGCGCGATCCGGAGACGGACCTCGCGGTGCTGCAGCTCGACACCGGCGGCGAGAAATTGCCGTTCGTCGCGTTCGGCGATTCCGACGGCGCGCGGGTCGGGGATTGGGTCATCGCGGTCGGCAATCCGTTCGGCCTCGGCGGCTCGGTCACCGTCGGCATTATTTCCGCGCGCAACCGCGACATCGAAGCCGGCGACTTTGACGACTTCATTCAGACCGACGCGGCCATCAATCGCGGCAATTCCGGCGGCCCGCTGTTCGACACCGACGGCAAGGTCATCGGCGTCAACACGGCGATTTTCTCGCAAACGGGCGGATCCGTCGGCGTCGGCTTTGCGGTGCCGGCCGACATGGCGGCGCTCGTGGTGCGGCAATTGTTGGAGTTCGGCGAGACGCGCCGCGGCTGGCTGGGGGTTTCCATTGACGAAGTCACGCCGTCGGAAGCGCGCTCGGCGGGCCTCTCCAAGCCGCGCGGCGCGCTCGTCTCCGTCGTGCGCCCGAACAGCCCGGCGCTTTCCGCCGGCGTTCAGGCCAAAGACATCATCATCTCGTTCAATCAGCGCCCGGTCGACACGGTGCGCGACTTGACCCGCGCGGTCGCGGAAACGCCCGTCGGCTCGAGCGCCCCGATGGTCGTCATGCGCGGCGGCAAAAAAGTCCGCCTGCGCGTCCAAGTGGACCGCCGCGAGACCCAGATGCAAGCCTCGTTGCCGCTCTCGCAACGGCCCGGCGCGGTGCAAAGCTCCGGTCTCACGCTCTCGCAAGCGACGCGCGACGTACGCGAAGCGTTCGGCTTGCCGGAGAATACGGAAGGCGTGGTGGTGACCGCCGTCGATCCGAACAGCCCGGCGTCGACCATTCTCAAGCCCGGCGACGTGATCATCGAGATCGGTTGGGAGCGCATCCGTCGCCCCGAAGCCGCGGCGAAGAAGCTGCAGAAGCTCCGTAACCTGAACAGCGGCCCGGTGCCGATCTACGTTCAGCGCGGCGAGCTGCAGCTATGGGAAACGCTGCGTCCGTAACAAGCCGCGCGCGGCCCGTAAGCGTCCGACGGCGCGCGGGGGCGCGTGCGTGCGGCGCTCAACCGAACGCGGCCGCCGGAAACCCTTGCAAATACAACAGCGCGGTCAGGTCCGCCCAATCGATCCGCGCATCGGCCGCGTCGGCGACTTTCGGCTTGGCGCGGAAGGCGACGCCGATACCGGCCGCGCCGATCATCGCCAGATCATTGGCCCCGTCGCCGACGGCGAGCGCGCGCGACGGGTCGAGACCGCGGTCGGCCGCGTAAGCGATGAGCGCGGCGCGTTTGGCGTCGCGCCCCAAGATTGGGGCCTCGACGGTTCCGGCGAGCGCGCCGTTTGCGTCGACGACCAATTTGTTCGCCTGGTGCGCGTCGAAACCGGCCGCTGCGGCGACGCGCTCGGTGAAAAAGGTAAAGCCGCCGGAAACGAGGGTGCAAAAGGCGCCGTGCGCGCGCATCGTCGCAGTCAGCGTTTTCGCGCCCGGCGTTAAGGTGATGCGTGTGCGGAACGTTTCTTCGAGGGCGGCGAGGGGAAGGCCGCGCAGCTTGGCGACGCGTTCGGTTAGGGCCGCGTCAAAGTCGAGCTCGCCGCGCATCGCCCGCTCCGTCACCGCGGCGATTTCGTCGCGCAGGCCGAGGGCGTCGGCCATCTCGTCGATGCATTCCTGCTCGATAATGGTTGAATCCATATCGGCGACGAGGAGCGCTTTCCGACGCCCCGCCGCGGGTTGGACCACGACGTCGACCGGGGCCTCGCCCAGCGCCGCGCGAACGGCCCGCGCCGCATCGCCCTGTACCGCATCGCCCCGTGCCGCATCGCCCCGCGCGCGCGCCTCAAAAAGGCAGTCGACCGCGACGCCCTCATGGAGGATCGTCGTGTGCGGCCGGCCCGCCGCCAAGGGGGCGAGCGCGGCCTCCACGGCGGCGACGACGTCGGCCGTCAGCGCCGGGCGCGCCGGGTTGCAGATCAAGGTGAGGGCGGTATCTGTCATCCGATGACGGAGGAAACCCCAAGCCGGATCGTTCTTATCGCAGGGCCGACTGCGGGCGGCAAGTCGGCGCTCGCGCTGGCGTTGGCGCAACAAATCGACGGCGAGATCCTGAACGCGGACGCGATGCAAGTCTATCGTGATCTCAACGTGCTTTCCGCTCGGCCGGGGACGGACGATCTGGCGCGTGCGCGCCATCATCTGTTCGGCGTCCTCTCCGGGGCGAGCGCGTGCTCGGCCGGGCGGTGGGCGCGCATGGCGGGCGCTGCGCTCCGCGCCGTCTCGGCGCGCGGCCGGCCGGCGATCGTCGTCGGCGGAACGGGGCTTTATTTCCGCGCGCTGACGGACGGGCTCTCGCCGATCCCGGAAATTCCCGAGGCCGTTCGACGTGACGGCGAGGCGCGCCGCGCGGCCCTCGGTGCGGCGGCGTTCCACGCGGAGGTCCTCGCCGCCGACCCGTCGATGGCGCGCGTCGCGCAGGGCGACGCGCAACGGCTCGTGCGCGCCTGGAGCGTTCACGCGGCGACCGGCCGGCCGCTGTCCGACTTCCAAGCGGCCGCCGGCCGGCCGGCCGCGCCGCGCCCGGCGGCCCGCATTGTCTTGGAGCCGCCGCGCGCAGCGCTCTACGCCCGATGCGACGCGCGTTTCGACGCGATGATGGCCGCCGGGGCCCTGGATGAAGCCCGCCGGCTCGCCGGCGCCGGATACGCCCCCGATCGCCCGGTCATGAAGGCGCTCGGCGCGGCGGAGCTTATTGCGCATGTGCGCGGCGAGATCGCGTTGGATGAGGCGGTGGAGGCCGCACTACGCAACACGCGGCGGTTTGCGAAGCGGCAAGGCACATGGTTCCGGGGGCAAACGCCCGATTGGCCGCGCGCCGAAACGGTCTCGGCCGCGCTTGAGGCGTTGAAGCAGCAACTCGGCGCGCCCGCGTCCCCCGCGCCGCCGTGAATTGCGCCGGTCCCCGGCGCGCGGTAACGCTAGACGCTTAAGGCGATCCGCGAGGGTGCCGGGACGCCGGGGCGGGCTAAGTAGGGCGTTATGGTCGCGTTTTTCAAATCCATCGCCGCGCGAGCCTTCGCGGACCGTTCAGGGCGCGACGGGCCATTGCGTTTGTGGGTTTCGGCGACGATTTCCGCGGTCGTCGTCGTCGCGGTCGTCGGCGTCTTCGTGTTCGGCCGCGGCGCCGCGGCGCTTGACGACGCCGGTCTCCAGGCGATCATGGCCGAAGCGCGCGCGTCGCGCTGGGCGTTGCCGGCCGTCGCGTCCGTCTTCATGGCGCTCGCCTTGACGGGCTTTCCCCAGGTTTTGTTGATCACCGCG
>JBCCZS010000242.1:0-3854 GCA_039187035.1 Pseudomonadota bacterium | reverse complement strand
CTCGTGTTTCCCGGGGAACGCAAAGCCCTTGCGGCGCGCCGCATCGTTCACGGAATTGTGCGGTCAAGGGCGAGAACGGACATAGTGCCGATCGCGCGGGTTTTCACGCCCCGCCGCGCGATTGCGCAGTCCGCGGCGATTGCGCTCCTTGACCGGATCGGGCCTAAAGCTCACCTTGCAGACGTCGCGATGAGCGGCTTTTTCTCGATGATCCGTGGAGACTTTGTGCGCGCCGTTTCAGCGTCAGACCAACGGACGACCGACGCGACCCGTACGGACGCCGACCCGTTCGCCGAAGCCGCGGCGGGGTTGCGCCGTTTGAACGAGCGCGATCTGGCGCGGGTCAACGAGGTCATTCTCGATCAACTCCAATCGCCGGTGTCGATGATTCCGGAATTGGCCGGCCACCTGTTGGAGTCCGGCGGCAAGCGCGTGCGCCCGCTCTTGACGCTCAGCGCGGCGGGCATGTTCGACTATGACGGCGAGGACCACGTCCGGCTCGCCGCGACCGTCGAGCTCATCCACGCGGCGACGCTTCTCCACGACGACGTCGTCGACGGCTCGAAGCTGCGTCGCGGCTTGACGACGGCGAACATTCTTTGGGGGAACAAAGAAAGCGTCCTCGTCGGCGACTTTATTTTTTCGCGCGCGTTCGAGTTGATGGTGTCGGTCGGCAAGCTCGACGTTTTGCGCGTCTTGTCGCGTGCGTCGGGCGTCATCGCCGAAGGCGAAGTGATGCAGCTTGCGACGCAAAAGAACGTCGATACGACCTTCGAGATGTATCTCGCGGTCATCGAGGCGAAGACGGCGGCGTTGTTCTCCGCAGCGGCGGAAGTCGGGGCGCGCGTCGCGGTCGACGGGGCCGCGGTGCACGACCGGCTCGCGAGCTTCGGGGCCAATCTCGGCGTCGCCTTCCAACTGGTCGACGACGCGCTCGATTACGGCGGGTACGAGTCCGCTCTCGGCAAAAATGTCGGCGACGATTTCCGCGAAGGCAAAATGACGCTGCCCGTCGTCTACGCGCTCGACCGTGCGACGGCCGAAGAGAAAGACTTTTGGCGCCGCACCCTCGGCGAGGGCCGCCAACGCGACGGCGACTTGGAGCGCGCGCGCGCCATACTGGACGCGAACGACGCCCTTGCGGATACGTTCGCCTGCGCCCGCCGTTACGCCGAGCGCGCCCTCGACGATCTCGCCGGCGCGCCGGCCAACACCCATCGCGACGCGCTCGCCGCCCTTGCCGAAGTCTCGGCCGCGCGTACGTTTTAACCGGCATGGCCGCCGCGGCGGATGACGCAGCCCACCGCGCGGGACGATCGTCTCACTACGCCGGATATGTTCTTCGTCGCGTCGTCGCCGCAGCGCGCAATATCGGTGATCGGCCGTTCGTTACGCGAACGCTACAGGTCCTACGCGCCGCGCTCTTCGCCGCGATCCTGGTCTACCTCGTCGTTCGGCTCACCCAGGTCGGCTGGTTTGAGATTATCCGCGCCGCGCCGACCTCTCCTTGGTTTTACGGCTTTTTCGTCCTCCGCTTTTTGACGCTGCCCCTCTCGGAACTGGCGCTTTACGAGCGCATCTGGAGCGTTTCGCTCGTTACGCGCTTCCCGGTTTTTCTGCGCAAGCGCGTCTATAATTTCGGCGTCGTCGGCTATTCCGGCGAGGGCTTCTTGACCCTCTGGGCGCGTCGAAGCCTGCCCCTCGGCGACCGCGCGATCCTTGCCGGCGTCAAAGACAACAACATTTTGTCGGCGTTCACCTCCAACGTTTTCACCGTCGTCATGCTCGGCGGGCTGGCGCTTTCCGGCGGGCTCGCCGTTGCGCTGTCGGTGCTGCCGAACGGCGCCGGGGCCGTGTTCGCCGCCGCCGGAGCGGTCGCGGCGCTCGCGGCGCTCGTGATCGCGGTTTTTGCGCGTCGCATCCTCACGATGCCGATCGCCGCGGCGAAACGCCTGGTTCCCGTCCACGCGGCCCGAATGGCGCTTATTTTGATCCTGCAAGGGGCCGGCTACGCCGCCGCCGTTCCCGAAGCGCCGCTTAGCGCGTGGGCGATCATTTTGACGGTGAACGTCGTCGTCACGCGGTTGCCGCTGATCCCCAATCAAGACCTCGCTTATCTCGGCGCAGGGCTCGCCCTCGCCCCGGCGCTCGGCGCGTCGGAAGCCGCGGTCGCGGCCGTCCTCGCCGCCGAGGCCGCGCTGGCGCAGGCCGCGAACGCCGGGCTCTTCGTTGCGACGTCTGGATTGGCGGGCGACGAGGCCCGTTCGGCGCCCCGTTCGACGGGCCGTTCGACAGGCCGTTCGCCCGGCGCTGGCCGCGGCGCACGGAATTGGCTAGAGACTGCGGTCACGTCGCTGCGCGCAACGTTTGCGCGCGTCTCGCAGCGTCCTTCCGGCGACCATAGCGAGAGCCATGGGGCTAATTGACCGATACATTCTGCGGGCGATCGCCACGCCGCTCATCCTCGCGCTTTGCGTCGCGGGGATGCTCCTATTGCTGGAGCAAATGCTGCGGCTCTTTGACTTCGTCATCGCCGAACAAGGCCCGGTCGACGTCGTCTGGCGGATGCTGGCGAGCCTGTTGCCGCATTATCTCGGCCTGGCGCTGCCGCTCGGCACGTTTTTGGGCATCATGCTCGCCTTTCGGAATTTGGCGCTGTCGAGCGAACTCGACGCGTTGACGTCCGCCGGCGCGTCGTTCGGGCGGTTGTTGCGGCCGGTTTACGGCTTGGTCGTCGTTCTGATGGCGCTCGACTTCGCGCTGGTCTCCTACATTCAGCCCTACGCTCAGTATCAGTACAAACAAATCCGCTTCGACGTGACGAGCGGCGCCCTCGGCATCAAGATCCCGCAGGGCGAGTTCGTCGACATCACCGACGACGTCACGATCCGGCTCGGCGCGGTCGACGCCGCCTCGCGCAGCGCAAAAGACATCTATCTCGAACAGCGCCGCGACAACGGCACGAAGATCCTCATCTCCGCTGAAAGCGGGCTTATCACCGCCTCCCCGGACGTCACCAGCCTACGGCTTGAACTCGAAAACGGCCGGCGCATCTTTCTCGACAGCGTCGGCGAAAAGCTGAACGCGCTGGCGTTCGACAGCTTCGACCTCGACGTCGCGCTCCCCGGCATCGGCGTTTTCCGCGAGCGCGGCGGCGACGACCGCGAGGCGACGTTCGACGAAATCCTCGCCGTCGTCTTCGGCGACCGGCCGCAAACGAACGAGTTATGGTACGAATACCGCGCCGGTCTGCACTGGCGGATCATCCATCCGCTGACGTTTTTGGTGATGCCGATGCTGGCGGTCGCCATGGGCGTCACCGGACGGCGGCGCACCTCCAACGTCAAACCGATCGTCGGCATGGCGATCTTGATCGTCTACCATGAAGTCCTGGAAGAATGGGGCCAGGTCGTCGCGGGCGCGGGGAGTCTGACGCCTTACATCTCCATGTGGGGCGTTCTCGCAATCTTCGCTGCGGTCAGCACCTATCTCTATATCGTCTCGATCGACCAAGCGCGCACGGCGCGGGTGCTCACGCGCACGCAATCGCCGCCGGTGCGCGTCGTCGCCAACCCCGGCCCGGGCGACGAGGCGGCGGCGTCCAAAGGGCCCCGGCCGGCGCTCGCCCCGGCCACCGCGGGAGACGCGTAAACGATGTTCGGCGCGACGGGTGTGTTCATCGCCTATGTGGGCCGGCTCTTTTTGATCCGGTTCGTGTTGTTTTTGGCGTTCTTCATCGTGATCCTGCAAATGCTGGATCTTCTGAACAATTCCGCCGAGGTCCTCGCCCCGGCCGGCGCGGGCGGCGACTCGATCGTCAAATACATCTTGCTCCGCACGCCGCAGATCGCGAG
>JBCCZS010000241.1:0-3857 GCA_039187035.1 Pseudomonadota bacterium | reverse complement strand
GCCAAAGACCGGATCGCCAAAGAGCTCGCCGCGGGCCGGCAAGACGTCGCCTGAAGGAGAAACGCCATGACCGCCTTCGTCGCCAAGCTCGTCGTCGCGCCTGAAAAGCGCGCCGAATTTGAGCGTTTACAGATCGAACTGCGGGAGTTGACGCACAAACACGAGCCGGAGACGCCCGTCTACGAGATCATCCGCGCGCGCGACGAAGAAAACACCTATTTGTGCATCGCCACGTTCAGCGACGACGACGCCTTTCAATACCATCAGACAACGGATTTCCATGATCGGTTAGCGCCGGCGATCCTCGATTGTCTGTCCGAAGAAATGGACCTCGGCTTTTACGACATTTTAGGCGCGCCCAAACGCGCCGGCGCTTGAGGGGCGAGGCTATGAGCGCGCGCGACTTCGACGACGCCGAGCTGCAGGAGCTGATCGATCGCAAGCGGATCTATCACGTCTTAACGACTTATTGCCGCGCGCTCGATCGGTGCGACGTCGACGCCATGCGGTCGGTCTATTGGGACGACGCAAAGGACGACCACGGTGTCTTCAACGGCGGGGCGCAGGAGTTCGCCGAATTTATCATTCGCGAAATCCAGACCTGGTTCGAGGCGACCGTCCACGCGATCATGAACGTCCATATGGAGATCGACGGCGACCAAGCGTATACGGAAAGCTATCTCTTCGCCTACCATCGGGTCCGCGGCGAGAAAGCGAAAGTCGAAGAGATCTTCGGCTCGACTTACCTTTCCGGTTTCGACTGGTCGTCCGTAGACGGCGTGCCCCACGTTTTCTGGTATGGCGGGCGCTATGTCGACCGCCTCGAAAAGCGCGGCAAAGACTGGAAAATCGCGCATCGGCGCGTCGTGATGGACTGGAACCAAAACGAGATCGCGACGCAAATCCTCGATGAGGGCATGTTCAAAACGCTTGACCTACGCGGCGACCGCGCCGCCGCCGACCCAGCCTTCAATCACCACCCGTGAGCGCTGGACGGTAAGTTGATGAACGCGTTAGACGGAAAATCCGCAATCGTCCTCGGCGCCGCCGGCAAGGACAATATGGGCCAGGCGATCGCCCGTCGTCTCTATGCGGACGGCGC
Source organism: Pseudomonadota bacterium (assembly GCA_039187035.1). Lineage (GTDB taxonomy): Bacteria > Pseudomonadota > Alphaproteobacteria > Caulobacterales > Parvularculaceae > JAJFFW01. The sequence goes on along the minus strand of JBCCZS010000241.1, from coordinate 2,755 downwards.
CAAGGTTACCGTCGCCGGTCGCCACGAAGACGAGCTCAAGCGCTTCACCGCAGAGATCGACGGGGACTACGCGCTCTGCGACATCACTGACAAAGCCGGCGTCGACGCGCTCGTCGACGCGGCGCGCTCAAAGCACGGCGGCCCGCATGTCGCGGTCAACGCCACCGGTTGGGGCCTCGTCAAACGTTTTGAGAAAACCGACGAGGCCGACCTCGACCAGATGTTGGCGCTACAATTCAAGGGGCCGTTTTTCTTCCTGCAAGCCTGCGCCGAGGCGATGAAGGCCGGCGGCGGGTCCATCATTCAGATATCGTCGGCGACCGCGAGCGTGCTTCTTAATCACCATGCGGCGTATATGGGAACGAAAGCGGGGATCGACCATGTCGTCCGGTGCGTCGCGTATGAGTACGGACGATATGGCGTACGGGCGAACTCCGTGTCGCCCGGCTTCACGAAAACGCCGATGACCGCAGAGGCCGCCGACATGCCGGGCATGGTGGAGGCGTTCGAGAAAGAATACCCGCTCGGCCGCATCGGCACGTCGGACGATATCGCCGCGGCGGTCTCATTCGTCGCGTCGGACGAATGCTTCATGACCGGACAAAATTTGCAAGTGAACGGCGGGCTCACGCTCCGCCGCAATCCGACGCAAGCGGAAATCAACGCCTCGCTCGCCGCTGCAAAGAGTTAGGCCGTCAGAACCCGGAGCGGGTCGGCGCCGTCCCACCCCGCCGCCTTGCGCTTAACGAACGCGTAAAAACGATCGAGCGCCGCATCGCGCGCGTAAAACTCGAGCATGCAGCCATAGTCCGCCCGCGCATCGACCATGGCGAACCGCACGCCGGTCTGCGTCGTCGCATCCAACGCGCACGCCATGCCGCGCGCCTCGGCGTCCGCCAACGCATCGTCAAGGGTCGGAACAAAGACGGCGAGATGATGCAGCCCGGGCGTGCGTGCGTCGAAAAGATCGCGCACGGGCGACGGCGCGTCGTCGTTCTGTCGGATCAATTCGATCATGACGTCGCCGCATTGGCCGTAGGCCGATGAATGATCGAACGCCGCGGGCTTTCCGTGCACGACGCAGCGGCTCAGCGCGATATGCTCCATGAGGAAAAACGGACCCGCGCCGCGCGCGCGCCATTCGCCCGCAGCACGCGCGATATCGGGCGCGTGATAAGCAATCTGGACGACCGGGCCGAAGGGCGTGACGCGCGGCGCATCCGGCGGCGCCTCCCCGTTCACGCCGTCAATTCGCTCGCATCGCGCAGCGGCCGAGAGCCGTCCCAGCTTTCGGCGCCGGCGCGCACGCGGTCGAAATAATTCCGGATAAACGGAAGATCTTCCAGGACCTCGATCATGCCGCCCGTCACCGGGGACGTATCGACATAACAAAAGCTCAGCGGGCCGAACGTTCCGCTCGAGGCGACCGGAAAGCCCATCGCTTCGTACCGCGCAACTTCCGCCGCGTAGTCCTCCACGATGACCCCGATATGGTGAAAGCCTTCTTTTCCTTTCGGAATGAGGTCGCGATAGCAGGACGGCGAGTCGCAGTGTTGTTCGATGAGTTCGATATGCACGTCGCCGGCCTGCGCCAGAGCGGCCGAAAACGCGACCTCCTGCGGGGCGCCCCGATAGAGCGGCGCGCCGACCTCGGGGCGCTCAAGGAGATAAAACGGCCCGATCCCGAACGTCTCCGTCCAGCGCGCGGCGGCCGCGCGGATGTCGTTGACCACATAGGCGATTTGAAGAACACGATGATTTGTGAGCGGATGAAGGGCCAGCGCCATTTACAACGACTCCGGCGTTTCAAGCGCCTCTTTGAACGCCTGAAGGAAGCGCCCGCCGAGCGCCCCGTCCACCGCGCGGTGGTCGCACGACATCGTCGCCACCATGACGGTTTCATGTCCGCCGTCGGCCGACGGACGACGCGTCGCCGCCCCCGCCGCAAGGATGGCGCCCATCGGCGGGTTCACCACCGCATCGAAGCTCTCGACCCCAAACATGCCGAGGTTCGACAAGCTGAACGTCCCGCCTTGATATTCGCTCTGCTCCAACTTTTCAGCGCGCGCCCGATCCGCAAGATCCTTCATTTCGTCGGAGATTTGCGCAACGGACTTTTCATCAGCGCGCCGAATGACGGGCGTCACGAGCCCCCCCGGCACTGCGACCGCGACGGCGACGTCCGCATGGCGGAAACGCCTAATCTCGTCGGCGAGAAAGTGGACGTTCACATCCGGCGTCTTGATGAGCGCGACGGCGCACGCCTTAATCAAGAAATCGTTCACCGACGGGGCCGCCCCGGTCTCCTTCAGGGCCGCGCGGCGCGAGAGCAACGGATCGACGCAAACCGTCGTACGCAGATAAAAATGCGGGACTTGCTGGGTCGCTTCGACGAGCCGCTTGGCGATCGTGCGGCGCATCGCGGAGAGCTTGACGACATCGTACGGATTAGCGTCCGCGGGCGGGTCCTCGCCCAACCCCTGGGCCTTGGCCGCCTGTTCAACGTCTTGCAGCGAAACCCGCCCGCGCCGGCCGCTGCCGGTCACCTGCGCAAGGTCGACCCCCAGCCGGGCGGCAAGCTCGGCCGCCTTCGGCGATATCGATAAGCCCGCCGGGACGGCCGTCGCCGCGGGCGCGCCGGCGGGGGGCTCGTCCGCCTCGCCGGCGTCGACGCCGAACCCGGCGTCGGCGGCTTTAAAAGTCGATATAAAGTCATCGACCTCCGACTGCGGAACGTCTTCGTCAGCGAACACGG
>JBCCZS010000240.1:0-3886 GCA_039187035.1 Pseudomonadota bacterium | reverse complement strand
TCGCGCTCGCCGGGCTCGCGGTCGACTATCTGATCATGGCCTTCGCAGGCGCGCTTTGGCTGTTGTTTCTCGGCCGCGTTCTCGCCGGCGTCGCCGGGTCGACCTGGGCCGTCGCCAACGCCTACGTCGCGGACATCGCCGACGAGGAAAGCCGGGCCAAGAGCTTCGGCATCGTCTCCGCGGCGGGCGCGGCGGGGCTCATCCTCGGCCCTGCAATCGGCGGGCTTCTCGGCGCGGTCGACGTACGCACGCCGTTTTACGCGGCCGCCGCGCTGACGGCGGCGAACGTCGTCTACGGTTACTTCGTCTTGCCGGAAACGCTGACGCCGGAAAATCGCCGGCCGTTCGAATGGCGGCGCGCCAACCCGCTCGGCGGGCTCGCCCATGTCCGCCGTTACCCGTTGATCGTCGGCATTCTCTCCGCGTTCTTTTTGATGCACATGGCGAACCAGTCGCTCGCGCACATTTGGGCGTTCTACGTCAAAGAGAAGTTCGACTGGAACACGCTGCAAACCGGCGTCTCGATCACGTTCTACGCGATCACCGTCGCGGTCGCGCAAGGGGCGTTGACCGGCCCGGTCGTCAAACGCTTCGGCGAGCGGCGCGCGATCCTTTTCGGGCTCATTTCCGGCTTTTGCGGGTTCGTCATGTTGGCCACCGCGGGCGTCGGCTGGCTTCTTTATGTGGCGATGATCATCGGCGCGTGCGCCGGCTTCGTGACGCCGTCCATGCAGAGCCTGATGACGCGCGCCGCCCCGGCGAACGCGCAAGGCGAGTTGCAAGGCGCGATCACCTCGACGTTGGCGATCACCGTCATTACCGGCCCGTTGTTGATGACGCAACTGTTTTCGGCCTTCACCGACGACGTCGGCGTTTACTTCGCCGGCGCGCCGTTTTTCCTCTCGGCGCTCATCTTCGTTGCGACGGCGGTGCTCTTTTTCTCCGTCGCCGGACGGCGCCACGGCAAACCGGCGAACGAAGACCAGCCGCAATCCGGGGCCGGCTGCGCAACCGGCCCCGTCGACGACGCGGGCGTCGAAAACGCCGCGGCGTTGCGGGGTCGCGCCCGTTGAGCCCTGCGCCGCATCGGCGTAGCCCTACCGCCCGATGAGGACCGAGACCGCCAAACCCGCCCGCAAACCGGCGGCGAAAAAAACGATGCGCAAAAAAAAGCCGCGCCCGCGGACGTTGACGCGCGCCGCCGCGGCGACCCTCTACGAACGGCTGGCGACGAACGCGCCCGATCCGCAAACCGAGCTCGTCTACAACGATCCGTACACGCTTCTCGTCGCCGTCACCTTGTCGGCGCAGGCGACGGACGTCGGGGTCAACAAGGCGACGGCGAAGCTCTTTCCGGTCGCCGACACGCCCGAAAAAATGGTCGCGCTCGGCGAAGCGCGCCTCGGCGACTACATCCGAACCATCGGCCTGTGGCGCAACAAAGCAAAGAACGTCGTCGCCTTGTCGAAAATCCTCTTGGAGGAACACGGCGGCGCGGTCCCGAGCGATCGGGACGCGCTCGAACGCTTACCCGGCGTCGGCCGCAAGACCGCCAACGTCGTCGCCAACGTCGCCTTCGGGGCGCCGACCATTGCGGTCGACACGCATATCTTTCGCGTATCGAACCGGACGCGCCTAGCGCCGGGCAAAAACCCGCTTGAGGTCGAGGCGGGCCTGGAACGCATTACGCCGGCGGCCTTTTTGCACGGCGCGCACCATTGGCTGATTTTGCACGGGCGTTACGTATGCAAAGCGCGCACGCCCGACTGCCCGGCGTGCACGATAGAAGATCTTTGTCAGTTTAAAGACAAAACGCGCCCGCCGGCGCTCGTCAACAAGCCGGCGAAGAAGGCGGCGAAAAGAAAGGCGGCCAAAAAGGCGGCGGGCGCGTCAGGCGGCAACGGCGCGTAAGCGGACGAAGTGTTCGTCCCACCCTTTGTCATGATCGCCGCCGGCCGCGCGCGCGCCGTCCGCAAGCTGTTCAAAACCGCTATGAACGAGCGTCAAAAGCGTCCCGCCGTCGATCGGGGCCAGCGTCCACGTACAGGTCGTCTTCACGTCGCCGAGACCGTTGTGCGTAAACGTATGAACGAGCCGGTTCGGCGGGTCGAAGGTGAGGATCTCGCCCCACACGACCTTCTCGCCTTCCCGACCGTAGGTGTTGGACAACACCGCATACGCCCCGCCCGCGGCGAAATCCGTCGCGCCGGCATGGAACCACGTGGCCAACCGCTCTTTTTCGGTCAGGAATTTCCAGACGTGCGCCGGCGGCGCGGCCAAGATGATCGTCTTCGTCAGCGTGATCGGCGTCATGGGGCGTCGTCCTTTTCAACGGCCGCTTTCAGCGCGGCGAGTTTTTCGTCCCAGAAGTCGTCGAACAGCGCGAGCCACGCGCGCGCCGCCGACAAGCCTTCCGCGTCAAGATGATTAATCCGCTCACGGCCTTTCGCTTCGATGCGGATCAACCGGCCCGCTTCGAGGACGGCGAGGTGCTTGGCGACGGCCGTCCTGGTCATCGCGAACGCGTCGACCACGGCGCCGACGGAACGCGGCTCGACGGCGAGAAGCCGCAGGATCTCCCGCCGCGTCGGGTCGGCGAGCGCTCGAAAAGCGCGTTGTTCGACGTCGCTGGACAAGAGTGCGCCTTTGTCGGTCGCCTCATAAATAACACCTTTTGGTGTTATGTCAATCGCGTCGTGCGTCCTTGGCGCAAGCCGGATATGAAATGCCGGCGCTGACCGCGCGGCCGCCGCGCGCAGGAGAGACAATGACCGACGCCGTCGACAGATTGATCGTGGCCCTCGACGTCCCAAGCGTCGAGGACGCCGACGCGCTTATCGCCGCGATCGGCGACGCGGCGCGTTTTTATAAGATCGGCTATCAGCTGACGCCGGTTCGAGGGTTCGCGCTCGCGCGGCGTTTGTCCGATAGCGGACGAAACGTGTTCCTCGATCTTAAGTTTCACGACATCGGCGCGACCGTGGAAAAAGGCGTGCGCAGCGTGCGCGCCGTCGGGGCCGACATATTGACGGTCCATGCCGAGCGCGACGTCGTTGCGGCCGCCGTCGCGGGCCGGGCCGACGATCCGCGGTTGAAGATTTTCGCCGTCACGGTGCTGACGAGTTTGACGCAAGACGCCCTGGCGGCCGCGGGGATCGACATGCCGCTCGCCGAGCTTGTGTTGAAACGCGCGGAGATTGCGGCCGAAGCCGGGGCGGACGGCGTCATCGCCTCCGCGCAGGAAGCCGCCGCGATCCGCGCGCGCTTCGGCGAGGCTCTGCAGATCGTCACGCCCGGCGTACGCCCCGCCGGCGCCGCCGCCGACGACCAGGCCCGCATCGTCACGCCCGCCGGCGCCGTCGCCGCCGGCGCCGACCGGCTCGTCGTCGGCCGGCCGATCACGCAGGCGCACGACCCGGCCGCCGCCGCGCGGGCGATCGTCGCGGAGATCGACGCGGCGCGTTGATCGACCGGCGGCGTTTCCGCGGCCTACTCGACGGCGAAGTCCGGCGGGGTGCGCGCCGCAAGGCACGCGGTCGGCGCATCGGGCGATGCTTCCGGCGACGCTAAAAACGCGTCCTCGTCGTCAAAGAACGCGGCGGCGATCGACATCGCGCAGCCGTCGCCGCCCCATCGCGTCGTCTCGGTGTGGAGACCGTACGGGACGACGATCGTCCGACTGCGGCTTAACCCCGCTGCTGCGACGTCCGCCCATTTCGGCGGCGTGTCCGGATCGAATTCGCCGGCGATAATCAGCGTCGGGACGGAGGAGACGGTGGGCGCGACCTCCCGGCCCGGCCGGCGCGGCGCGCCCCAGGCGGCGCATACGTCCGGCGGCACGACGGCGCCGTCGAGCCCGGCGAACGTATCGAGCGGCGCGCGCGCG
>JBCCZS010000239.1:0-3904 GCA_039187035.1 Pseudomonadota bacterium | reverse complement strand
GTTCGCCTCGGGCGAGCGCAAAAACCCGAAACCGTCGGGGAGCACCTCAAGGACGCCGCCGCCGGTGATTTCAACGTCGCGGTCGGCGAGTTCCTTAAGGATGGCGAACAGCATGTCCTGTTTGCGCATCGCCGAGGCGTTTTCCACCTCCAGGTCCTCCGCAAAAGACACGAGTTCGGTCGGCGACTTTTCTTTTAAGTCGTCCAACGACATTTTGCTGGGCAGCATGGTCGGTTCCTAATGGAAAAGCGGCGCGGGAACGCGCGAAAGACGGCGGTTTGGGGATGCGGGAACGCGGCGTCGGCGGCGCAGCGGCCGGGAATTCGCGGATAGCTCGGACGAGAAAGAGATATAAGGCGCAACCGAACTGCGTCAATCGACCGCCGTCCGGTTTCCTGATCGGCTTCTTCTATAGCCCGCCGGGACGAAAACTAGAAGGGCTTTAAAACGGCCAGGAAAACGACGCCGATCATGAGGACGAAGGGCGCCTCGTTGATCATCCGCCAAAACCGCTCCGTGCGCGGGCGGTCGTCCTGTTCGAAACGCCGTTGAGAGGCGGCGTAAAACCCGTGAACGCCCGAAATCCCCAATACGCACGCCAGCTTTACGTGAAACCAGCCGGTTTTCAGAAGGACTGGGTTGGCCGCGATCATCAACCCGGCAAGGACCCATACGGCGACCAGGGCCGGGGTGCCGATGCCCTTCAAGAGCCGCCGCTCCATAACGACGAAAGCTTGCGCCGCTTCGCCGCCGGGGGCGGCTTGGTGGTGATAAATAAACAAGCGCGGCAAGTATAAAAGCGCCGCCATCCACGCGACCACGGCGATGATGTGCAGCGCTTTGATCCACGCATAGTGCGCGGCCAGGAACTCCGTCATCGCCGCTACGCCCAGTCGCGCCCGCGTACGAAGTCGACCAACCGCTTGACGTTGTCCGGCGGCGTGTCGGGCGTGAACCCGTGGCCGAGATTGAACACGTAAGGCGCGTCGTGGAAGAGGCGCAGATAGCGCGTCGCAGCGTTCTCCATGGCCTCGCCGCCGACGACGGTCAGCATGGGGTCGAGGCCCCCCTGGACGGTCAAATGCGGGCTGAGGGTCGCGCGCGCCCACGCCGGATCAAGCGCATGGTCGATGCCCAACGCGTCGACGCCGCGCAGATGCAGATATTCGGAGGCCTTCTCGCCGACGCCTTTCGGAAAGGCGATGAACGGGATCTCCGGGTGCTTGTCTTTAAGGGCCGCCGCAATGCGCTCGGTCGGCTTCACGCCGACGACGTCGAGGACCGGGCCCGGCAAGCCGCCGGCCCACGTATCGAACAGCTGGACCGCGTCGACGCCGGCGTCGATCTGCGCCGACAGGTAGGCGATCGTGCGCTCCACGAGAAGATCAAGCAGCGCGTCGACGAAGCCCCGGTCGCGATAGACATGCGCGCGCAACGCCGTCGGATCTTTGAGCGGCCCGCCGGCCAGCATGTATGTCGCAACCGTCCAGGGCGCGCCGGCAAAGCCGATCAACGCCTTGTCGGCCGCAAGCCCCGCGCGGGTCTTCTTAACCGTTTCATAAACGGGGCCTAGCCGATCATGGACGTCGGCGGCCGCGAACGCCTCCAGATCGCCGGCCGTCGTCGGCGGCGACAATTTCGGACCCTCGCCGCTTTCGAAAACGACCGTCTGGCCGAGCGCGTGCGGCAACAACAAAATATCGGCGAAAAGGATCGCCGCGTCGACGTCGAACCGCTCGATCGGTTGCAGGGTGACGACGCTCGCCCGTTCGGGATCGTAGCACAGGTCCAGAAACCCGCCGGCTTCAGCGCGTACCGCACGGTACTCCGGCAAGTACCGCCCCGCCTGACGCATGAACCACATCGGCGGTACGGCGTGACGTTCGCCCTTTAGGGCTGCGATGAATTTCGGTGTCGGCATCTCGGTTCTGACCTCTTCTTTTCTTCTTAGAGAATCTCTTTGGAAAGAAAGATAGAGGGGCGGGGATGCCGGGGAGAAACGAACTGCAGCCGCTTTTTCCGGACGCGCCTGCGGATTATCGGCCGCCCCTTGTCGGAAAAACCGCCTCGATGGGAAAGACCGGGAAAACCGGGTCGAACCCGCACTGCGGTTTAACTTTTCTTCGCCGCAGACTTGCGGGACAGTTTGATCGTCCGCAGGACGGGTGAAAACTGCGCGCGCGTTCTCACCCGCCCCGCGCGGATCAAACTCTGTAGTGGAAAGACGTTGCGGACCGCCGTCCTTACCCCCCGGCCCGCGCCGGCCGTCCGCCGCGACCGGGAAAGCGTAGAGAAAAAGCCTATGGTTTCCCCATCCAGCGTTTCGTCCAATGTGGAGATCGCCCGGCCTCGCGTGCCGCCGCTGGCGAGCTACTTCCACGTTCATCTCGTCTCGGATTCCACCGGCGAAACGTTGAACACGATGTTGAACGCGGCGACCGCGCAGTTCGCGGGCGTAAAACCGATCGAACATATTTATGCGCTCATTCGTTCCAAACCCCAGCTTGATCGCGTGCTGACGGCGATCGAGGCCTCGCCGGGTCTCGTTCTGCACACCGTCGTCAATCCGGATCTGCGCCGGCGGTTGGAGCTGCGCTGCTCGGAATTGCAGACGCCCGCCTTGTCGGTGCTGGATCCGCTGTTGAGCGCGTTCGCCGGTTATCTCGGGTTGGAGCGTACATTGACCACCGGCGCCCAGCACAAAATGGACGATGCGTATTTCCGCCGGATGGCCGCGCTCGACTACACGCTGACCCATGACGACGGCCAGTCGACCTACGATTTGGAAACGGCGGACGTCGTTCTTATCGGCGTCAGCCGGACCTCAAAAACGCCGACATGCATGTATCTGGCGAACCGCGGCGTCAAAGCTGCGAACGTACCGCTCGTCCCGACGTCGGATCCGCCGCCGGCGCTCTTTGAGTTACGCAACCCGATGGTTGTGGGGCTGATCGCCAGCCCCGACCGCCTGGCGCAATTGCGGCGCAGCCGGCTCGGCGGATTAAAAGCCGACGGCGCCGTCAACGACTACGCCGACAAAGACGCCATCCGCGAGGAACTCATTCGCGCCAAGCGGCTGTTCGCCAAACATGGTTGGCCGACCATCGACGTGACGCGGAAATCCGTTGAAGAGACGGCCGCTGCAATCCTCACCAAGCTCTCAGCCCGGCGGAACCAAGCCTAACTTGCCGCCGGGCCAGCGCCGCGCCAAAAAACGACCATGACGGCTCCCCTTATTCTCGCCTCCGGCAGCGCTATCCGTGCAAAAATCTTGACCGACGTCGGCGTCGATTTCGACGTCGTCCGACCGAACGTCGATGAAAGCGCCCTCAAGGCGGCCGCCCAGGATCGCGATACGGGGCTTGAAGACCTCGCGGTTGAGCTAGCCGAGGCCAAGGCGCTCGCCGTCCCCGCGCCCGGCGCGTTCGTCATCGGGTCCGATCAGATCCTCGAACATGAAGGGCTCGCCTACGACAAGCCGGCGACGATGGACGAAGCGTGCGCACGGCTGAAGCGCCTTAGCGGATCGCGCCATACGCTGATCAACGGGGTCGCGGTGGCGCAAGACGGACGCATCGTGTTCCGATCCTGCGAGCGGCCGGCGCTTTACATGCGCCTTCTGTCGGACCGCGACATTGAGCGCTACGCACAGGAAGCGGGCCCGGCGATATTGACGAGCGTCGGCGCGTATCAAGTCGAGCGCTTCGGCGGGCGCTTATTTGAACGGATTGACGGCGATTACTTCGCCGTTCTCGGGCTCGCGCTTTTTCCGTTGTTGGCGTTTTTGCGTCGCGTCGACGCGCTGGCTTATTGAGGCGGCGAGGGTGGGCCCCCCGCTCCTCGCCGGCGTCGTCGGCGCCCCGGTCGGCCCATGTCCGATGGATTACCGGCGACAGACTATGGC
>JBCCZS010000238.1:0-3947 GCA_039187035.1 Pseudomonadota bacterium | reverse complement strand
GCGCGCGGCGTACCGGAAATGGACGTCGACGCGTGGACCGATATTGCGCGCGTCGACGTCAAGCCCGGCAAGGGCATGGTGAAAATCGTCGCCAAGAACAATTGGGAGACGCAAATCGACGCCGCGACCGGTGAGGTTTTGCAAGTCGCCTACCGTCGATCCGACGTTATCGAAGCGCTCCACGACGGGTCGTTCTTCGCCGACTGGGCCAAGCTTTATTTGTTTTTGCCTGCCGGCCTCGTTTTGGCCGGCCTGTGGGGAACGGGGATCTACCTCTTCGTCCTCCCCCAATGGAAGAAGGCGCAAAAACGCGCCCGAAAAAGTAACGCCGTCGCTTCGGCGCCGGCTCGATCCGCCCCCTGAACACTCTGCACGTCGACGATCGGGAGACCGCAATGAAACGACTGACACGCCTACTCGCCGCCGGGATCGCCGCCTCGTTCGCGGCCGCGCCGGCCTTCGCCTTGAAGGAAAAAGCGGCCGAACCGAAAGCGGAAGAAGAAAAAGCCGAGGACGGGCCGATGTCGGCCGGAACGTTCAGCGGCTTTGAGCTGCGCGGCATCGGCCCGGCCTTCATGTCGGGGCGCATCGCCGACATCGCGATCGTACCCGACGATCCGGCGACGTGGTATGTGGCCGTCGGCTCCGGCGGCGTCTGGAAAACGGAAAACGCCGGCACGACGTGGACGCCGCTGTTCGACGGCGAGACGTCCTATTCGATCGGCGACGTCACGCTGGATCCGTCGAACGCGAACACGGTTTGGGTCGGCACCGGCGAAAACCATGGCGGGCGCCACCTCGGCTACGGCGACGGGATTTACCGCTCCCAGGACGGCGGCGCGAGCTGGGAGAAGCTCGGCCTTGAAAAGTCCGAACACATTTCGACGATCATCGTGCACCCGGACGATTCCGATACGGTCTTCGTTGCCGCGCAAGGCCCCTTGTGGTCCAAGGGCGGCGAACGGGGCCTTTATAAAACGACCGACGGGGGCGAGACGTGGAAAAACGTCCTCTCCGCGGGCGAGTGGACCGGCGTCACCGACATCGTCATGGATCCGCGCGATCCTGATCGTTTGTATGCGGCGACCTGGCAGCGCCATCGCACCGTCGCGGCCTATATGGCCGGCGGGCCGGAAACCGGCATTCACGTATCCGAAGACGGCGGCGAGACCTGGCGCGAATTGACCAACGGTCTCCCCGACGACGACAAAGGCAAGATCGGTCTTGCGATCTCGCCGCAAAATCCGGACGTCGTTTACGCGGCGATCGAGTTGAAACGCCGCACGGGCGGGATCTGGCGCTCCGCCGACCGCGGGGCCTCTTGGGAGAAAATGTCCGACACCGTCTCCGGCGGCACGGGGCCCCATTATTACCAAGAGCTCTATGCGAGCCCGCACAAGTTCGATCGGATTTATCTCGTCTCCAACTATTCGGTCGTCTCCGACGACGGCGGCGCGACGTTCCGCGGCGTCAACCTGAAAAACAAGCACTCGGACGATCACGCGATTGCGTTCCGGCCGGACGATCCGGATTACGTTCTCTTCGGCTCGGACGGCGGGCTTTACGAGAGCTATGACGGCGAGGAGACCTGGCGCTTCATCGACAATCTCCCGGTCACGCAATTCTACAAGGTCGCCGTCGACGACGCGGAGCCTTTCTACACCGTCTACGGCGGCACCCAGGACAACAACAGCCAAGGCGGTCCGTCGCGTACCGACAATGTGCACGGCATCCGGAATTCCGATTGGTTCGTGACGCTATTCGGCGACGGCCACCAATCGGCGATCGAACCCGGCAACCCCGATATTATGTATGCGGAATGGCAGGAGGGGAACCTCGTGCGCGTCGACCGCAAATCCGGCGAGATCGTCTACATCCAGCCGCAACCGAAGAAGGGTGAGCCCGCCGAACGCTTCAATTGGGACGCGCCGATCCTCGTCAGCGCTCATGATCCCAAGCGCATTTACTTCGGCTCGCAACGCGTTTGGCGCTCCGACAATCGCGGCGACGTGTGGAAACCCGTCTCCAAGGACTTAACGCGCAACGAAGACCGCATGCTCCTGCCGTTAATGGGACGGAAATGGTCATGGGACGCCGGCTGGGATTTCCTGGCGATGTCCCAGTACAACACGATCACGTCGCTCGCGGAGTCGCCGAAAGACGAGAACGTTCTTTATGCGGGGACGGACGACGGCGTCATTCAGGCGACCCGCGACGGCGGGAAGACCTGGACGAAGATTGAGGCGTCCAAGCTCCCCGGCGTGCCGGCGACCGCGTTCGTCAACGATATTCGCGCCGACCTCTTCGACAAAGACACCGTCTACGTCGCGCTCGACAATCACAAATACGGGGACTTCAAGCCCTACCTCTACAAGAGCACGGACGGCGGCAAGACCTGGGTCTCCATCGGCGGCGATTTGCCTGAACGCCACCTCGTCTGGCGCGTCGTGCAAGACCATGTGAAGAAGGATCTCCTCTTCGCGGCCACCGAGTTCGGGTTGTTCTTTACGCTGAACGGCGGCGAGAAATGGATCAAGTTCGAAGGCGGCGCGCCGACGATCGCGTTCCGTGACGTGACGATCCAACGCCGGGAAAATGACTTGGTCGCGGCGACGTTCGGTCGCGGCTTTTATATTCTCGACGACTATTCCGCGCTGCGCGGCGTCGACGAGAAAGCGCTCGATAAAGACGCCATGTTGTTCGCGAGCCGGCCGGCGCATTGGTATCTGGAGAAGCGTCCCATGAGCTTTTCGCCCGGCGGGTCGCAAGGCGACGGCTTTTTCCGCGCCCCCAACCCGCCCTTCGGCGCGGTGTTCACCTACTATCTGAAAGACGACGTGAAAACGCTCGCCGAGATCCGTCAGGAAGCGGAAGAAGACAAGATCGAGAAGGGCGAGGACACGCCGTTCGCCGGCTTCGATGCGATTGAAAAAGAAGTCAACGAGGCGGATCCGGAAGTCTGGCTGACCATCGCCGACGCGAACGGCGCCGTCATCCGCCGCGTCGCGGCGGCGACCTCCAAAGGCTTCCACCGGGTCGCTTGGGATTTGCGCCGACCGGCGCTCGATGCGGTCGGCTCGGAGGGCGGCTATCCGACCGATGAGCTTCAAGGCTTCCTCGCGCCTCCGGGCAAATACACCGCGACCCTCCAGAAGATCGTCCGCGGCGAGACGACGAAGCTCGCCGGGCCGGTGTCCTTTGAGGTCAACAAATTGGGCGAGGGCGCGTTAAAAGGCGCGCCGCTCGCGAAGACCTTGGCGTTCTGGGATCGTCTGGCGCGCCTTGATCGGTCGATGTCGGCGGCTGGGTTCGCGCTTGAAGACGTCGATGCGCGGCTCGCGTCGCTGTCTGAAGCGGTCGCGCGCACGCCCGCGGGCGTCGCCGGCCTGGATGCGCAATGGCGCAAATTGCGCGCCGAGGCGCAAGCGATCGAAAAGGCGATGTACGGCAACGCCGCGATGAACGAGGTCGGCCAGGATACCGGCGAGACGATTTCGAGCCGCGCCGGCGTCGTCTACACCGGCGTCGCCTATTCGACCTATGGGCCGACGCCGATGCATGAGCGCGTCATGGCGGAAACCGAAGCCGATTTCGAAGCCGTCCGCAAACGGATCAACACGATGTTGTCGGCGTCGCTTCCGGCGTTCGAGAAGGCCGTCACGGACGCGGGCGGTCCGTGGGCGCCGGGCGCGCTCATCCCGCCGATCGCCGTTCAGGCCGCCGCGCCGAGCGCGGCCCCGGCCGCCGCCGGCGAGGCGGCGGGCGAGCCGTCTCAGCCGGAGTGATCGCACGGATCCGCCCCGAGATCTTCTCGGGGAGGTTGGGCGCGGGCGAACGACCCAAAAAATCGATCCCCCCGACCCCCCCTTCCCCCACCCCCGAAACGGGGGGCTCCGGGCCGGGGGGGGCCCCCGGTTCGCCGGCGGGGGTGGCGGCGGCGGTGGCGG
>JBCCZS010000237.1:0-3951 GCA_039187035.1 Pseudomonadota bacterium | reverse complement strand
GGCGACGTCGTTGACCGCGGTGATGGTCAAGCGCGCCGACGATGCCGGCGCGATCGCCGCTTTCCTCGCCGACCGGCGGTACCGCGCGAGCGTGATCGGGCCGGGCGCGGGCGTCGGCCCCGCCACGCGCGCGCGCGCGCAAGCCTGTTTGGCGGCGGACGGGGCCTGCGTTCTCGACGCCGATGCGCTGACGAGTTTCGAACAAGACCCCGACGCGCTCTTTCGGCGCTTGCACGTCCGCGACGTGCTGACGCCCCACGCCGGCGAATTCGCGCGGCTTTTCCCGGACCTCGATCCGGCGGGACCGGACGGCAAAGTCGCCGCGGCCCTCACCGCAGCGGCGCGGGCCGGGTGCGTTGTCGTGCTTAAGGGACCTGACACGGTGGTCGCCGCCCCCGACGGCCGCGCCGTCGTCAACGCCAATGCGCCGCCGGACCTGGCGACGGCCGGCGCGGGGGACGTTCTGGCGGGGCTGATCGCCGGGTTCGCCGCGCAAGACCCGGGCGCGTCGTTCAGCGCGGCGTGCGCCGGCGTTTGGGTCCACGGCGCGTGCGGGGCGGCGATCGGGCCGGGGCTGATCGCGGACGACCTGCCGGGCGCCGTTCCCGGCGTCCTCAAGTCGTTGCGATCATTGGACCTCTCGGCCTGAACGCCCGGCGCGCGAAGCGCCTGAGCGCTCGACATCGCCGCGGCCTTTGCTATAGACGCCGCTTCTGCGGCGCGGATGTGGCGGAACTGGTAGACGCACCAGATTTAGGTTCTGGCGCCGCGAGGCGTGGGGGTTCAAGTCCCTCCATCCGCACCAAGACGAATTCTGGCCGATCGCCGCGCGGGCTTTGCGGGAGCCGGCGCAGATCGCACACGTTAAAGAGCTTGTCCGCGTTCGGCGGCGGGCGTCGAAGAAAGACGGATCCGATGGAAGTCACCGAAGTCAGCGCCGAAGGCCTGGAGCGCAAATTTAACGTCAAAGTGCCGGCGGCCGAGCTTCAAGAAAAGCTCGACGCCAAGCTCGAAGGCATCAAAGGCCAGGTGCATCTGAAGGGCTTCCGCAAAGGCAAGGCCCCGCTCTCGTACCTGAAGAAGATGTACGGCAAGGGCGTTATGGGCGAGATCGTCCAGGAGATCGTCGCCGAACAGACGCAAAAGGCGTTTTCCGACCGCGATCTCAAACCGGCCGGCGACCCGCTCCCCCACTTCAACACCGATCTCGAAGCGGTCGTGGCCGGCGAAGCCGATCTCGATCTCGACGTGCAAGGCGAGATTTTACCGACTTTCGAGACGATGGATCTTGCGGGCGTAGAATTGACGCGTCCCGTCGCCGACGTGCCGGACGAGGATATCGACAAGGCGCTCAACGAGATCGCCGAGCGTCAGAAATCCTTCGAACCCAAAGCCGAGGGCGAAGCGGCGGCCGACGGCGACCAGGTCGTCATCGATTTCCTCGGCAAAATCGACGGCGAACCCTTCGAGGGCGGGGCCGGCGAAGGGGCCGAACTGGTGATCGGGTCGGGGAGCTTCATCCCCGGCTTCGAAGAGCAATTGGTCGGGGCGAAAGCGGGCGACGAACGCACGCTGACCGTAACGTTTCCCGAAGAATACGGCGCGTCCCATCTCGCCGGCAAAGACGCGACCTTCGACGTTACGGTGAACGCCGTCAAAGCCGCCGCGCCGGTTGAGATCAACGACGCGCTCGCCGAGCAGTTGGGCCTGGAATCCGCCGACGATCTGCGCAAACGCGTCGTCGAGCGGTTGGAAGCCGAATTCGCCCAACGCTCGCGCACCCACCTAAAACGCGCGCTCCTCGACAAACTCGATGACGGGCACGACTTCGCGTTGCCCGCGGGCATGGTCGATCAGGAATTCGGCCTCATCTGGAACCAGGTCGAGAACGCCGAGCGCGACGAGGAAGACAAAGGCAAATCGGAAGACGAGATGAAGGCCGAATACCGCAAGATCGCCGAACGGCGCGTGCGGCTCGGCCTCGTCCTCGCCGAAATAGGCAAAGACGCCGACGTGCAGGTGCCGAACGCGGAGTTGCAGCAGGCGGTGCAAGAGGCGGCGGTCCGCGAAGCCTACATGATGAACGCGCGCGGGCAGCAGGTCTCGCCGAAGGATGTCCTTGGCTATTTCCAGCAAAATCCCGCGGCGATCGCGCAGATCCGGGCCCCGCTCTTTGAGGAAAAAGTCGTCGACTACATCATCGAGCGCGCCAAGGTCGAGGATAAGCCGGTCTCCAAGGACGAGCTGATGAAGGACCCGGACGGCGAGATTTAAGCGTCGTTTCGCCGCCGTCCCGCAACGGTCTCGGGCGCGCGTGATCGGCGCCCCGCCGGCGCCGCCGGCGCGCGCGGGCGCCGGGGCGCATCAACAGTTGTTTAAGCCGCCTCGGGCTATTTTCGACCTCGTCGCGGGTTTTTGAGGGCGCGCACCGCCGGCGCGTCCCCGCGGCCGGCGCGTCGCCGGGGCCGCCTTAGCGGACGCGGCGCGAGAGAAGGGGCCGGCATGCTCTTGAACTTGTCGCCGAACAGGCGATGTCCTTAAGTGCGACAAGCCGATAAGAAGAGCGGACCTTAGGATGAAAGACCCCCACGACATTTACATGAACACGCTGGTGCCGATCGTCGTCGAACAGACGAGTCGCGGCGAGCGGTCGTTCGACATATACTCCCGGTTGCTGAAAGAGCGGATCGTCTTCCTCGCCGGCCCCGTTCACGACCAGGTCTCGACGTTGATCGTCGCCCAGCTTCTCTGGCTGGAAGCGGAAAATCCCAAAAAAGAGATCGCGTTTTACATTAATTCCCCGGGCGGCTCGGTCTCGGCCGGGCTCGCGATGTACGACACCATGCGGTTTATCCGCCCGGCCGTCTCGACGATGTGCATCGGCATGGCGGCCTCGATGGGCTCGCTGCTGCTCACCGCCGGCGACAAGGGCATGCGCTACTCCTTGCCGAATGCGCGGATCATGGTTCACCAGCCCTCGGCCGGCTTCCAGGGGCAGGCCTCCGACATCGAGCGCCACGCCGAGGACATCTTGAAGACGAAACGGCGTTTGAACGAGATTTACGTCGAGCACACCGGTCAGGAGTACGACACCATTGAACGCACGCTCGACCGCGACCATTTCATGTCGCCCGAGGAGGCCGTGGACTTCGGTTTGGTCGACAAAGTGCTGAACGAACGGCTCGACAAGCCGGCCGACGACGGCGGCGATGCGTAATTGGAGCGCGCCCGGGGCGGCTTGATCATCGGGGCGCGGCTGTGGTCGAATGATGGAAAGCGGCGGATGGCGTGCTTCGTGCACCGCCGCCGATCGACAAGACGCAGGGCGTACGGGACCCTGCGACGGCCTGGAGGCTGCGGTTCACGCGTGGCGTTGAGGGGCGGAACCGCCCGTCAATGAGAAAATCCGCCGAGACGACGCAGTTTGCGAGCCGGCGAGGAGAAGAAGTGGAGTGAGCGTGAGCAAGGTAGGCGGCAAGAACGGCGGCGACGGGAAGAACACGCTTTACTGCTCGTTTTGCGGGAAAAGCCAGCACGAGGTCCGCAAGCTCATCGCGGGCCCGACGGTGTTCATCTGCGACGAATGCGTCGAGCTGTGCATGGACATCATCCGCGAGGAGTCCAAATCCTCGCTCGTCAAAGCCGGCGACGGCGTGCCGTCTCCGCAGCAAATTAGCAAAGTGCTGGACGACTACGTCATCGGACAGCAACACGCTAAACGCGTCCTGTCCGTTGCGGTGCACAATCACTATAAGCGCCTGAACCACGCCACCAAAAACAACGACGTCGAGTTGGCGAAATCGAACATTTTGCTGATCGGCCCGACCGGGTCCGGCAAAACGCTGCTCGCTCAAACGCTCGCCCGCATCCTTGACGTGCCGTTCACCATGGCCGACGCGACGACGCTGACCGAGGCCGGCTATGTCGGCGAGGACGTCGAGAACATCATTC
>JBCCZS010000236.1:0-3963 GCA_039187035.1 Pseudomonadota bacterium | reverse complement strand
GGCGGTCAGGGCGGGCCCGGCCGGGGGGGGCTTAACACACTCCGCCCCGACTGCGGGTGGCGGGCGCGGCCGCCGTCGACCGCGCGCCGCATAGGGCGCATTCGAATGACTAAGGAAGCCGGTATGGCCGAGATTGCGCCGCCCCCGCACCATGCCGTCGAAGACGCCGTCGCGCGCGCCTTAGCGGAGGATTTCGGCGACGCCGGGGACCTTACAGGACCGGCGTGTTTGCCGGCCGAGGCCGCGTTCGCCGGCGTCGTCGCGGCTCGCGCGCCGGGGGTCGTCGCCGGTCTGCCGGCGGCGCTCTGCGCGTTTCGGCAGGTCGACCCGGCCATACACGTTCAAACGCTTGTGCGGGACGGCGCGCGCGTCGCGCCGGGCGAGGCTCTTTTGCGCGTCGACGGGTCGGCCCGCAGCGTGCTCGCGGCCGAACGCGTCGCGCTCAATTTTCTCGGTCGGCTTTCCGGCGTCGCGACGGCGACGGCGGCGCTCGTCGACGCGGTCGCGGGCACGAACGCGCGCATCGCCTGCACGCGCAAAACGACGCCGGGCCTGCGCGCGTTGGAGAAGTACGCGGTGCGGTGCGGCGGCGGCACGAACCATCGCTTCGGCCTCTATGACGCCGTCATGATCAAAGACAACCACATCGCTGCGGCGGGCGGCGTCGCGCCGGCCTTGCGCGCCGCGCGCGCGCATGTCGGCCACGTTGTCAAAATTGAAATCGAAGTCGACGCGATCGATCAGCTCGCCGCGGTGTTGGCGGCGCCGGCGCGCGAGACGGCCGACGTCGTCCTCCTCGACAACATGACGCCCGAGCAGTTGCGCGAGGCCGTCGCAATAAACGCCGGGCGCCTGGTCCTCGAAGCCTCAGGCTCGGTCACCGCGCAGACGGTCCGCGCGATCGCCGAAACGGGCGTCGACGTCATTTCGTCCGGCGCGATTACGCATTCCGCGACGACGCTCGATGTGGGGCTCGACGCTGCGGACGCCGTACCCGTTTGAGGCGGCGGCGCGTCGCGGGAGGGCTGGCGGGCGGCGCCCCGCCGGCTCATGATGACGCCGCAAGCGGCGGAGGCGACATGAAATTTTGGAGCGACGGCGGCGGCCGCTTTCTTTTGCGCGTCGACGAGGGCGAGGAAGTCATCGAGACCCTTCGCAGTTTCGCCGCGGAGGCGGGCGCGGCCGGCTACGGGATCGTCTCCGGCCTCGGCGCGCTCGGCGCCGCCACGTACGGTCATTTCGATCCGGTGAAAGGCGCGTTCTCCGAAGCGCCCATCGAGGGCTTTCTTGAGGTCGTCACGTTCAGCGGCAATATTCTGAAGGCGGACGGCGTTTTCGCCCCGCATCTCCACACCATCGTGCGGACCGAGGCCGACGCGCTCGTCGGCGGCCACATACTGTCGGCCACGGTGCGCGCGCCGCTGGAAATCGTGTTGATCGCCTATGACGCGGACAAACCCGTGCGTCGGTTTAGCGAGCGCTACAAAGCGCCGATGATCGACGACTAGGCGCTGCTAAGTCGGGACGAGCCGCGCGCGCTACATCGTGCGCGGCGCGGCGACGCCGCGGCGGGTCTTGAAGCGGTAAAACTTGTGGGTGCCGATCGTCGCGGTCGGCGTCAGCCGCGCGGCCCAGCTCGGATTGACGTAATTGGCGTGATAGTGCGTCGCCTGGCGGGTGACCGGGACCCGAACCCCCGCGAGCACGGCGCCGGCCAGATCGTCGGCGCGGCTCCAGTGTTTTTGATTGATCCGCGCCCGCATGGATCCGTCGCACGTGAACGAGAACTGGCAGCCGGTGCGGCGGGTCGAGCCTTGGAAGACGACGCCGCAAACGGTGTTCGGATAACGCCGGCTGGCGACGCGATTGAGGACGACGTCGGCGACGGCGAGCCGTCCCGCACGCGGCTCGGAGCGCGCTTCGTAGTAGATCGCCTGCGCCAGACACCGGCGCTCGGCGGCGCGCTTGGTCGCGGCGCGCACCTCGTCAAAGTCGAACGACGCGAACGCGTCGACGCGCACGTCGTCGAGCGGTTTGGCGGAGAAGGCGCGCGCCGGTTTGAGCCGGGGCGCGGATAAGTCCGCGTGTCTTTCCGCCGTTTGTTTGGCCGTGTAGTCCTCAAGCGCGGCGACGATCGCGGCTTCGTCGGCGATTTCCGCTTTGACGGCGCGTTCGGCTTCGGCCCGTTTTACTGCCGTCGTGGCGCTCATGCCCGTGGAAAAGACGCACACCGCAAGGCCGGCGAACGCGGCGAGGCTGCGGGCCCGCCAATTGACGTGCTCGTACGGATGCGATGGCGGGCCGGCCTGCGCCGCCTCGTCTTCTCGCCGGTCAAACGACGCCTGCATCGCCATATCGCCCTAGTCCTCTTCCGCGGCTTACTCGCGTAAAAGGCGTGCAAATTTCCGACCAAACGCCCCGTCGGCGAACCGATCGGGCGGCATGTGGAAAATTTAGTCAGCAATACGTAGCCGTTAGGCGCGAACGCGCAAGGCCTCCTGGGCCCCCCTGGGGCTCGATGGGAGCGAAAACGGCGTTTTCGGGCGGTGCGTCCGGCGCTAGCGCGCCGCGTTGAGACGGGCCTGCGCCGCTGCGAGACGGGCGATCGGCGTGCGATAGGGCGAGCAGGAGACATAGTCGAGGCCGACGCCTTCGACGAACGCGATCGATTCCGGATCGCCGCCATGTTCGCCGCAAATCCCGAGTTTCACATCGGGACGGGTCTTGCGTCCTTTTTCGGCGGCGATCTCCACGAGCGCGCCGACGCCGTCGCGGTCGAGCGTGACGAACGGATCGGCGGCGAACACGCCTTCACGCAGATAAACCGGCAAGAACGACGAAGAATCGTCGCGCGACAGGCCGAACGTCGTTTGCGTGAGGTCGTTGGTGCCGAAGGAGAAGAACTCCGCTTCCTCGGCGATCGCGTCCGCGGTCAGCGCCGCGCGCGGCAATTCGATCATGGTGCCGACGAGATAGCGGAGTTCGGCCCCTTTCTCCGCGAGGACTTTTTCGGCGACGGCGTCGGTGCGCGCTTTGAGGAGTTCCAGTTCTTTGCGCGACGCGACGAGCGGGATCATGATCTCCGGCTCGACGGCCTCGCCCGTTTCGGCGGCGACGTCGGCGGCCGCTTCAATGATGGCGCGCACCTGCATTTCGTAGATTTCCGGGTGCGACACGCCGAGGCGGCAACCGCGATGGCCGAGCATCGGGTTGAATTCCTGAAGTTTATGCGCGCGGTCTTTGAGCGCTTCGGGGTCCATGCCGGACGCTTTGGCGACCTCGTCGATTTCCGCGTCCGAGTGCGGAAGAAACTCGTGCAGCGGCGGGTCGAGGAGCCGCACGGTCACCGGCAGCCCCTTCATGACGCGGAACAACTCAGCGAAGTCGGCCCGTTGCATCGGCAAGAGTTTGGAGAGCGCGGCGCGCCGTCCGTCTTCGTCCTCCGCGAGGATCATCTCGCGCACCGCGATAATGCGGTCGGCTTCGAAGAACATGTGCTCGGTGCGGCATAAGCCGATGCCCTCGGCCCCGAACGAGCGCGCGACTTCCGCGTCGTGGGGCGTCTCGGCGTTGGCGCGCACTTTCATGCGCCGCGCCGCGTCGGCCCATTCCATCAGCGCGCTGAAGTCGCCGGAGAGCTCCGGCTCCACCGTGGCGACCGCGCCGGCGAAGACTTTGCCGTCGCCGCCGTCGACGGTGACGACGTCGCCTTTGGCGATCGTCCGTCCGCCGACTGAGAACGACTGTTCGTCGGCGGAAATTTTTAGATCGCCCGCGCCGCAGACGCACGGCCGGCCCATCCCGCGCGCGACGACCGCGGCGTGGCTCGTCATCCCGCCGCGGGCGGTGACGACGGCGGCGGCGGCGTGCATGCCGTGGATGTCTTCCGGGCTCGTCTCGACGCGCACGAGGATGACGCGGCGGCCTTCTTGGGCGAGGCGTTCGGCTTCGTCCGCGGAGAAG
>JBCCZS010000235.1:0-3979 GCA_039187035.1 Pseudomonadota bacterium | reverse complement strand
GTTCGGCAGTAACGGCTGGATGATCGACCATTCGAAGTCGGTCAGTTCATAGCGGCGTTGAGACATGGCGAGGCTCCCTTCATTCTGAAGGGAATCACCGTTCGCAGGCCACGAAAACTGTTTATGAGTTCATGCCCTAGACTTTTGTTTTGATCGCCTGAGCCGGTCATTACCCGATCCAATGTGATTATCCGGCGCTCTAACGGCGGTTTGGAAAAAACGGCGTCGATTGCTTGCGCCCGCCCCTTGGCGTCACTTAGAGCGTTGCGCGCAAACGGCCGGAAAGACGACGGGCGGCTCTGGGGCGGCATGCCCTCGCCCCGACAGTCACGGGCCGCTTGGCGGGAACCGACGGCGCACGGAGACGGGATGCCGGAGACGGGATGCCGGCGACTGGCAAAGGGGCGTATCAGGCTTTGGCGGACGCAATCGACACGATGACGGGCGGGATCGCGCCGGCCTTAGCCGCAAGCTGGCTTGCCGCGGTGTTCGCGGCCGTCGGCGTCTTCGCAACGGCGCGCAACCGGGCGTGGGCGGAACGCCGGGGCGGCGATTTCGCCGGTTTCGCGTCGGGTTTGCTCCTGACCATCGCGGTGCTGCACCTCATCCCCGAGGGGCTCGCGATGCACCGCTTCGCGCCATGGCTGATTATGGCGGGCTACCTCGTCCTATATTTCACCAACCGGGCTTTCCCGCCCGCGTCCGGCGGCGCCGCCGCGGCCGCGCCCGTCGTCGGCATCGCGTTCCATTCATTCGTAGACGGATTGGAGTATCCGATCCTGTTCGCCAACGACCTCTACACCGGCGTCATGGCGAGCGCCGGTCTGATCGCCCACGAGGTCGCCGAAGGCGTGTTGGTGTTCGCGTTGTTGCAACGCGCCGGCGTCGGCGCGCGCCTCGCCGTGGCGGCGGCGTTGGTCGTCGCCGCGCTAACGACGCCGCTCGGCGCGTATCTGTCGATGCGCGTCGTCGACGACGTTGCGCCGGAGACCGTCGGCGCCCTGATGAGCCTCGCGGCCGGCGCGCTCCTCTATGTCGGCGCGAGCCATTTGCCGAGATTCGCGGTCGGCGACGCGGGCGACGCGCGGCTCGGCGTCTTTTTTATCGCCGGCGTCGCGCTCGGCGGCGCCATGTCCGCGGCGCATACGCTGAACCATGACCACGCGGCCCCGCACGCAAACGCGCCCGACCGCGTGGAAGACGTGCGGCGCCATCATCACCGCGGCGATGATCATGACCACGACCACGATTCCGACCGTCACGGGCCGCAGGAGCACGACTAGCGGTCCTGCTCAAGGACCTGCCCACGCGACGCATCCCTCCGCCGACACCCGCCGACGGCGGCGGATTGCCAAAGCCGCACCGCTTCGCTAGTTGCATCTGACACTTAACTGCATAATCGGGGAAAAACGGTTTATGGGGTCGCGTCGGATCGGCGCCGGCGCGCCGCGGACGGTCATCGGGTCGATCGCGCTCGCCTTTTGATGACGGGCGCGTCGAACGGTCTTGCAACGTCGTCGCTTCCGGCTTCGCGGCCGGGGGCCGGCGACGCGCAGGGCAAAAAGCGCGCGCGGATCTGGTGGTTCGTACACCAATGGGTCGGCCTGAAGCTGTCGGTCCTTCTGAGCTTTATTTTGCTGACCGGCACGCTGGCGATCTTCTCCAATGAGATCGACTGGATGATCAACGCCGACATGCGGGTCGATCCGCGAACCGTCGACGGCGAGGTCGCCTGGTCGCGCGTTGCGGAAAACGCCGCCGCCGCGTTGCCCGGCGGCGAGATCTTTACGGTCCACGCGCCGATCGACCGCGGCTTCGCCGCCGCCGCCATGGGGCGCACGGCCGACGGCGACATCAAATGGGTTTACGCCCATCCGACGACGGGCGCGGTGCAAGGGGTCGGCGGCTTTTTCACCGTGCAACGGGTTTTGCGATATCTGCACCGCCACTTGATGCTGCCGAATAAGATCGGCGTGCCGATCGTCAGCGCCACGTCGATCCTGTTGTTCATCTCGTTGGCGACGTCGTTCGTCGTTTACAAAAAATGGTGGCGCGGGTTCTTCAAACCCGTGCGATTGCGCGACGCGCGCACGGCGACGGGCGATTTCCATCGCCTCGCAGGGGTCTGGAGCCTGTGGTTCGTCGCGCTCATGGCTGCGACGGGGTTTTGGTACCTGGTCGAAAGCCTCGGCGGGCGGGCCCCGAACGTTCCAAGGCCCGACGTCGCCGCGGTCGACGGCGACGCGGCGGACTTCGCCGCCGGCGTCTCGGCGGCGATCGGCGCGGCGCGGGGCGCCTATCCGGATTTGCGGATCCGATCCGTGTCGCTGCCCGACCGCCGCTTCGGCGCCTATTGGATCTCCGGCCAAGACGATGCGATTTTGGTGCGCAGCCGGGCGAACGGCGTTTACGTCGCCGCCGCGACGGGGCGCGCCGCGCTATCTTACGATGCGCATGCGCTATCCGTGCACCAACGGATCGCTGAAATGGCGGATCCGTTGCACTTCGGCACGTTCGGCGGCGTGTGGACGAAACTCATCTGGTTCGTTTTCGGGGCGGTCTTGACCGGCCTGTCGATCAGCGGCGCGGCGATCTACTCGCTGCGTCTCGCCAAACAAGCGCGGCAATCCCCGCGGTGGCGGCGCGGGGCGGGCGATTTGTGGCGGGGCATGGGCGTTTGGAAATGGCCGTCGAGCGCGCTCGTGTTCGCCGGCCTGGTCCTCGTCGTCCTAGCGATCGGGCGCGCGTAAGCGAGCCGGTCGGAACGCGCCGAAGGGTTCCGCGGCCCTTACGAGAAGAACGCCGCCTTGATTAGCGCAATTGCGTCGTCCGGGAGCGACCCGCCGGTCGGCGTCTCCGATGCGTCGAGGCGCACGTCGACGCGCGCTTCGACGCAGGCGCGGTGAAAATACGCCGTCATCGAGACGGTCGGCGCCGCGGCAAGTCCTGGCGCCGGGTCGAACGGGATTTCACCGTAAACCAGGTCGGCGTCGGCGATCGGCTCGTTGCAGAATGCGCAAGAATAACCGCCGTCCGATGCGTCGGGGTCGTCAGGATCGTCGGAATCGTCGTCTGGGGCGGGACTGTATGGCGCGTCCGGGTCGAGGCGACGGAGAAGATCCGCCATCGCATCGCGCCATTCGTCAGGGTCTTCGCTGTCGTCCCAAAGCGCGGCGAGTTCGCTGTCCGCGAGAACGCGGGCGCAGGCCTCGCGGGCCATGCGCGCCAGGTCCTCGCTCGGCGCCCCGAAGCGCGCGGCGAGCGGGCGCGCCTCATCCGGCAGGTCCGCCGCATGCCGCTCCATCATAGAGGCGACGAGATCGCACGCCGCCACGGCCTCCGACGCCGCGACCGCATCGACCGCCCCCGCGGGCGCCGAAACGACGGCGGTGACCGCGGTTTCAACGCGCGCGACCGACGTCGCCGCGTCAAGGAAATCGAGCGCGTCGTCATTGCCGAAGCTGCCAGCCGCCCAAGCGCCCATCGCCGCCCTCCCTCAGATACGCGAGGCGGATCACACGCCAATAGTCTTGCCAACCGGTTTCCGAGCGCGGGTCATTTGAAGCGGGATCGGCCGGCCGCGCGCCGGGGGCGGTTACAAATCGTCCTCGCCGTCCGCCTCAAGATCGGCCTCCAAGTCGGCGTCGAAATCACCGTCGTCTTCGCTCTCAACGGCCGGGATTGCGTAGCCGCCGGTGAGCCAACGATGCAGATCGACGTCGGCGCAGCGCTTGGAGCAGAACGGCGCGTACGGCGCCGCGGCGGGCGCCCCGCACACCGGACAAAGCCCAGTCGCAGGGGCCCCGGCGGCGCCTTTCCGATTATCCGATGACGTCATAACACACGCTCTCCAACCGATCGTCGACGGCGGCGTCGAACCGGGCCCCGAAGCGCGCGGCCAAGCGATCGCGCCAGGCCGGGTTGGCCTCGATCACCGCCATCACCTGCGCCCCCGCCGACAGGGTCGGGCGCGCCGACG
>JBCCZS010000234.1:0-4066 GCA_039187035.1 Pseudomonadota bacterium | reverse complement strand
GCATCGCCGAGGCAGCGGAGAGGCTGAACACCCTGCGCGAGAACTGGCTGAACCCGGAGGACCTCGTCATCCGCGAGCCTGAGGTCGTGGAGGGCTATCCCGACCGCATCCTACCAAAGGACGAGGAGGCGGCGAAGATCCTCAAGAAACGCA
Source organism: Pseudomonadota bacterium (assembly GCA_039187035.1). Lineage (GTDB taxonomy): Bacteria > Pseudomonadota > Alphaproteobacteria > Caulobacterales > Parvularculaceae > JAJFFW01. Next base: position 3,913 of record JBCCZS010000234.1, on the reverse strand, counting down.
CACTGACCAACCTCTACAACGAGCGCCCGGCCTGGCTTGACCAAGCCCACGCCGAACTCGACCGCGCCGTCGCCGCCGCCTATAGTTGGGAAGACGACTGGGAGGCAGGTATGGACGAGGAGGAAATCCTGGAACGCCTCTTCGACCTCAACCAACAACGTGCCGCCAACCAATAAATAGCGGTGCTTACGTTATGTCCGCTTTTGCGCCAAAGCAGACTCTGCGTGTCACAACTGCAATGTCGCCTTCTGGCGATTATCCGTCATTTTGACTGCGTACGGACCCTCGGAGCTTCCTTCGGCGCGCCGTTATTGCGCCGGCGGGCTCGACGGATCGCGCAGGCGGCCGGCGCGGCCGCGGCGCCGGCGCTGGGCTTGCGCGAGGCGCTTGCGATCTTCGGGCGACAATTCGGCCATCGCTTTGACGAGCGCCGCGTTTTGCAGCGCGCGGTGGGCGCGTTCGGCTTCGGCGAGGGCGTCGAGGGCGGCGCGGACGCGCTCGGCGTCGAAGTCGTCCGCCGCCAGCAAGGCGCCGAGGTCGTCAATCCGCTCCGCGCGCCGCATACGATGCGACCGCAGCGCGTCGCGGTTACTCAGGAACACTTGCCGGAACGTCGCGCGCCCTTCCGGCGACAAGGCGCCGATATTCTCAAACGGACCGGTCGGCGGGCTGCGCCGGCCCCCAGGTCCGCCCCGCGGGCGACGCGGCGGCGGTTTGCCCGCGTCGTCGCCGGGCTCGGTCCGGAACGGCGCTGTCGCCGGCGCCGGGTCTCCTTCGACGTCGGCGCTCCGCGCATCGGGGGCGTCGGTCGTTGGGGACGCCGCGCCGCCGTCGGCGCCGACCATCCGCCCAAGGACGAAACCGCCGAGGAAGACGTTCGCCGCAAGCGATGCGGCGAGGGCGATCGTCAGTTGACGGCCCACCACTCGGCCTCCCCGTCGTTAAAAGCCGCGTCGATCGCGTCTTCGGCGTAAGCGAGCGCCGGGTCCGCCGCCGCCGGCGCGTTGACGGACAGCCCGGCGGCGAACCCGAAGACCCCGAGCGCCGCCAAGGCGCCGGCGGGCGCGGCGCGGGTCGCCGCAAGCCGCGCGCCGATCGCGCGCAACCCGCCGAAGAGCCCGTCGCGCGCTGCCGGCCGCAACGCCGTGCGCGCGTGGGCGTTCAGAATGCGGGCCTTCAAGGCGTCGCTCGCCGCCGGCGCCGACGTCGCCGCGCGCAGCCACGCGTCGAACGCCGCGTCGTCATCGGGTGTTGCGCGCCCGTCCTCGGGCGTCGGGCCGTTCATCATGCGCTCCGTTCCATCGAGCCGCGGTCCGACGCGCCGCGGTCCATCGTCTCCGCCAGGCGCGCCTTCAGCGTCCGTCGCGCGCGCGCCAACAGCGATTCGACCGCTTCGACGCTCGCATTCAAAATCTCGGCCGCCTCAATGTTCGACAACTCCTGGAAATGACACAAGGTCACCGCCAAGCGTTGGCGTTCGGGCAAGGCGGCGACCGCCGCATCGACGCGCCGGCGCGTTTCTTCGCGGATCAAATCCGCCTCGGCGCTCGGCGCGTCGTCGATCTGTTCGGGCGCGGCCTCCTCCGGGGCCTCGCGGCCGCGGCGGCGCAACCGGTCGAGGCAGACGTTCATGGCCACCCGGTAGAGCCACGTCTCGAATTTGGCGCCCTTCGGCCGCCAACGGGCGGCGTTCTTCCAAAGCCGCAAAAACGTCTCCTGGCAGGCGTCCTCCGCCGCGGCGCGTTCGCCGAGCATGCGGTAGCACGCGGCCATGATCTTGTCGGTGTGCCGCACGACGAGCGCGCTCGCCGCCAGGCGGTCGCCCCGTCCCGCCCGCGCCACCAGGCTCTCGTCGGTTTCGTCTTCGACCGGCACGCCCCGAGCCCCTGGCGGAAGTGATCGCCGGGGCGGCGTCTCGCCGCGCCCTCGCCCCCGCAAGCCGCGCGTCGTTTCGCCCCGATCGGAGACGACGCGCCCGGCGGACCGGACGCGTCCCTTCTAGCATCGCCGCGGATTATGCGCCGCCGTCGCCGCCCTCGTCGCCGCCGCCTTCGCCGCCGCGTCGACCGCGGCGCATGCCGCGACGCCGCGGGCGTTCGTCTTCGGTGAGGACGCCGTCGCCGTTCTTGTCGAGCCGGTCGAAGCGCTCGGCCGAGGCCTCGCCGAATTCCTCGCGGGTGATGACGCCGTCGCCGTTTTTGTCGGGATTGCGCGCGGCCCGGCGGGCTTGGGCGAAGGCGCGCATCTCTTCGCGCGTCAGCTGGCCGTCGCCGTTCGCGTCGGCGTCGGCGAACATGCGCCGGCCGCGCTCGCCGAGTTCATCTTCGGTGACGACGCCGTCGCCGTTCTGGTCGAGGCGGTCGAAGGGCGTCGGTCGCGCCGCCGCGGCGCCCGCCGCCAGCAAGGCCGCAAGACCGGCGCCGGTGATCAAAAGTCGTTTCATGAGCGTTTCGTCCTTTCTGAACTTGCCCGTCCAACGACTGTTAAACGATCCCGCGCGCTGATTCCGTCGCTTTTCCTGAAGCGGCTGCAAAAGCGTCCGCCCGCTCGCTTTCCGCGGTCGAAAAGAGGCGTGCGGCCATGCGTTCTCCGCGCGGGCCGGCGACCTCAAGCGGCTTTTTATCGGCCCCCTTCGCGATGTCCGCAAAGACGACGACGCGTTTGAGCCGGGGCGAGAAGGCGGCCGATGTGACTTTGCCCGTGGGCGCGCCGCCGCTTGTGACTTCGGCGCCGATCTCGCAGCGCTCGTCGTCGAGGGCGAGCACTTTGAGAACGCGCTCCGAATGGGGCGTTTTGCGCAACAGCGCGCGCCGGCCGTTGAACCAAGCGCGGTCGAGCGGCGCGAGGTGCGGCAGGCCGATCGCCGCCGGCGAGCGCAATAGGCCCGGCTGGTTCGCGACGTCGGCGCTGATGAAGTCGACGCCGGGTCGCGGCGTGCCGCTCTCAATCCGGAGGATTTCAAACGCGTCGAGCCCGGCGGGCTTGAGATCCGCGGCGCGGCGGACGCGTTCCCAGATCGTCAGCGCTTCTTTGTACGGATAAATGATCTCTACGCCGGGTTGCGAGCCGATCTCGATCGGGCGCGTCGCGGTCTCGACGCCGCGCACGATCGTTTGCGCGGCGACGGTGTCGCTCGCGGACGACAGGCCGGAGACTTTCGCCGCTTCGCGCGCTTTCGGCCCGATAAGGGCGAGCGCGGCGATGCGGCCGGAAATGTCTTCAAACTCCGCGTTTAGCCCGCGGCCCGCGAGTTGCAACCGCCGCCCGTGCGGATGCGTCGTCGTCAGGAGGTACATTTTTGCGCCGAGGCGCGAGACCTCCACGATGTCGGACACCGCCCCGTCGGCGGACACGACAAGCCCGCGCGCGCTCTCGCCGATCGACAAGTTCGCGGCCGGCGCGGTGGTGACCCGGCCGAGATAATCCACCGCCGCGTCCCCACGCACGACGTAGCGGCACAGCGGGCCGAAATCGGCGACCGCCGCTTCGGTCGTGAGGAGATCATATTCTTCCTGCACGGTCGTATAGACAGTCGGCGTCGACCATCCGTTGACGGAGGTCCAGCTGTTGGCCGACGAAACCGTGGCGATCGCAGCGTAAAGCGCGGTCGGTTTGGGCTCCAACAGCGTGGCGTCGGCGGCGGGAAAGATCATGAGGCGACGGCCCTGGTTCTAGAATAACGAATGGCGGAAAGGGCGGCGGCGCGGCCGGCGGCGCCGCTGGAGCCTTGGCCGATTTGCGCTTCCGGCCCGCAGAAAAAGACGCCTTGCAGCCCCGACGCGGTGCGCACGGCGCGGGTGCGTTGGGCTTCGGCGTCTTTTTCTGCGGGCCGGAAGCGCAAATCGGCCAAGGCTCCAGCGGCGCCGCCGGCCGCGCCGCCGCCCTTTCCGCCATTCGTTATTCTAGAACCAGG
>JBCCZS010000233.1:0-4177 GCA_039187035.1 Pseudomonadota bacterium | reverse complement strand
GCCCGACAAGACGGCGCGTTCGTCTTTCAGATCGAGATAGACGTGGCCCGACGCGGGCCTTGAGACGCGGCCGAGTTCGCCGCGCACGCGCACGAACCCGAACCCGTCTTCCACGGCGCGCTTCACCGCGCCGGAGAGTTCCGACACGGTATATTCGTGCACATTGCCGAATGCCGCCTCGCGCGTCGCGCCCGCCATCGCCTTCCGGTTCCCTTCGTTTACGGATCGTTGTCCGCGCCGCGCGCGCCGGCGGCTTTAATCATCACTTCACGCGCCGCGTTGACTTTCGCGGCGAGATAATCCGATCCGCCCGTATCGGGGTGCATCTTGCCGATCAAACGCTTATGCGCGGCGCGCACGGCGTCGACGCTCGCGGTTTCTTCAACGCCGAGGACGGAGGCGGCTTCGGCGACGTCCATCTGCGTCGTCGGCGCCGCGGCCGGCGGCGGCGCCTCGGCGGTCTCGGCGCGGATCTGTCGGCTGCGCCAGACTTCGATCGCCGTCACCCCGCCCGCCGCGTGGAGCGGCATAAATGCGAGCGGCCAGAGTTTCGCGGCGAACAACGCCGCGACGAGCGCGAGAAAGACGACGCCTTTAAAGAGGGTCACGTTGCGCGTCTCGCGCGCCGTCGAGGCCGCCGCCGCGTCGCCGCCGCGCACTAAGCGAACCAAGAGCCAACCGGCCGCGCCGAGCGCGGCGAGCACCGCCAAAAACCCCAAACCCATTCGCCGGCCGCGTCCTCGCACCTCGTGACGCGGGAAGATGCCCGAATTCCGGTCCGGTCGGAAGGGGCCCCGCCGATCAAGCCGCCAAGGCGCTGCGCGATTTGCTTCCGCACGGCAGGTTCACTAGGGTCCGCCGCGCGATGTTCGCCGCCTCCCCGTCCCCTTCCGCCGTCGGTCTTCTCGGCGGCTCGTTCAATCCGGCGCACGGCGGGCACCGTGAGCTGTCCCTCGCCGCGTTACGCTGGATCGGCCTCGACGCCGTCTGGTGGCTCGTCTCGCCCGGCAGTCCCCTCAAGGACGACCGCGACTACGCGCCCTATCCGGTCCGCCTGTCGGTCGCGCGCGCCATGGCCGCGCACGAGCGCATCGTCGTCTCCAATTACGAGGACCGGCAGAACCTTCGGTACACGGTCGATACGCTCGACGCGCTTATTTCCGATTATCCGGCGATGCGTTTCGTCTGGCTCATGGGCGCGGACGGGTTGCGCGACTTTCACCTCTGGCGCGACTGGCGGCGGATCGCCGAGCTGGCGCCGATGGCGGTTTTCAGCCGGCCCGGCGCCACCGACGACGCGCTAACGAGCGAGGCCGGCGCGGCGCTCGCGACGTTTCGCATCGAGACGACGGGCGAGCCCGGCGGCGGCGCGGGGCTGATCGGCGCGGAGCCGCCGGCTTGGGCCCTTTTTGAGGATCTCGACAATCCCCTGTCGTCGTCCGCGCTTCGACAAACAGCCGCGGCGCGATCGTCCGACAGTCAATGAACACCGACAATAATGCGAACCTAAGGAGACCCCGTCCATGACGGATTTCAAGGCGCCGTACGGCCCGCTGGCGTTCTTTCTCGATCTCGAACCGGAACCCGCCGATTTCCGCGCCGACGTGGAGGAAGGGCTCGCCGCGGCGCGCAAGACGCTGTCGCCGAAGTATTTCTACGACGCGCGCGGCGCGGAAATCTTTGAGAAGATCACGACGCTCGACGCCTACTATCCGACGCGTACGGAACGGGCGATCCTCGACGCCTCGCGCGACGCCGTGCGCGCGGCCGTGGGGCCGAACCGGGCCATTTTAGAATACGGCTCGGGATCGAGCGAGAAGATCCGCCGGCTCCTCGATATGGTCGACCGGCCGAGCGCGTATGTCGCCGTCGACATCTCGCGCGATCAATTGATCGACGGAATGAGCGCGCTCGCCGGCGACGTCGCGCCACTCCCGATCGGCGCCGTTTGCGCCGACTTCACCGCGGAGATCGCGCTGCCGAACGACGCCGTGCCGGCGCCCGCGGGGTGGTTCGGGTTTTTCCCGGGCTCCACCCTCGGCAATTTCGACCCCGTGCAGGCGAGCGCGTTCCTGTCGCGCGCCGCCGCTACGCTCGGCGACGGCGCGACCATGCTCGTCGGCATCGATCTCTACAAAGACGAAGCGGTGCTGCAACGGGCGTACGACGATCCGGACGGCGTCACGGCGGCCTTCAACCTCAACGTCTTCCGCCGCATGAAAAATGAGTTGGACGCCGCGATCGACCTCGACGCGTTCGTCCACGAAGCGCGGGTCGAGCCGCAAACGCGTCGGGTCGAAATGCATTTGCGCGCGCGGCGGGCGACCGAAATCGTGATCGGCGAGCGCGCCTTCGCCTTTGCAGAGGGCGAGACGTTGCACACGGAGAATTCCTATAAATATGACGACGCCTCGCTGGCCGACGTCGTCGCGCCGACGCCTTGGCGAATCGAGACAATCTGGAAAGATCCGAAAGGGTGGTTTGCGGCGTGCTTTTTGCGCAACAGTTAACGTCATCGTTACGCTTGGAGCGCACCCTCAACAGGTCTACATAGCCAAGTGTAGCCAGGCCATAATGGAGATAGGCGCTGACAGCTCAGCAGGGACCGGCGGCGACCCCCAAAGCCGCTTTTTCAGTGATCGACGGCAGCCACGCGGAACCGTCCGCCGCCGATCCAGTCGACGCAGCGTCTCAAACGACGCTCGACGGACTGCCGCCGAACGAGCGGGCTGAAGCGATCCGAGAAGCCGTCCTCGCCGAACTCGAAGACGATAAAGTCGAAGACGTCGTCGTCATCGATCTCAACGGCAAATCCGACATCGCCGACGTGATGGTGATCGGCACCGGCCGGTCCCAGCGCCATGTCGGGGCGGTCGCGGACAAGGTCTCGCGCCGTCTTAAGGGCATGGGGCTCGGCAATTGCCGCATCGAAGGCCAACCGGCCTGCGACTGGGTGCTGATCGACGCCGGCGACGTTATTTTGCACTTGTTCCGGCCGGAAGTGCGCAGCTTTTACAATCTAGAACGGATTTGGTCCGAAACCGCGCACGCGGCGATTTCGGTCGACGTCTAACCGCCGAGGCGCCGCTTGAAGCTGATCGTCGCCGCCGCCGGGAAACTCAAAGGCGGCCCGGAAGCGGCGTTGTGCGCGGACTATGCCGAGCGCGCGCGGCGGCTCGGCCGCGGGCTCGGCTTCTCCGCGATTGATCTGAAAGAAATTGAGGCGCCGAGGGGGCTCGACGGGGCGGCCCGACAAGCCGCCGAGGCCGAGCGATTGCTCGCATCAGCGCCGCCGGGCGCGGCGCTTATTGCGCTCGACGAGCGCGGACGCGACCTCTCAAGCGCCGCGCTCGCCGACGATTTGGCGCGCAAGCGCGACGACGGCGTCGCCGCGGCGACGTTTTTGATCGGCGGCGCGGACGGGCACGCGCCGATCGTGCGCGAACGGGCCGGAGCGACGGTGTCGTTCGGCAAGGCGACGTGGCCGCATCTCCTCGTCCGGGTTATGGTGGTCGAGCAGATCTACCGAGCGATGACGATATTGGCCGGCACGCCGTACCACCGCGCATGAGAGCCGCCCGCGCTTTCCGAGCGTTCTTTGCGAGCCTCGCGACCGCGGCGTGCGTCCTCGCGGCCGCGCCCGCCGGCGCCGACGATTTGCGATCGGTCGAGCGCGAACTGATCCGCAAAGCGGCCGAAGAATCCCGCCTCAAAAATGAAGCCGACGCGCGGCGCCGCGAACTCGACGCCTTGCGCGCGCAACTCGTCGACGCCGCCAAAGCGTTGCAGGACGCCGAACGAAAAATCGACGACGCGGCCGAAGAAATTGAGCGCCTCAGCCAAGAGGAAAAAACGATCGACGTCGATCTGCGTAGGGAGCAAGCCGCCGTCAGCGACGTTCTCGCCGCGCTGCAGTCGATCGAACGCTCTAAACCGCCCGCGCTCCTGGTGTCGCCGGACGACGCCAACCGCGCCGCGCGCACCGCGATGCTGCTCGCCGACGCCGCGCCCGCGCTCGAAGCGCAAGCGGCGGCCTTGCGCGAGAAGATCGCCGCCTTGCGGACGGTGCGCGAAGACCTGGCGGCGCAAAAAGCCCGCTTTGAGCAAACCAACCGCGAACTCGGGGCCCGGCGCGACGTCCTCGCGGGGCTCATCGCCGACAAACGCGACGAACGCG
>JBCCZS010000232.1:0-4204 GCA_039187035.1 Pseudomonadota bacterium | reverse complement strand
CGGTCGGCAAAGGTTTGCTCGGGCGCGTCGTCGATCCGCTCGGCAATCCGATCGACGGCAAGGGGCCCATCGAAGCCGCCGAGCGCCGCCTCGTGGACGTCAAAGCGCCGGGCATCCTGCCGCGCAAATCCGTGCACGAACCGGTGCAGACGGGCATCAAAGCGATCGATTCCATGATCCCGGTCGGGCGCGGGCAACGCGAACTCGTCATCGGCGACCGCCAGACCGGCAAGACGGCGATCTGCATCGACGCGATGCTGAACCAAAAAGACGTCAACGCGCTTGGCGACGAGTCGAAGAAACTTTACTGCGTGTACGTCGCCGTCGGCCAAAAGCGCTCGACCGTCGCGCAAGTCGTCAAAACGCTCGAAGACAACGGCGCGCTCGATTACTCGATCGTCGTCGCTGCGACGGCCTCCGAGCCGGCGCCGTTGCAATTCCTCGCGCCCTTCGCCGGGTGCGCCATGGGCGAGTATTTCCGCGACAATGGCATGCACGCGCTGATCATCTACGACGATCTTTCCAAGCAAGCCGTTTCCTATCGTCAAATGTCGCTCTTGCTGCGCCGTCCGCCGGGCCGGGAGGCCTATCCGGGAGACGTCTTCTATTTGCACTCGCGGCTTCTGGAACGCGCCGCCAAGCTCAACGAAGACAACGGCCTCGGCTCGCTGACGGCGCTGCCGATTATCGAAACGCAATCCAACTACGTCTCGGCGTACATTCCGACCAACGTCATCTCGATCACCGACGGGCAGATCTTCCTGGAAACCGACCTCTTCAACTCGGGCATCCGCCCGGCCGTGAATGTCGGCCTTTCGGTCAGCCGCGTCGGCTCGTCGGCGCAGATCAAAGCGATGAAACAGGTCGCCGGCAAGATCAAAGGCGAGCTTGCTCAGTACCGGGAGCTTGCGGCCTTCGCGCAATTCGGCTCCGACCTCGACGCCGCGACGCAACAGACGCTGAACCGCGGCGACCGGCTAACCGAGCTCATGAAGCAGAACCAGTACTCGCCGCTTCAGGTCGAAGAGCAGGTGTGCGTCATCTTCGCCGGCGTGCGCGGTTATCTCGACAAAATTGAGAAGGCCAAAGTCGGCGAGTTCGAAGCCGAGCTTTTACGCAAACTCCACGCCGACCATTCGGACGTCCTGACGACAATTCGTGACGCGGGCAAGCTGGACGACGACACCGAGAAGACGTTGACCGGCGTATTGGACGCGTTTTCGAAGAGTTTTTCGTAAGCGATGAAACCGTTTCGAGGCATCACGATCGCCGCCGCTTGCGCCATGGCGGCGTGCGGAGGTTCTGGGCCGTCCGGGTCGGCTGACCCGGACCTCGCAAACGGCGCCGACGATCCGTGCGGCGCGGAAGCCTATCGCCAGTTCATCGGAACCAACGACTATCTGTCCGTTGTGGACGGCGATGACGCGGACGTGCGCATCATAAATCCCGGCGACGCCGTGACGAAAGACTACCGGCCGTCGCGGCTTAATCTGTACGTGGACGAAGACGGCCTTCTAACCGACGCTTCGTGCGGCTGATTGAAGTGAACTTGGCATGCCCTCTCTAAAAGACCTCAAAAACCGCATTGCGTCGGTGAAGTCGACGCAGAAGATCACCAAGGCGATGCAGATGGTCGCGTCGGCCAAGCTGCGCAAAGCCGAACAGGCGGCGCGCGCGGCGCGTCCGTATACCGAAGAAATGGAATCGGTGCTGGCGAACTTGACCGCCTCGGCGAAGGACAATCCGAACGCGCCGAAATTGCTCGCGGGCACGGGGTCGGATCAAAAACACCTCCTTATCGTCGCGACGGCCGACAAGGGCCTGTGCGGCGGCTTCAACTCCTCGATCGTTCGGCTCGCGCGCGAACACATCGTCGACCTGCAAAAGCAAGGCAAAGACATCACCATTATGACGGTCGGCCGAAAGGGCAACGACCAGCTGCGCCGTCTCTACGGGGACAAAATCGTGCACGCCGTCAATTTTCTCGACGTGAAGCAAATCGGCTTCGCGCAGGCGCACGAGATTTCTGAAAAAGTCTTGGAAATGTTCGGCGCGGACGCCTTTGACGTCGCGACGCTCTTTTTCGGCAAGTTCAAATCGGTGATCAGCCAGGTGCCGACCGCGCAGCAGATCATCCCCGCCAAAGCGCCCGACGGCGCCGAGCCGCCGGACCTAAAGGGCGCGATTTACGACTACGAACCGGACGAGGAGGAAATCCTCGAAGCGCTATTGCCGCGTTATGTCGGCGTGCAGATCTTCCGTGCGCTTCTTGAAAACGTCGCCTCGGAAATGGGCGCCAAGATGGCCGCCATGGACAATGCGACGCGCAATGCGGGCGACATGATCGACAAGCTCTCCCTGCAGTACAACCGCGCCCGCCAGGCGCAGATCACCAAAGAACTCATCGAAATTATTTCCGGCGCCGAGGCGCTTTAGGGTGCTAGCATTGACAGCATCAGTGTGGCCCACTACCTGACGGAGTATGAAAACGCTGACGATCAGACAGGTTCCCGACAACGTCCACGAGGCGTTGCGCGTGGCCGCTGCCGAAGCGGGGCGCAGCATGGAAGAGCAGGTGCGCATCCTGCTGGCCGAAGCGGTCCGCCGGGTCGGACCGCAGGACGCGCGGCGCGCAGCGCTTCTCGACGCTCAACGGTTCGTCGCGTCGCGCTATACCGGCGGCCGACCGACCGGCCAGGTCGACGTCTTTCTCCAAGAAAAGCGCGATGAGACCGCCGCCGAATGGACGCGAGACGCGCAATGAAGGTGGTCGACGCGTCTGCCGCGCTCGCGCTCATTCTTCGGGAACCCGGATGGGAACGCGCGCTCGACGCGCTTGAAAACGGTGTGATGTCGATCGTCAACCTCGCCGAAGTGGTTCAGCGCTTGGTGCGGGGCGGCGCTGAGCCCGAGGGCCTGGCGGCCGGGCTCGTGGATCGTTTCGAGGCCGGCGGCGTCGTCTGGGACCGGCCCGCCCTCGATGATGCGGCCGTCGTCGGCGCTTGGGGCGCAATTCGTAATTTTTCCCTCGGCGATCGGTTTTGCGTGGCCGCAGCGGTGCGCCGGGCGGCGCCGGTCGTCACCGCCGATCGCGAGTGGGCGACCTACGGCCTGCCCGTTGAAATTGAATTCATCCGATAACGCATGATCTAAAGGAACAAGACCGATGGCGAATGAAAAAGGACGTGTCGCGCAAGTGATCGGCGCCGTCGTGGACGTCGAGTTCGACGACCACCTGCCGAAGATTTTGAGCGCACTGGAGACGGACAACAACGGCAATCGCCTCGTCCTCGAGGTCGCCCAGCACCTCGGCCAAAGCACGGTGCGCACGATCGCGATGGACTCAACCGAGGGCCTCGTGCGCGGCCAGGACGTCACCGACACGGGCGACGCGATTTCGGTGCCGGTCGGCGAGGGCACGCTCGGACGCATCATGAACGTCATCGGCGAGCCGGTCGACGACGCGGGGCCCGTGCCGCACGAGAAGCGCCGCGGCATTCACCAGGAGGCGCCGCCCTTCGTCGAGCAGTCGACGGAAGCGGAGGTGCTCGTCACGGGCATTAAAGTCGTCGACTTGCTTTGTCCGTACGCGAAGGGCGGCAAAATCGGCCTTTTCGGCGGGGCCGGCGTCGGCAAAACCGTGTTGATCATGGAGCTGATCAACAACATCGCCAAAACGCACGGCGGCTATTCCGTCTTCGCCGGCGTCGGCGAGCGCACCCGGGAAGGCAACGACCTTTACTGGGAATTGATCTACACTAATGTCACCGTCGACCCCCAATAAAATAGCGGCTCGGCGGAGGGCTCGAAGGCTGCGCTCGTCTACGGCCAAATGAATGAACCGCCGGGGGCGCGCGCGCGCGTCGCGTTGACGGGTCTGACGGTCGCCGAGGAGTTCCGCGATCAGGGCCAAGACGTTTTGTTCTTTGTGGACAACATCTTCCGCTTTACGCAGGCCGGCTCGGAAGTCTCCGCGCTTCTCGGGCGCATTCCGTCCGCGGTCGGTTATCAACCGACGCTCGCGACCGACATGGGCGCGTTGCAAGAACGCATTACGACGACGACCAAAGGCTCGATCACGTCCGTGCAGGCCGTATACGTGCCCGCGGACGACCTGACAGACCCTGCGCCGGCCACGTCGTTTGCCCACCTTGACGCAACGACCGTTCTGTCGCGCGCCATTTCCGAGCTTGGCATCTACCCG
>JBCCZS010000231.1:0-4220 GCA_039187035.1 Pseudomonadota bacterium | reverse complement strand
GCGGCGTCCGCGGCTTCAAACAAGGGCAATGCGGTCGGGCGCGCCTGGCCGCGCACCGCCCAGAGCGCGGCGCGCCGGTCGAGCCCCATCGAGCCGAACGCGTCGGCGGCGGCGAGCCGCTCCAGCGCGCCGCGCGAGACGCCCGCCCGTCGACGCAGATCGTCGGGGTGCGCATAGCCGGGCCCGCGCGCCTCGACGAGGGCGGTCATCTCCGCTTCGGCGAGCCCGTCAATTTGACGCAAACCGAGGCGCACGGCGAACCCGCCCGTTTCGTCCGGCTCCAGCGTGTTGTCCCAATCGGAGAGATTGACGTCGGCCGGGCGCACCGCAACGTCGTGCTCGATCGCGCTGCGGACGATTTGCGCCGGGGCGTAAAACCCCATGGGCTGGCTGTTCAACAACGCGGCGCAAAAAACGTCCGGGTGACGACATTTCAACCAACTGGAGACGTAAACGAGGAGCGCGAAACTCGCGGCGTGGCTTTCAGGAAAACCGTACTCGCCGAACCCTTTGACCTGATCGAAACAGCGTTGCGCGAAGACGGGGTCATAGCCCCGCGCGACCATGCGTTCGACCATCATCGTCTCGTAGTTTTGGATCGTGCCGACTTTGCGAAACGTCGCCATCGCCCGCCTCAGCCCGTTGGCTTCGTCCGGGGTGAATTTCGCCGCGTCGATCGAGATTTGCATCGCCTGTTCTTGGAACAGGGGCACGCCGAGCGTGCGTTGAAGAATGTTGCGCAATTCGTCCGGCGGGCCGCATTCCGGCGACGGGCTCGGATACGCGACCGGCTCGTCGCCTTTGCGGCGACGCAAATAAGGATGAACCATATCGCCCTGGATCGGCCCGGGACGCACGATCGCGACTTCAATGACGAGGTCGTAGAATTCACGCGGGCGCAGGCGCGGCAGCATGTTCATCTGCGCGCGGCTTTCGACTTGGAAGACGCCGAGACTGTCGCCTCGGCATAGCATGTCGTAAGTCGCGGGATCCTCCGGCGGCACGCTCGCAAGATCGAGATCGAGCACTTTGTGCAGCCGCAGAAGATCGAACGCCTTGCGGATGCACGTCAACATGCCGAGGGCGAGGACGTCGACTTTCATAATGCCGAGCGCGTCAATGTCGTCTTTGTCCCACTCGATGAACGTTCGCTCCTCCATCGCCGCATTGCCGATCGGCACGGTTTCGACGAGATCGTCGCGGGTCAACACAAAGCCGCCGACATGTTGCGACAGATGGCGCGGAAAGCCGATCAATTGGCGCGTCAAGGCGATCGCCCGGGCGATGAGCGGGTTGTCCGGGTCGAGCCCGGCCTGGCGGATCTGATCGGCTTTTATGTCCGATCCCCAACTGCCCCAGACGGTGCCGGCGAGCGCGGCCGACACGTCTTCGGAAAGGCCGAGCGCTTTGCACACTTCACGCACCGCAGAGCGCGGGCGATATGAAATGACGGTCGCCGTCAGGGCCGCCCGGTGGCGGCCATATCGTCGGTAGACGTACTGAATAACTTCTTCGCGGCGTTCATGTTCGAAGTCGACGTCGATGTCGGGCGGCTCTTTGCGTTCTTTCGACAAAAAGCGCTCAAATAAGAGGCTCGTCGTGTTCGGGTCGACGCTCGTGATCCCGAGACAGTAGCACACAGCCGAATTCGCCGCCGAGCCGCGGCCCTGGCAGAGGATGTTCTCGCGGCGGGCCCAGGCGACGACGTCGTGAACGGTCAAGAAATACGGTGCGTAACCGAGATGGTCGATGAGCGCCAATTCTTTCTCGATCGCGGCGCGGACCGGTTCCGGCGCGCCCGCCGGGTAGCGCCGCCGCGCGCCCTCCCAAGCCAGATCGGTCAACCGCTCTTGCGGCGTTTTCCCCGGCGGAACAGGCTCGTCCGGATACTGATAGGATAGCTCGTCCAGCGAAAACGTGCACGCCGCGGCGATGTCTTGCGTGCGCGCGAGCGCGTCTTCGAAGCCCGCAAAAAGGCGGGCCATTTCTTCCGGCGCTTTAATGTGGCGTTCGGCGTTGGCTTCGAGGCGATAGCCCGCCTCGGCGATGGTGCAATGGTTGCGAATGCAGGTCAGAACGTCCTGCAGCGGACGGCGTTCGGGCGCATGATAGAGCACGTCGTTGACGGCGACGATCGGCGCGCCGACGCGCCGGCCGAGCGCGTCGAGACGCGCGAGACGTTCGCGCTCGCGGCCCTGGAACCCGCGGCGTGCGGCGAGAAACAAGCGCCCGCGCCAGGCTTGCGCAAGGTCGGCGACGGCGCGCTCGAACGCATCGTCCGGCTGCACGCGGCCGGGATCGTCCGGCGGGACGGCGATAAAGATCTGGCCGTCGGCGGCGGCGCGCACGTCGTCGAGGGTGAACCGGCATTCCCCTTTTGGCGCGTTCATCTTGCCGACCGACAAAAGCCGGCTGAGGCGGGCGTAGGCGGCGCGGTCTTTCGGATAGCAAATGAGTTCCGGCCCGTCGTCCGGCACGAGGCGCGCGCCGATGAGGAGTTTCATGCCGGCGTCTTTCGCCGCCGTGTGGGCGCGCACGACGCCGGCGAGCGTGTTGCGGTCGGCGACGCCGACGGCGTTGAGGCCGAGTTCGGCGGCGCGGGCGACGAGTTCTTCGGCGTGCGACGCGCCGCGCAAAAACGAAAAATTCGTCGTGACGGCGAGTTCCGCGTAAGCGCTCATGCGAACACCCCGTGCACGTACCATTCAGGGGCGCGCGCGTCTTCGTCGTCGTAAAGGCCGGCGCGAAAGAGCCAAAAGCGTCGGCCCGCATCGTCCTCGACGCGGTAATAATCGCGCGTGCGGGTGCGGCGCGGGGCGGCGGGGGCCGCCTCAGCCGACGGGTCCGCCCCTTGCGCGGCGGCGAGCGCGGCGAGATCGCTTTTAATCTCAACAAGGTGGCCGGCGTCCGCACGGCTATCGATTTTCGGCTGCAGCCACCGGCGTTTAAGCGGCTTTTGCGGGCGCACCGGTTCGGCGGGAAACAGCGGCGCGGCGCCGGGCTGCAATTGTTGCGGCGCCGCCGGATCCGGCGTTTGCGGGCGCGGCAGGCGGCGCCACCATTCGGGGCTGACGCGTTCCGGGCCGTCGGCTTTGACGACGCGATGGCGCACGCGCCGCCAGCGGAACCGACGCGGCGGGCCGTCGGGCGCCAACGCGATCGCCTCAACGCGTTCGGGCGGCTCGATCAGGCGTACGGGGCGCGGCGGCCCTTGCGGTGTCGGGCGCGCCTCGTGCAGCAGCGCTTCGTCGACGAACGGCGTTTGCTTTTCGGCGCGTTCGGGCAAGCGACTGTCGCAGGGTTGCGCGAGCGTGACGGCGCCCTCCCCCAATTTCGCAACGACGCGGTCGGCGAGCGCGGCGAGCGCTTCAGCGTCGACGTCGCCGCCGGCGAGCGCACCCGAAAGCGCCGGCGCGCCCGGCTCCATGGCGGCCGGGCGAAGAGCGTGGAGCAAGAGAAGATCGACGCCGAAACCGGGGTTCAACCGGTCGATCCGTTCTCGGAAAAGCCGTAAGGCGTGGGCGGGATCGTTGACCGGGCGCGCGGCGGAAACGGCGACGGCGTCGCACGTGCCGTCGGCGCGAAACGCATAGAGCGTCAGCCCCCGCGCGCCCCGTCCGGCGGCTTTCAAGTCCGCACAAAGATCATGGGCGAGACGCTCAAGCCCGGCTTGAACGCCTTGACTGTCGGCGAGCGGTTCGGGACACGCCAAACGGGCGGCGAAAGCGGGGGTCGGCGCCAACGGCGTCAAGGGCTCGCAGCGCCGGCCGAGCGCTTGATCGAGCCTTAAGAGAACCGCGTCGCACGCGGCGCGCGAGGGAAAGCGGCGCGCCAGCGCTTTGCGGTCGATCGCATAAAGCTGACCGATGCGCGTTAAGCCGAAACGGCGCAACAGGCTCTGCGCGTCTTCGGTCAGGCGCAGCGCGGCGACGGGAAGATCGGCGAGCCCTTCTTGTTCGTCGCCGGTAGGGAGAAAAGTCCGCACGCCGGCGCGGGCGAGGGCGTGGGCCGCGCCCGGCGTGCCGGCGAGCGCGACGCGGGCGGGCATGCGGTTGCGCGCGAGCAAGTCGCCGGCGAGCCGCACCATCGCCGCCTCCCCGCCATGGACGCGCGCGCACCCCGTGACGTCGAGCATTAACCCGTCGCGCCCGTCCAGCGCGACGAGGGGCGCAAGGCGCACCATCCACACAGCCAACTTCTCCATCGCCGCCGCGTCCGCG
>JBCCZS010000230.1:0-4357 GCA_039187035.1 Pseudomonadota bacterium | reverse complement strand
GCCCTGCCCGGACACGCTCGCAATCGTCAATGCGTGCCGAAATGCAGGCTATGCGACCGTGGCGACGTTCAACGCCGCACAAACCATGGACGCGCTTGAGACCGGCGGCGTCGATTGCGGCGTCTTCGTCCCGGCCGAACGCTCCGACCCGTTGCGCTCGCTCGCCGCCAATCTGCGCCGGCGCGCCGTGTCGCCCCCGATCCCGACGCTGACGATCGAGCGCGACGCGCTAAGCGCCGGGCCCCGCACACTCCTCGCCGCGCACGCGGCCGAAGACGTCGCGCCGCGCGTGTCGCTCGCCGTGCGCCAGGCGCGCCAGCACGCCTGGTTGCGCCAATTCGTACACCTCGAAGCCGGGGCCGTCGCGGCCGATCCCTACGCGCCCGCCGCCGGCTCGCAATTCTTCGCCCGGCACGCCGCGCGCGTCTTCGCGCATGCCGACAAAACGGGCCGCACGGTTTCCCTCGTCGCCCTGCGCCTCGAAGCCGACGCGCTGGCCGACCGTCCCGCCGCCGAGATCGCCGCGCCCCTGCGTAAGGCCGGCGCCCTCATCAACCGCGTACGCCGCACGCATGATCTCGTCGGCCGTATCGGGCCGGCCTTGTTCGCGATGATCCTCACCGGCGCGCAACGCGACGACGCCGCCCGGGTCGCCGAGCGCGTCTCCGGCGTCTTGCAGAACGTGATGTTCGAAGCGCCCTCCGCGACCGGCGGGCCGCCGACGCTCTTCGCCGCCGGCGTGAGCGCGGCAGCCGTCGACCGCACGCACGGCGCCGGCGTCGAAGAAACGATCGCCGCGCTATTGCGCGCGTTGGAAGAAGACGCCGTGAGCCGCGTCGCCCGCTAACGGCCCGCCCCCCTCGCCGTGCGCGCGCGAACCCGCCATAGTGCGCGCGCGGTCGTCGCAAAAAGGGGGTCCCATGCGCATGCCCATCGTCATTCTGATCGTGTTGGCGATCTCGCTCCTCGGCGCGCTCGCCAAGGCGCGCGCCGCACAATCGTCCGATAGCGAACCGTCTGCGGCGGCCCCGGCGCTCGGCGCCGGCGGCAGGCCCGTCGGGGCCGACTGGTCGCGCAGCCCCGTCTATGCGGCGAATGGCATGGCCGCGACCGCGCACCCGCTCGCCAGCCAAATCGCCGTCGACATCCTCAAGGCCGGCGGATCGGCCGTCGACGCGGCGATCGCCGCCAACGCCGCGCTCGGCCTGATGGAGCCGACCGGCAACGGAATCGGCGGCGATCTCTTCGCGATCGTCTGGGACCCCAAGTCGAAGAAACTCCATGGGCTGAACGGTTCGGGGCGCAGCCCGGCGGGGCGCTCATACGACGATCTCATCGCCGCGCTCGGCGAGCGCACGTCGATCCCCCCGCTCGGCTCGCTCCCCGTGACCGTTCCGGGGACGGTCGACGGCTGGTTTTCGTTGCACGACCGCTTCGGCAAGCTCGCCATGAAAGACGTCCTCGCGCCGGCAATTCGGTATGCGGAGGAAGGCCACCCCGTAGCGCCCGTCATCGCCTACTATTTTCAGGGCGGCCTCGCCAATTTCGAGCGCCGCGCGGCGATGATCGAGGAATTCGACAATGCGCGCGCCACGTATTTCAAAAACGGCGCCCCGAAGGCCGGCGAGGTGTTTAAAAATCCCGACCTCGCCAAAACCTATCGGCTGCTGGGGAAAAAGGGACGCGACGCCTTCTATAAAGGCGAGATCGCTCGAACGATCGACGCCTACATGAAGCGGATCGGCGGCGACCTGCGATACGAAGACTTCGCCGCCCATCGATCCGAATGGGTCGAGCCCGGATGCGCAACCTATCGCGACGGTTATGCGCTGTGCGAATTGCCGCCCAACGGCCAGGGCTTCGCAGCGCTTCAAATGGTCAACATCCTGAAAAACGTCGACCTGGCGGCGTCGCCGCGCGGCGGGCCCGACGTTTTTCATTACATCACCGAGGCCAAGCGCCTGGCTTATGAAGACGCGCACCGCTATTACGCCGATCCCGCCTTCAGCGAGATCCCCGTCGACGCCTTGCTTTCCGACGCCTACGGAAAAGAGCGTTTCGCGTTGATCGATCCGGCGCGCGCTAACCCCGCCCCCGCGCCCGGCGCGCCGCAACTCGAAGGCCCCGGCGACACGACGTACCTCACCGTCGCCGACAAAGACGGCATGATGGTCTCCCTCATTCAGTCGAATTATCGCGGTATGGGCTCGGGCCTCGTGCCGGACGGGCTCGGCTTTATGTTGCAAGACCGGGGCGAGCTTTTCTCTCTCGACCCGGATCATCCGAACGTCTACGCACCGGGCAAACGGCCGTTTCACACGATCATTCCCGCATTCGTCATGAAAGACGGCGCGCCGTTCATGTCGTTCGGGCTGATGGGCGGGGGCATGCAGCCCCAAGGCCACGTCCAGATCCTCGTCAATCTCGTCGATTTCGGCATGAACCTGCAAGAAGCCGGCGATGCGGCGCGGCTCAACCATGTCGGCGGACGCGCACCGACGGCCCCCGTCGCGAAACCAACGGACACGGACCTTCTCGGCGTCCTCCATGTCGAACCCGGCACGCCGGCTGAAACCGTCGCCGCTCTGCGCGCGCGCGGCCACACGGTGCGCGTCGTCGACAACGGCGTGATGTTCGGCGGCTACCAGGCGATCGCGCGCGACCCGGAAACCGGCGTCTACGTCGGGGCGACCGAAATGCGCAAAGACGGCCTCGCAATCGGCTATTGACCGCCGCGGTCGATGCGCCGTCCGCGACGGTTCATCCGTCGTGGGCCCGAGGAGATTTGAGTGAATACGACGACAGCTGACGCCTTGCACGCGGAACCGGCCCCAGCCCCGGCCGACGACCGCCACCACGTCCTTGACGGGTTGAGGGGCTTTGCGCTCCTGGGAATTTTCGCGGCCAACATCCGCATGTTTGCGGGGTGGGAATTTGCCGGAGACGATTTGCGCGAAGCGCTCGCCGGCGATTATTGGCGTGCGTACGAATTCGCCAACGTCTTTTTGGTCGACGGCAAGTTTTATACGCTGTTCGCGTTGCTTTTCGGGATCGGCTTTTCCCTTCAGCTTGCCCGACTGGACGAGCGGGGCGCGGACGGGGTCGCGCTCTACGTCCGCCGCCTCCTGATCCTTCTCGTGATCGGCGTCATCCATTTGACGCAGTTTTGGCCCGGCGACATCCTTACGCCTTACGCCCTCCTCGGGTTCGTCCTCCTGGCCGTGCGTCCCTTATCGGATCGGCGTCTTCTTATCGCCGCAGCGGCGGCGTTCGCCGCGCCGCCGGTCGGCTACCTCGCCGCCTGGGGCGCCGGCGTCATGATGGACCTGGACCTTTACGAGCGCGCCGGCTCCGTGATGGCCGCCGGCGTCCCGAACTTCGAGGGCGACCTTCTGGGCGCGCTGCAGCGTCCGGACTGGACGAGCTTTTTCGGCTTCGCCCATGGCGCCGCCGTCGTCAGGGTCGGGTACCTTCTCGAAAGCTGGCGCCTGCCGAAGCTGTTGTTCGTGATGCTTATCGGCTTGTGGGCGGGCCGGCGGATCGTCGCCGGCGGGCTGTTGAACGACGACCGGTTTTTGCGGCGCGTCGCCCTGATCGGCTTCGCCGTCGGCCTCCCGGCGAGCATCCTTTACGCCTATCTAGGCCCCGTCTTCGCATTCGCCGGGCCGCCTAACCTCACCGGGCTCGTCCGCATGATCGCCTACATGGCCTCGGTGTTTCCGCTGGGTTTCGCCTATGGCGCGGCGTTTGTTCTGCTGTGGCGGCGCGGCCCCGGCGTCCTCGCGATCCTCGCCGCGCCCGGCCGCATGGCGCTCACGAACTATCTTCTACAAACAGCGGCGGGCGTGGCGATTTTCTACGGCGTCGGCGCAGGCTATGCCGGGAAAACGCCGCCCGCGGCGTTTCTTGCGATCGCCGTTGCAATCTACGCGGCGCAAATCGCCGGCTCGCACGCCTGGCTTTCCGCGTTCAAGTACGGCCCGATGGAATGGCTTTGGCGGTCGGCGACGTACGGCCGCCTCTTGCCGGCGCGTCGCCGGGCGGCCGCCTGAAGACAAGGGTCGCGCCCCGCGCAAAAGTTCGCTACAAATGTAGCACACCAACGACTGACGAGGCGACGCTTGACTTACATCCGTTCACTCGCCGCCCTCTTCGCGGCCGCGGCCTGCGCCGCAAGCGGCCCCGTTAGAGAGGCCGACGCGCTCGACGCCCGGTTGACCGACCGGCTCTCCGCGATGACGGCGGCGTACGGCGTCGACGGCATGGCCGTGGGCCCGGAGGGCCGCGGCGCCGGTTGGGGGGCGCCCGGGGACGGGGTGGGCCCCGCCACCGCGCCGAGCGCCCCCGGGAGCCCGGG
>JBCCZS010000229.1:0-4377 GCA_039187035.1 Pseudomonadota bacterium | reverse complement strand
TCGATCCCGTTCATCTCCGGCATTTTCATGTCGGCGACGATGACGGCGATCGACGGATCGGCCTTTAAAAGCGCGATGCCTTCCGGTCCGCTATTGGCGGTGACGATGTTGAACGTCATGCCGAGGCGGCGGCGCAAGGCCGAGAGCAGGCGCGGCTCGTCGTCGACGAGCAAAATGCGGTCAGGCGACGTCATTGAGAAACTCCTCCGAGGAAAGATCGACTACTTCCGTACGCGGCAATTCGATTAAGAACGTCGTCGCGAAGCCCTCGCGCTCGATCAACGTCAAGCGCCCGTCATGGCCTTTGACGACGTATTCTTTCGCGAGCGCAAGGCCCTGCCCCGTCCCTTTGCCGACCGGTTTGGTCGTGAAGAACGGATCGAAGATTTTCTCGCGCAAGGAGTCGGGCACGCCGCCGCCGGTATCGGAAATCATGACCCGGACGAAATCGGCGTCGTACGCGGTTTCGACATGGACGCGCCGCTCCGGCCCGTCGTTCATGTCGACCGCGTCGATGGCGTTCAAAACGAGGTTCAAAATGACCTGCTGGATTTGCGCGCGCCGGCACTTCACGTCCGGCAGGTCGGCGTCGGCGGCGAGGCTCACCTCGGCGACGCCCCTTTGGCGGTGGCGCGAAATCGTGACGACGTTGCCGACGATGTCGTTGAGATTGGCGACGTCTTTTTTCTTGCCCGAGCCCGGATGCGCGAAGTCTTTCATCAACAAGATGATGTCGCGCACTTGGGCGATCCCCTCGCGCGACTCTTCAAGCGCGATGTTGATTTCCTCGATCAACGCGCCGACGCCCGCCTCGGCGTCGAACGCGTCGACGGCCGCAAGCGCCTCGCCGGTGTCGGCCCCGCCCGACACGGCGGCGCGCAACGTTTCGAACCGCGCGTGCGCCTCGACGACTTGACCGAGCGCTTCGCGCAAGAACTCGACATTGTCGCCGATAAACTGGATCGGCGTGTTGATTTCGTGCGCGATGCCGGCCGACAAGGCGCCGATGGCCTCCAGGCGTCGTCCTTCGTCCGCCTGCGCCTCAATCTGTTTGCGCTTTTCCTCCGCGGTGATGCGGCTCGTGATGTCGTGGACGAACACGATATAGCGCACGACGTCGCCGATCGGTCCGATATGCCCCCGCAAATCGACGGGAAACGTCGTCTCGCCGTCGGCGCGCCGGGCTTTTAGGCCCTCGACCATAAAAACGCCGTTGGGCAGCTTTTTGAGGCGGTCGGAAAAGCCGGGCACGATTTCGTCAATGGACTGGCCGACCATATTGATGCGGCGCGTGCCGATCTGCCGCCCGAGCGTCGTGTTGCACCCTTTGATGCGGAAACCCGCGTCGCACGTTGCGATCCCGTCCGGCGCGGTTGAGAGAACCTCCGTGTAAAGGGCTTTAACGTCGTCAAGCTCGGCGGTCAGCGTATCCCGTTCGGCGTTGCGGTCCGCGAGCGCGCGGTTCGCCCGCGCAAGCAAACGTTCGGCCTCGAGACGGCTCGCTTTCTCGCGCGCGGCGATCGCCTGGAAAAGGGTGAGCGGATCGCTCATGCCGAGGCTCTTTCGACGGTGAATTCGATGATGGACACGGGCTTTGACGCGATCGACCGCCGCGCAACCTCGGCGGTCTCCTCGAACGCCGCGAGAACGCCGGCTAACACGCCTTGGCAAAAATCCTCT
Source organism: Pseudomonadota bacterium (assembly GCA_039187035.1). Lineage (GTDB taxonomy): Bacteria > Pseudomonadota > Alphaproteobacteria > Caulobacterales > Parvularculaceae > JAJFFW01. Next base: position 2,697 of record JBCCZS010000229.1, on the reverse strand, counting down.
AAACCCGGCGCGCATTTGACGACGAAACGCACGCTCTTCGGCGTCGCGTCGATCAAACAGAAGTCCGGGATGTCGCCTTCCGGGTAAAGCTGGGCGGCCGCCGGGCGCACGTCGGTCTCAACGCGCGCCAAAAAGTCGAACGCCGTGCCGGCCGTATTGAGAAATTCCGGGTGCGCATCGAAAAACCGCCGCGCCATAAACGTCCCGAAGGTCGGATAAAGCACGCTCGTTTCGTCCCCGGTTTCGCGGCAATAAGCTGACACGAACCGCCCGAAATCGTCGTCGTCATAGACCCCCGCCGCGCAGTAAACGCCGCCGGTCGCCAGGTCCGCGGCGTCGACGACTTCCTGAAGGAAAAGCGGCGAGCGCCGGTCCTCGACGAATTCGAAAAGCTCGGTGAATACGACGCCTTGCATGGGGAACCGCTGTGAAAGTCGTGAACGAAACCCGGAAGGCTTAACGCGTGAACCTTTAAGCGCGGTAAGCGCCGCAAGCGTCTACGGCGCCAGGGCGTCGATTTCGCCTTGGAGACGAGCCCGTTCGGGCCGGTCTTCGGGCATGCGCGCCAAAAGCGCCGCCCACCGTTCGCGAGCCAGATCAATCTCGCCGCGATCGCGCGCGGCCCGTCCCGCGACGTAAAGCGCCAACGGATCGGCCGGGCTCAGGGCCAACAGCCGCTCAAACGCCTCAGCGACGTTGGGCGCGAGCGGTCCCTCGCCGACCGGGTCGCGCTGCAGGAGGGCGCGTGCGAAGGCCGCGACAACGCCGGCGTCGTCCGGCGCCAGCGAGGCGGCTCGCGCGTAGGCGTCGACGGACTTGTCCGGCTCGCCGAGGACGGCGAAGGAGCGCCCCAGCATCATCCACCCGTCGAGATCGTCCGGCGCCTCGGCCAGCCGCGCCTCAAGCCCCGACACCATGCCGACGATCGCGGCGCGGCGCTGTTCCGGATCGAGTTGCGCGGGGTCGCCGGCGACGGGCGCATCGATGCGCTCAAAATCAGGCGCGCCGACGGCTGCGTAGACGCCGAGCCCGGCGAGCGGGATCGCCGCCGCCGCCGCCGCGCCGACAAGCCGCGCGCGCGCGCCGGACCCCGCCGGCCCGGCGGCGAGGAACGGGTGCGCGAGCGCCGCGCCGCCGATGAGACACGCCGCCGCGACGATCAGCCAGAACGTCATGGATCGCGCCCGTCGGGCGGGCCGTCGTCAGGATCGTCGCTATCCGGGCCGGCTCCGCCGGCCGACGCCTCGGCGAAGTTTCTTCCCGCGCGCCGTAAGAAAACGACGGCGCCGGCGATCCCGAGCGCCCCGAACAATGCCGGGCCGAGCCAAAGCGCCGCCGTGCCGCCGGTAAGGCGCGGTTTCAACAAAACGTAATCGCCATATCGCGTCAGGAGAAACGCGCGCACCTCGGCGTCGCTCGCGCCGCCGGCGATTTGTTCACGGATTAAAACGCGCATGTCCTTGGCCAACGGCGCATCGGAATCGGCGATCGACTGGCTTTGACAAACGACGCAGCGGAACGCCGCGTCCAACGCGCGCGCCCGCGCTTCGAGCGCCGGGTCGTCAAGCGCTTCATCCGGATTCGCTACTTGCGCCGCGGCGACCGAGGCGACGAGGACGAGAAAGACGATCGCAAACGGCCTACCGCGCATAAGGGTCCCCATCGTTTTCAATGGCGGCGATGATCGGGCGGATTTCTTGAACCCACGTTTCGGGGCTCAACGGGCCGACATAGCGGAAGCGGATCCGCCCGTCGCGATCGATCACGAACGTTTCCGGCGCGCCGGTGACGCCGAAATCGATGGCGACGCGCCCGTCTTCGTCGGCCCCGATTTTGGCGTACGGATCGCCCAGCCGATCGAGCCAGTTTTGCGCCGCCTCCGGCGGGTCTTTCCAATTCAATCCATAAAGCCGCACCGACGGATCGGCGGCCAATTCCAACAAAAACGGATGCTCGACGCGGCAGCTCACGCACCAGGAGCCGAACACGTTGAGCAGCGTGACGCCGCCGCGCAAATCGTCCGTGGACAACCCGTCCGCGCCGCCGATCCCGGCGAGATCGAATGTCGGGGCCGGCCGGTCGATTAACGCGGAGGGAATGGTTGAGGGATCGCGCGTCAAGGAAACGGCGAACGCCGCGGCGATGACCGCAAACGCGATCAACGGCGCGAAGACGAGCGGCGAGGCTTTCATCGAGACGCGCGACCTATTCGGCCGGGCTCGGGACGCCGACCGCGGTCGGCCCCGTCGTTTCTTGCGATGCGGCGGCGCGGGGGCGTTTGCCGCGATCGGTCAACGCCAACAGACCGCCGAACGCAGCGAGCCCCGCCCCCCACCAAAGCGCCCCGGCAAACGGGTGGAACGTCAGCCGCACCGGCCAGCCGCGCCCTTCGACCCGCTCGCCAAAGGTTACGTACAAATCGCCATGCGCGCGCGGACGGATGGCCGCTTCCGTCGTCTGCATACGGCGCACCGGGTAAAAACGACGCTCGGCCTGGAGCGCGATGGCGCGCCCGCCCTTGCGCGCCGTCAGATAGGCGGTCTCGGCCTGGAAATTCTCGCGCGTCGTCGGCGCGACGCGATCGAGGGTTACGGCGTAGCCGGCGACCGGCGCGGCCTCGCCGGGCTTTAGAAAAACGACGGTTTCGGTTTTCCAGAGACTGACGCCGAACGCACCGAAGGCGAAGAGCGCGAGGCC
>JBCCZS010000228.1:0-4454 GCA_039187035.1 Pseudomonadota bacterium | reverse complement strand
GCGCCGATGTCGAAGTCCAAGTCCGACGCTGAAACCCCTACGCCGCCCGAAGTCGAAGCTGAACCCGTTACGTTGGAAGTCGCAAGCGATGCGGGCCGTTCAACCGGTTCGGCCGGGCACGGCGCGGCGCCGAGCGCGTCGAGCGACGCGCCCGTCGGCGAGGAAAAGCCGGCTTGGGCCAAGCTCGCGGACCAGGTCCTTGCATGGGCGGACGCGAACCGCGGCGCGGCCGCCGCGACCGTCGGCGGCGTTTTGCTGTTTTTGCTGATCTTCAACAACCTCGTCATCCAACGCGGCGCGCAGCAACGGGCGATGAACGAAAAACTCACGGCGCTGACGGAACAAGTCGACGCGCTGTCCGCCCTCGACGGGCGCGTCGGCGTTCTGGAGGAACAAATCGTGGCGCTCGACACGTTGGGCGAGGTCGCCAAGGAGTTCACCGCGGGCGCGACCCTGTTGGACGAGGAAAAAAGCGCGCTGCTGCGGCAGTTGGAGCAAATGCGTGCGACGCTGCGCGAAGCGCAGTCGCAGGCCGCGGCGGCGCTCGGCGAGGAAGCGACGTTTGAAATCGCGCCGACGGACGAGGCCGCAGAAACCGCCGAGCCGGCGAGCGAGGATGAAACGCCGAGCCCGGAAGAAGGCTCCTGAACCCGAACGGCGAACCGCCGCGTCAGGCCGCTTGGGCCGCTTTCGGATCGGTGAGGCCGGCCCGCGCGAAACGGGCCGCTTCTTCGGCGGTTTGCGGCCGCGCGCCGCGAACGAGCGCAGCAAAATCGGCGCGGGTTTTCTTGGCGCCGGACCACCGGTCTTGCGCGTGCGGGAGCGGCGCGGTCGACATCGCGCAATGGGCGGCGACGTCGGCGAACAAGCGCACCGCCTCGGCGTAGGCGAGATCGGCGAGCGCCATCCAATCGGCGGCCGGCGCGATCGGGAACCGCCGCACGCCGACGATCGGGCCCGCGTCGACGCGGCGGATCATCTCGTGGGCCGTCACCCCGTAGTCGCTCGCGCCCTCAAGGAGCGCGAAACAATTCGGGTGCGCGCCCGGCCGTTCCGGCGGACCGGGGTGCACGTTGTAGGGCGTCAGGCGCAAACGCTTGAGGACGCCCTCCGGCACGATGAGGTCCGACAGGAACGACAACACGCGCGCGTCGCCGCGGAACCGGTCGACGAGCCGTTCAAGCGCGTCGACGGTTTGCGCGCGCTCGATGAACAGGCGCGAGTCAAAGCCCCACAGGTAATCCTGGAAGGCCGCGGCTTCCGTCTCGCCGCATAGCAGTATGAAACGACGCGGTGTCATGTTGGGTCGGCTCCTGACAATTGTCGGAGCATGCGGCGCCGTCCGTTAAGGCCGGGTTCGCGTAACCTTAACGACGCATGAACAATGCCGTGTATCGCGCCGCCGCGGCCGGGATCTCCGGCCCCGGCCCCGGGCGAGGGAGACGCCGCAACCGATGAGCGAGGCCGACGCCACCCTGGATTGCCGCGGTTACCGGTGCCCGGTGCCGGTCTTGCGGCTGGAGGCGCGGTTGCGCGCGGCGGGCCCGGGCGTGCGCCTCCTGGTGCTCGCTGACGATCCGATCGCGACCGTCGACATCCCTCATTTCTGTCGCGAAAGCGGCTTGACGGCCGAACGGCTGCCCGACCGCGACGGGGCTTGCGTCTTTCTGGTCACGCGGGGCGATAAACTGCCCATTAAGAGTTGACGCTTCCGCCGCACGGGGGCTCAAATTTCGCCACACTTATGGTAAATCAAAACACTGGCGGGGTGCGCGGGCGCGTGCTCTAACTAACCAAAGCGTGCTGCGGGCGAGTTTGCGTCGCGGCGCGGGACCAGGGGAGCCCGGGGTCATGAGGACGTTTAAGGTGAACGCGGCCGAGAGCAACACGCACGCGAAGACGCGCAAAATAGGCGCGCGTTTGCGCCGCGCGGCCCTCGGAGCGGCCGCCGTATCGGCGATGCTCGCCGCCGGCGGCACGGCGCTCGCGGATTACGCGCTCGGCGTCGCCGCGTACAACAAAGGCGAAGTCGAGCAGGCGATCGACATCTGGAAGCGCGGTGCGGATTTCGACGTGCAGTCGAAAAAGATCCTCGGCGACATCTATTCGCGCAATGAGGACGAGCTGAAGCGGGTTCTTCGCCAGCCGACCGACATCGTCCAAGAGGACAATGTCGACGCGCTGGTCTGGTACACGTTGGCGGCCTTTCACCCGTTCACGGGGTATAAGGCCCCCAGCGCAGAGGAAAGGAACGCCCAGATCTTGGCGGACGGTCGCTTGCGGACCATTCGCGGCCGGATGAGCACGGCGGACGTCAAAAAGGCTGAAAAGCGCGTGTCCTCGGTGTTCGAAGCGGGCAGCCCGTTTGAGATTTACACGCTCGGCACGATGTATCAGCAGGGCGCGGGCGTGTCGAAAGACAACACCAAAGCGCTGCAAATGTTCCAACTCGCCAAGGAGCGCGGCGTCGGCGAGGCGAGCGCGGATTTTGAGCGGTTGGAGCCGTTGATGTCGCCCAAGGAGGTCAAGCTCGCGCTTGAGCGCGCGACCGACTGGCAGCCGCCGCTCCCCAACGAACACAAAGGCAAAACGCCCCAACAAAAAGAGTTGGAGCGCCTGAAGAAAGAGCTCGAAGAGCTGAAGCTTGAAGAAGCGTTGGAAGCGGTCGTCGATATCGACGTCGTCTTGATCCAGCGGGCCTTGCGGGCGCTCGGCTTCTACCAAGGCTCCCTCGATAACAAAGTCGGGCCGGAAACGCGGGCCGCCATCCGTCGGTTCCAATACAGCCAGGTGCGCTCGAACACGCAGATGACGGCGGACGAAAAAGAAGCCCGCAAGACCGGCGAATTGTCGGCCCGGCAAACGGTTTCGTTGTTCCGCGAAGCGGCCAAAAAAGAGCACCCGATGTCGCAATATGTTTACGGCGTCATGCACGCTCGTGGCATCGGCGTCGCGCAGGACGGCGCTGCGGCCGTGAAATGGCTAGGCAAAGCCGCCGGCGAGGATCTGGCGATCGCTCACTACGCGCTCGGCGTTCTCTACCGCGACGGGTCGACCGGGCTTAACGAAATCACGCCGGACAAGGCGCAAGCGGCCTTCCACTTCTCCAACGCGGATTCGCTCGGCTACAGCCAGGCGGGCAAAGAGCTGCGGAAGTTGAAGTTCGAAGATCCGCGTTACGTCGATTAAGGAATAGGTGGGGTAAAGGCATGAACCGCATGACGACATCAATCGCCGCCTTGGTCGGGAGCGTGGTCCTGGCGGCGGGCGCCGCCTACGCCGACGGATCCATCGGCGGGTTTCCGATCAACGAGCCGGGGGCGAAGAATTCGAACGACGGACCGGGCAAGAAGAAAAAGAAGAAGGGTCCGCAACAGATCATCGTCGACGTGAACGGGCCGGGCCCCTACACGTCGATCGCGTCGGCCGTAAAAGACGTTGCGGAAGGCGGCGTCGTTTACGTGATGCACGGCGTCTACAATGAAAGCGTCAAACTCGATAAGTCGATCGTGATCCAGGGCGATCGCGGCCCTGGGTCCGGCGTTGAGATCAACGCGCCGATGAACCAGCCCTGCCTTGAGTTTGCGCCGGAAAAAGGCACCGCGCACGCGGTCGTCGCGAACGTCCAGTTCGCCGCCAAGATCAACTCCGGCGCGTCGGCTTGCGTCGACATTCTCCAGGGCGTCTTCACGCTGAAGGAAAGCGACGTCTTGGGCTCGACGGTCCGCCCGGCCGTGAAAGTGTCCGGCGGCACGGTGACGTTGAAGAAGAACCGCATCAGCGCCGGGTCGGAAGGCGTTTACGTGGAGCAAGTCCACGCGCTCATGAATACGAGCATCATCGACAACAAAATCGCCAACAACAAAATCGGCGTCGACATCGCGTCGGGCAGCCGCGCGGACGTCGTCGTCTCGGGCAACGAGATTTTCGACAATCTCGACAGCGGCGTGAAATCGTCCGGCTACGGCGAAGCCGCGCTGATCGGCAACAAGATCCGCAACAACAAAGGCTCGGGCGTCATTCTCGACAAATACGCCAAGCTGTCGCTCGTGCGGTACAATGAGATCGTGCAGAACCGCGGCGACGGCGTGTCGATCCCGTTCGGCGTGAACGGCATCATCGAAGCCAACGAGATCGTCGGCAATGAAGGCCTGTCGATCTTCTTGCGCGACGGCTTGAAGCCGAAGATCACGAACAACGACATTTACAACAATGACGGCGACGGCCGGAAAAAGAAAAAGCGGCGCTCGCGCGACCGCAACCGCAGCCGCTACTAGGCGGGCGTCCATAAGGATCGAAAAACGCTCCCTGTCGGGAGCGTTTTTTTTGCCGCGCCCAATCGCCAATACCCCAGGGCGCGGCGGCGGACGCTTAAGTTTTCAAGACACGCCGTGGGGCCCCGCGTCCGTCTCGGACGGACCCTCCCGAAGGCACTGGATGGTGTCTGCAGCGCG
>JBCCZS010000227.1:0-4460 GCA_039187035.1 Pseudomonadota bacterium | reverse complement strand
GTGCACGGCGTGCGACGACGGCGCGTTGTCGCTTAAGACCGGCAAATTCGGCGCCTTTATCGGGTGCACGAACTATCCGGAGTGCAAATACACGCGCCAGCTCGGCGGCAATCAAGAAGACGCCGCCGCGGGCGACAAGAGCCTCGGGCTCGACCCGGAAAGCGGCCTCGACGTTCTGTTGCGCATCGGCCGGTTCGGCCCCTACATCCAGTTGGGCGAAGAAGACAAAGAGGCCGACGAGAAACCGAAGCGCGCCGGCATCCCGAAAGGCTGGAAGGTCGAAGACGTCGACCTCGCCCAGGCCCTTAAACTCCTGGAACTCCCGCGCGACGTCGGTCCGCATCCGGACGACGGCGAATTGATCACCGCCGGCCTCGGCCGCTACGGCCCGTTCGTCAAATGCGGCAAGGTCTACGCCACGCTGCCGTCCGTCGAGGACGTTTTTGAGGTCGGGCTCAACCGTGCGATCGCCCTCATTGAAGAGAAAAAAGCGAACCCGCGCGCCGGCCGCGGCGCGACGGCCAAGCCGCTGCGCGAGCTTGGCGCGCACCCGGAGACCGGCGACCCCGTCAACGTTATGGACGGACGCTACGGGCCGTATGTGAAGCACCAGAAGACGAACGCGACGCTGCCCAAAGACGCCGACCCGCAAAAAGTGACGCTAGAAGAAGCGCTCGTCCTGATCGCGGAACGCGAAAAGAAAAAGCCGACTAAGAAAAAGGCCGCAAAGAAAGCGACCAAAAAGACGGCTAAGAAAGCGACGAAGAAAGCGACAAAGAAACCGGCGACCAAAAAAACGGCCGCGAAAAAAGCCGCCAAAAAGAAGGCCCCGCCAAAGGCGGCCGAATAACGCCCAAAGCCGCCCCTTTGCGACGGCCCATAAAGACATCCTCAAGATGAAGCGGCGTTTGCGGACGGTGTTCGTCAGCTTGCTCTAACGCGTCCCCGGCAGGCGCGGTCTGCGCCCTCCCTCGGCCCGCTGAAGAGCGCCGCCAACCGCCGCGGGCCGATCCCTGCAATTTTATCGATGGATGGAAACGATCTTTCATGACCGTTTCGTAATGAACGGGCCGTTCGCGTTCAGGGCCCGCCGATGCCGTTTTTCAACCGTCCCCTCGCCGTCGCCTTCGGCCTTTTTCTGGCGAGCGCGTGCGCGTCGAGCCCCGACCGGCAGGCCGGCTCAGCGCCGAAGGGCGGCGGCGGCGGCCGGCCGCTCCGCTTGTGCGAGGGGTCGGTGTCGAACCGGCCGGCGACCGATCGCCGGGGCCGGATCGCGATAACCGGCGAGCCGCTCGTCATTCGCGGCGTGACGCTCGGGCGCGCGCCGGCGGACGGCTGCTTGTCGTCCGGCTTCGGCTTTCGCGCCTATCGGCCGGCGGGCGCCGGCGGTCGGGGCGGCAAGCTTCATCGCGGCGTCGACATCGCAACGCGCGGCGCCGTCCCCGTCCGCGCCGCCGGTCGGGGGCGCGTCGTTAAAGCCGGGTGGTCGCGGGGGTACGGCCGGCTCGTCATCCTCGACCATGGCGCGGGCGTTCAAACGTACTACGCCCATCTGTCGGCGTTCGCGCCGAACCTAACGCAAGGCGCGCGCATACCGGTGGGCACGTCGCTGGGCGCGACGGGCCGGTCCGGCGCCGCCACGGGCGTCCACCTCCATTACGAAGTCCGCGTCGACGGGCGCGCGGTCGACCCGCTCGCTTCTTAGCGCAGACCGGACCGCCGCTAACGCAGGACCGTCCCGCGGCCGCGACCGGGCGTCCACGGATCATTGACATCGCCGCCCCGGCTCCGTCTAGTTGCGCGGGCCCGGCCCGGCGCGGCTAACCGCTCCGGGCGGCGCGCGCTTTGTCGCAAACGATACTTCACGCATCCGACATCATTCCTATGCAGATTGAAATTGTCGAGACGGCGACGCGCTTCAGCGAGATCGAGGTGGACTGGGACGATCTTTATCGCCGCGACCCGCATGCGACCGTTTACTTGTCGTCACGCTTCATCGCCTCGATCCTCGTTCGCGCGCCGGGCCGGTTTCGCATTCTTCTCGCCTGGACGGACGATCAGCGCTGCGTCGGGGCCTTGCCGCTGCAAATCAGAACCCAATGGAACCGATCGGCGAACCAGCTTGTCAACGAGTTACACATGCTCGGCCGCGCGTTTGACGCCGACCACACCGGCGTTCTTTGCGACCCGGACGAGGAGGCGGCGGTGTGCGACGGGTTCGCGCGCGCGCTCTCGGCGATGTCGGCGGCGCGCATCGTCATGCCTTACGTCGCCGGCCCGCGCGATCGGCTGGAGCGGTTTTGCGCCGCCTTCGGCGCAGATCAATTCGACTACGCTTTTCAAAATCGGACTATCAACGCTGGAGAGACGGACAATCTCGTTAGTCCGTATATTGATCTCCCTGACGAGTTTTCCGCTTACCTCGAAACGTTGAGCGCAAATACGCGCCAAAAGACTCGCCGGGCGCTTCGCCGGTGTGCGGAAGACCCCGAGTTGCACATAACGCGCGCGACGCCGGAGACTTTTGACCGCGACGCGACCGCGTTGGCGGATCTGTGGTTCAAACGGCATGTCGCGCGAAAGGGATGCAAAAGCGCGACATGGCTGGCGCGGCAATGCCGGGACGTCCTGGCGGTCGGCCTTGCGAACGGCCTGATCCATCTGACCGTTCTTTGGCGCGGCGAGACCGCCGTCGCGGCCCATGCGCTCTACGTCGACGCCGTGAAGGGCCACGCGATCTTTCATGTCGGCGGCCGCGACGAGACCGTCCGCGATTTGCCGGTCGGCCTCGTTCTGCACGCACACGGCGTGCGTTGGGCGATCGCCCAGGGCTTCTCGCGCTACGATTTCGCGCTGGGCGACGAACCGTACAAATATAGTCTGGGGGCGGTCGATCGAACGCTTTTCTACGCCGAGATTTCGACAAAATCCGGCGTCAACGCGTCCGGTCGCCTCGACGAGAAGTCCCGCGCCGACGTTGAAACGCTCATCCGCCACTTCGCGGCGAAAGGGCGCGCGGACGACGCGCGCGCCGCCGCGCGTCAGGCCGCAGCGGTTTGGCCGGACATGGAGGCCGCGGCCGACGTCGAGGCGCTGATCAACGCCGGGGAAGCGGACGGACGGACCGGCCGACGCTGACGGTCGTCATCCCCACGGGCCGCGGCGCGGCGCGTCCGTCGGCGGAACGGATCCGCTCGCCGCGACGCCGCCGCGCATCTCCATCAACCGGTCGATGCGGTTCTGCGTCGCGGGGTGGGTCGAGAACAGATTGTCGGCGCCCTGACCGGAGAGCGGGTTGATGATCATGAGCTGCCCGGTTTCCGGGTGACGCTCGGCGGTCTGGTTGGGGATGCGCGCGGCGCCTTGCGAGATTTTGGCGAGCGCCGAGGCCAGCCAATCCGGCCGGCCGCAGATTTCCGCGCCGATCCGATCGGCTTCATATTCGCGCGCGCGGCTGATCGCCATTTGAACGAGGCCGGCCGCCATCGGCGCCAAGATCATGATCGCAAGCGCCCCGATAATGCCGCCATTATTGCGGTTGCCGCCGAAGAACATCGCGAAGTTCGCAAGCGTCGTAATCGCGCCGGCGATCGTTGCGGTCACCGTCATCGTCAGCGTGTCGCGGTTCTTCACATGGGCGAGTTCGTGCGCCATGACGCCCGCGATCTCGCCGTCGTTCAACATGCGCAAAAGGCCCGTCGTCGCGGCGACGGCGGCGTTTTCAGGGTTGCGGCCGGTCGCGAACGCGTTCGGTTGTTCGTTTTCGATGATGTAGATTTTCGGCTGCGGCATGCCCGCGCGCTCGGCCAAATCACGCGTCATTTGCGCGTAGCGCCGCACCGCGCCCGAACCATGGTCGACGTCGACCTCCTCGGCTTTGTACATCCGCAGGACGATTTTGTCGGCGTTCCAATAGGCGAAGACGTTCATCGCGGCGCCGACGCCCAGCGCGATCAGCATGCCGCCCGCGCCGCCGATCGCGAGGCCGACGACGCCGAACAACGCCGTCAACGCTGCGAGTAGGATGCCGGTCCGCAAAAAATTCATCTCGATCCGCCCGTGTTTCGTAAAACTCGCGAGCTTATATGTGCTGCAGTCACGGAGCCTTCAATATGAGCGAAAAAGACGACGGCGCGCCGACCGAGCCGACCGAACCGGCGGCGCCGACCCGAACGGACCTGCCGCCGGCCGCGCAGCGCGCCCTAAAGGAAGCGGAAGAACGGCGCGAGGCCGAGAAAGCCGCCGCCAAGCGCGACGGCGAAAAGGGCGGCCCCAAAGGCCCGGAGCCCACCCGTTACGGGGATTGGGAACGCGGCGGACGGGCGATCGACGTTTAGGGTCGATAGCCCGCGCCCCACCTCCCCCAGAACCTCGTAGGGCCCAATCATTCGCCCGTTATCCCATGTCCCCTGGGGCCTTCGTGGGCCAGCCTCAGCAAACCCATCCTCGCCGTCGGCGCG
>JBCCZS010000226.1:0-4460 GCA_039187035.1 Pseudomonadota bacterium | reverse complement strand
TCGCCCCCCGTCTCGCGCGGGTTTTCGACCGCCAGGTCGGCCCCCATTTCGCGCGCGGTTTCAAAGAAGCCGGCGCGCAGCGGGTTCATCAACACGTTTTTCACGACGACGTCCGATCCCGGCGTGGCGAGCGCCGCGGCGACCAAAAACGCCGCCGAGGACGGGTCGCCCGCGACGTCGACGGCTTGCGCACGCAACGCCGCGCCGCCCTCCAGCGTAATCGTCGCCCCGTCACCCGAGGGGTCCGGCGACCGCGTGAGCGTCGCGCCGAATGCGGCGAGCATCCGCTCGGTATGGTCGCGGCAGGGAACCGGCTCGCGCACGATCGTCCGGCCGGCTGCGCCGAGCCCGGCAAGAAGGACGGCCGACTTCACCTGCGCGGACGGCGTCGGCAAGGTATAATCGATCGCCCGCAAGCCGCCGGCGCCGGCCGATCCGGCCGCCGTCGAGATCGCGCATGGCAAGGCGCCCGCGTCGCTCTCGACCGCTGCCCCCATCTCTTTTAGCGGCGCTAAGATGCGGTTCATCGGCCGTGCGCGCAGCGAGCCGTCGCCGTCGAAAGACGCGGTGACGCCGGCGCCCGCGGCCGCACCCATGGTCAAGCGGCACCCGGTGCCGGAATTGCCGAAATAAAGCGCCCGCGTCGGCGACCGCCAGGGCCCGCCTACGACCCGCCACGCGTCGGCGTCGCGGTCGACCCGGGCGCCGAGCGCGCGCATCGCGGCCGCCGTCCGCAACACGTCGTCGGCCTCCAGGAGCCCGCGCACGCGCGTTTCGCCGTCGGCCAGCGCGCCGATGATGAGCGCGCGATGGGAAATCGACTTGTCGCCCGGCGCGGCGACGCTCCCGCGCAACGGGCCGTGTGCGACCGCGCGCACCGGGCCGCCCGGCGGCGGCGCGTCGTCGGCGGCGGTCGATGCGTCTGATACCGTCATGGCGCGGAGCGTCCCGTCGAGCGCGGCGCGCGGGCGGCGCGCCGACTTCTTGCATTTGCGCGAGAATTCGCTTTTGACAGCGGCCGGCGGCTCTGGCAACAGACCGTTTCTTCGCCGGCCGCGCCAAGCCGCCGGCGCGCGGCGAACGGAAGGGGCCGGCGACCCATGAGCAAACCCGAACTCGGCGTAAAACGCGATTGCCCGGAATGCGGCGTACGCTTTTACGACCTCAACAAAGAGCCGGCGCATTGCCCGAAATGCAACCATGAGTTCGTGCCCGAGGCGCTCTTAAAGCCGCGCAAAACGCGCGCGCCCGACGAGCCGAAGGAAACGCCCGAAAAAGAAGAAAAACCCGAAGCGGAAGTCTCGTACGACGACGCGGACAAAGAAAACGAAGCGCCCGAAAGCAAACGCAAAGCGGCGCTCGACGAAGATGAGGAGACGTCCGAAAACGACGAACTCTCGGAATTCGAAGACGTCGATCTCGACGATGACGACGACGAAAAAGACGACGCGCTCCTCGACGACGACGACGACGGCTCGGACGACGTCGCCGGGATCGTCGGCTCGCAAGACGACGACGAGGCGTGAGGCTTATCGGCGCGGCGGCTTGTCGATCAGGCTTGCGCGCGGCGCGGCCGGTCGGGTACCGTCCGCGCTCCCAAATCGGCGCGCGCCGCGCCGACACACCGGATCAAATTCGGGGCTATAGCTCAGTTGGGAGAGCGCTTGAATGGCATTCAAGAGGTCGGCGGTTCGATTCCGCCTAGCTCCACCATTTCTGTTTTGTCGGCCTAAGCCGATCTTTTTCCTCTAGCTGATCGTGCGACGGCCTCCGAGCTCCGGTTCGAACTTTCAGTTCTCACCTCCACCACGAACCGAGACCGTTTGCGAAGCAAACGCAGCTCGGTGAGATCCATGGTGTTATCTGAAACATCTCGGTTCTAGGTTGTCGGAGAAATATCGAAAGAATTCGATATTTCTCCTTGGGGCTCCACAATTATTGTTTTGTCGGCCTGAGCCGATCTTTTTCCTCTAGCTGATCGTGCGACGGCCTCCGGGCTCCGGTTGGAACTTTCCATTCTCACGTCGACCACGACCCGAGATCGTTTGCGAAGCGAATTCGGCGCAGCGAGATCGGCGCCATTATCGCTATGAACACGGCCTCGGTTTGGTGTTTGTTGCGGAGGCTCCGCCGCGGCCCCCGACCGTTCGCGATGCGAACGGGGGGGGGCGGATGATCCGCCGTCGCCGGCCCGGGCGTGATTGCAGCGCGGGACCTGTTGCGCGCGTTTAGAAGCGCTACGACCGTCGTTCGGAGAGGCGGCATGGGCCGTTGACGGCGTTGCGGGGCCGGCCGATCCGATTAGGCCCCCCTTAGAAAGCCGCCTCGATCTCCACGCCGAAGTGGCGCGGTTGGCTGTGCGCGTTGCGGCGTGTGCCGGCCTGTCCGAGGGTCGCGTTGCCCCCGCTTTCCGGATTGCGGTTCACCTCGTCGAGAAGCAGCGATCGGAAGAATTCCTCGTCGAACAAATTGTCGACGAAGACCGAGATCCGCCAATTGTCTGTTTGGTACCCGACGCGCGCGTTGACGAGCGTGTAGTCGCCCGTCTGGTTGATCGGCAGGTTGGTGACGTCCGAGAATTGGTTGCTCCGATAACTGACGTTAGCCGAACCGAACAAACCGCTCTCGCTGTCGTAAGACGCGCCGAGCGTCCCCGTCAGTCCCGGCGCGCTCGGAAACTCGTTGCCCGCGAGGTTCGCGAACGGGTTTCCGACGAGGCCGGGTATCGGGTTCAAATCCACATCGACGAGGCCGAGCGGCTCTCCGTTCTCATCGACCGCAAACGGAAAATCAGTAAACTCTGTTTCGACAAGGCCTAGATTGCCGTAGATCTCAAACGCGGGCGTCACTTGGAAGCTGGCGTCTATCTCCAGGCCGTAAAGTTCGGACGCGCCGGCGTTCACAACTCGATTGTCCAACAAGCCCGGTTCCGGAATGTTCAGTTGCTGGTCCGACCAGGTTGCAAAGAATGCGTTCGCGTTGAAGGTCAGGCGATTGTCGAACAGAACCGACCGCCACGCCAATTCATAATTCGTGATGAATTCGGCGTCGAATTGCTCGACTTGGCCGTTGAGTACGAAAAAACCGCCCGCCCGGTAGCCGCGTTGCACCATAAAGGAAATCGACTTGTCGTCGTCGACATTATAAATCGCGCCGCCCCGGGGCAAAAACGCCTCGAAGCTTGTTCCGCCGACGGGCTCGGTCGATCCGAACGCGGCGAACAGGAGGGCGCACGGCCCTGTGCCGACGAACGGCACGCTGACGAAACAGGGATCCGCGTCCGCCGACAGTTGCGAAGAAAAGCCCGTATCGACGACGTCTTCCCAGTCGTAGCGGGCGCCGAAATTCAGGCTGATGCGGTCGGTCAACGCAAACAAGACGTCGCCGTAGATTGCGTAGTTTTCCGTTTCGGCGCTGCGGTTCTGTACGAAGCGGACGAGCGTGCCCGCCGGGTCGATGACGCCGCCGAACGAGGAGACGTCGAAATCCTGTTCCGTGGCGGAAAACAGATCATCTTTAAAATAGTAGCCGCCGATCCACCCTGTTATGCGATCATAGTCGAAGATCGCCCGCGCATCGATCGTATACGTCTCTTCTTCGCGAAGGTCGGGGCCGCCGATATTGGTGATTAGGCGCTCGGTGTCGTCATAGGTGCCGACGACCTGCGCGCTCCAATTCTCCGTAAAACGATAGGTGACGTCGGCGAGAAAGCGGAGGTTTTCGTTGTCGATTACGCCGCCGCGAAAGTCGAAATTCTCCCTATCGAACGGTAGAAGATCAGATCGCGACGTGATGGTCCGGTTCGGATCGAGAATGACGCCCGAGCCGTCGCCGGACGTAAAGAAATCAATATAGCTGACGCTCGTCTCTACACGCAGATCGGGGATGGCGTTCGGCTCAAATAAGAGTTTGCCGCGGGCTGTTAAGGCGTCGCTCGCGCCTTCCGGCGTTCCGACGACCGCGTTGATCGTTTCGAAGTCCTGCTCGCGGTAGTCGACGGACAAGCGAAACGCGACCTGGTCGTCGATGATCGGTCCCGTCAGCATGCCGGAGAACTGGTACGTCTCGTTATTGCCGAAAAGGGCGCGCGCCTTTGCGCCGAAGTCGTATTCCGGGTCGGCCGATTGGATGACCACGGCCCCGGCGAGGGCGTTCCGGCCTTGCGTGGTCGACTGCGGACCGCGCAGGATTTCGACTTGATCAATGTCCCAAAGATTGAATGCGCTCGACAAGCCGTTCAACGAAGCCGGCGCGCCGTCGACATAGACGTTCGACGTCCGGCCGGTCCCGGCGCCGCCGACGCCGCCGCTGTTGATGCCGCGGATCGAGAAGCTGAACGCGCCGGCAGTCTGCGTGACGTTGGCCGTGCGCAAAAAGATGTCCGACAACTCAAAAATGGCCTGATTGTCGATTACCGTGTCGGTCACGACGGACACGGACGTTTGCGTGTCCTGCACGGA
>JBCCZS010000225.1:0-4502 GCA_039187035.1 Pseudomonadota bacterium | reverse complement strand
GCGGCCGACGTCGCCGACGCGCCGGAAGCCGCCGCCGAGGCGAAAGAGACCGCCGTCATCGAACCGGTCGACGGCGCGACGGGCGCCCCCGTCGCGCCCGTCATCGACGGACCGACCGGCAAGCCGGCGCTCTGGCGCGTCGCCGACGAGGACACCGAAGTCTTTCTCTTCGGCACGTTGCACGTCTTGCCGCCGAACGTTCAGTGGTCGTCGGACATCTACGACATGAGCATGCGGATCGCCGACGTGACGGTGACCGAGGCCGACACGAAGAGCCCGGAAGCGGCCGAGGAAATTAAAGCGGCGGTGCAAAAATTCGGGCTCAATCCGCCGGGCGTTAATCTGTCGTCGACCTTGGGGCCGGAGCGCACCGAGAAGCTCAACACGCTCGCGGCCGAACTCGGCGTGCCGAGCCAGGCGCTCGAACCGATGCGCCCGTGGCTCGCCTTGATCACGCTGACGCAAGTCCTGTTGCAGAAATCCGGCTTCGACCCCGGCCGGGGCGTCGAGGCGATCGTCTCGGCCGAGGCGAGCGAACAGGGCGACACGTTCGCGTTTCTTGAAAGCGTGTCGTTCCAGATCGAAACGCTCGCGAGCCTCGACCACACCGAGATGATGGCGAATTTCGATACGACGTTGACGCAATTTGAGGAATTCGACGCGCTGACGAACCGCCTGCTGACGGCCTGGAAAACCGGCGACGTCGAGGCGCTCGAACGCGACATCACCGAGCCCTTGCGCAACGTGTCGCCGGCCGCCTACGGAACGCTCTTCACCAAACGAAACACGACGTGGACGGACGAGATAGAAGCGCGACTCGACGGGTCGGGCAATTATTTCTACGCCGTCGGCGCGGGCCACTTGGTGGGCGAGGACAGCGTCATCGAGATGCTTCAACAACGCGGACGCACCGTCGTGCGGATCCAATAGCGCGTTAGGCCGTAAGGACGCGCCTGACGCACTCGCGCACCCCTTCGCGCCAATCAGGCATGGAGACCGCGAAGGCCGCGCCGACCTTCGTGCAATCAAGAACCGAGTTCGCGGGCCGCCGCGCCGGCGTCGGGTAGTCGGACGTCGGAATCCTGACGACGTCGGCGGTCGGCCCGCCGAGCGCCGCGCTTTGCGAAAAGATCGCCTCGGCGACGTCGGCCCACGACGCCTCTCCGGCCCCGGCGAGATGAAAAACGCCGGCCGGCGCGGCCGGGTCTGCCGCCAACCGCCGCGCGATCGCGATGACGGCGTCGGCGAGATGGAGCGCATAGGTCGGCGATCCGCGTTGATCGTCGACCACGCGCACGGCGGCGCGCCCCGCGCCGAGGCGCAACATCGTCTTGACGAAATTCCCGCCGAACGGGCTGAAGACCCAGGCGGTGCGCACAATGACGGCGCCGGCGTGCGCCGCCGCGACGCGCTCTTCGCCGGCGCGTTTCGACGCGCCGTAGACGGATCGCGGGCCCGTGCGATCGTCCTCCCGATAGGGACGACCGGCGTCGCCGTCGAACACATAGTCGGTCGACAGATGAAGTAACGCCGCGCCGCGGGCGGCCGCCGCCGCGGCGCGCCGCGCGGCGCCGTCGGCGTTGAGCGCGTAAGCGCCGGCTTCGTCGTCCTCGGCGGCGTCGACGCCCGTATAGGCCGCGGCGTTGACGACGACGTCGGGGCGCGCGGCGTCAAGCGCCGCGTCGATCGACGCGGGATCGGCGATGTCGAGATCGGGGCGCCCGCGCGCGAGAAGGTCCACGCCTTCCGCGCCGCCTCCACGCTCCGCAAGCGATCGCGCCATTTGCCCGGAAGCGCCGGCCGTCAAAATTCGCATCGACGCTGTTCCTCCGTGTTCGGCTATTCCGCTGCGGCCGGCTGAGTTTCCGCCGCCATCGCCGCCAGGGCCCGCGCGATCACGTCCGGGCCCGCCTTGGCGCCCTCCTCGCAAAGGGCGCGCCGCCACGCCCGCGCGCCGGGTTCCCCTCGAAAAAGACCCGACATATGACGCGCGACGTGGTGCGCCGCCCCGCCCGCCGCGACGTGGCGCGCGACGTAGGCCGACATCGCCTGCGCAACCTCGGTTCTAGACGGGCCGTCCGCGCCGCTGAAAAGCATGCGGTCAACGCCGGCGAGCAAATAGGGATCGTCGTAAGCGGCCCGCCCCAGCATCACGCCGTCGAAAACGGCCAAATGTTCTTCAGCAGACGGTAGATCCCGCACGCCGCCGTTCAAGACGACGGCTAGGGAGGGCCGATCGCGTTTCAACCGTCGCACAAGGTCGTAATCGAGGGGCGGGACGTCGCGATTTTCCTTCGGGCTCAACCCCTGCAACCAGGCCTTCCGGGCGTGCACGATAAATGTGGCGCACCCCGCGGCGGCGCATGCGTCGACGAGGCCGTAGAGCGCCGCCTCCGGGTCCTGATCGTCGACGCCGATGCGGCACTTCACCGTGACCGGCACGGCGACGGCGCGCGCCATAGAGTCGACGCAGTCGGCGACGAGCTGCGGCGTGCGCATCAAACAGGCCCCGAAACGGCCGGATTGCACGCGGTCGGACGGACAGCCGACATTCAGATTGATTTCGTCATAACCGAGATCCGCGCCGATGCGCGCCGCCTCGGCGAGCCGGTCCGGTTCGCACCCGCCGAGTTGCAGCGCGAGCGGATGTTCCGCAGCATCGAAGCCGAGAAGCCGATCGCGATCGCCGTGAAGAACGGCGTCGACGGTGACCATCTCGGTGTACAAGCGCGCATGTTTCGTCAGTAGACGATGAAAATATCGGCAGTGCCGATCCGTCCAGTCCATCATCGGCGCGACACAAAATCTGTGTCTCCCTCTCATCTCTGATTTTTGTTTTTTTTCAGTCATCTAGGACGCTTTCTTCGCACCCGACCTTGTCTCGTTTTTGCCCATTTTGGCTCGTTTTGTTGTACAAGTACAACAAATGTTGTACTTTCCAGGCCCATGTTGTACCGATTTTCCACGTGATATTACAGATTTTGTGAAAGCTTAAGCGTTGCCAATGGGCACCATCGTAAAACGTCGGCGCAAGAACGGCACAACAGCCTGGCTCGCCCAAATCAACATCAGGCGAGACGGCCGCGTCATCGTTCGTGAGAACAAAACGTTCGAACGTCGCTCGACCGCCATGGCGTGGATTGAAGATCGCGAAGAATTCCTCAACCGCCCGGACGCCCTCGACAATTACGATGCGGTGTCCGGGGTGCGCCGGAAGGTAACTTTGCACGACGCGATCGACCGCTATGTTCACGACAGCCAAAAGAGCATGGGGCGGACGAAAACTCAGGTATTGAAAACGATCCTTACCTTCGACATCGCGGATATGCCCTGCGAGTCGATCAAGAGCGCGGACATCGTCAATTTCGCAAAGCAGAAGGCGAACAGCGGCGTGACCCCTCAAACTGTTGGAAACTACCTTTCCCACCTTGGCTCCGTTTTTTCGATCGCCAAGCCAGCGTGGAACTATCCGCTCGACCAACAGGCGATGGTGGACGCTCGCAAGGTCACCGACCGTTTAGGCATCACCGGCAAGAGCATTGAACGAGACCGGCGGCCAACGCTTGAAGAACTCGACAAGTTGATGGAGCATTTCGCCACCCGATCGGTCAGACGCCCCTCCTCCGTCCCGATGGAACGCATTATCGCGTTCGCAATTTTTTCAACCCGGCGGCAGGAAGAAATCGTCCGCATCAGATGGAAAGACCTGGACCGAGAGAGCAGCCGCGTTCTTGTTCGCGACATGAAGAACCCCGGCGAGAAAGAGGGTAACGATGTTTGGTGCGATCTCGATGAAAACGCGCTCGCCATCATTTTAGCGATGCCGAAAATGGCTGATCAGATCTTCCCATATACGACCGACGCCATCAGCGCAGGCTTCACCCGCGCCTGCAAAACGCTAGGAATCGACGACCTTCGTTTCCATGACCTTCGCCATGATGGCGTCTCGCGTTTGTTTGAACTCGGCTTTAACATCCCGCACGTCGCCGCCACCTCAGGCCACCGGTCTTGGATATCTCTAAAGCGTTACACGCACCTTCGTCAGTCTGGGGACAAATATGAAAATTGGCGTTGGCTTGAACGCGTTACGAAACGGAGCAACAGCCTGAAGCTTACAAAGAATGGCGCGCTGCCGAGACGCAGGCGGTCTCAGCGGAGCGCTGAGGCCCAAGACCGGTTCATCGAGAAGAGCCGTTAACCATAGGTGAGCGTCCGTTGGACCCGACCTTACGCTGCGTGATCTTAGGGTGCTAAGTGTCCGCTTATTTTAGTGGACACTTAGCAGGCACCTTATGGGCACACGCCGGAAGCGCCGGTCTTGGTCGGATGACGAGAAGCGTGAGATTTGTCAGCAAACGACGGTGCCGGGCGTTTTGATAGCCCAAGTTGCGCGGCGGTATGCGACGAACGCGAACCAGATCCACAACTGGCTGAAGGATGAACGGTTCGCGCCGGCGACGGAGGCCGAAGCCGAACCTGAAAGCGCCTTTATCGAACTGGAT
>JBCCZS010000224.1:0-4566 GCA_039187035.1 Pseudomonadota bacterium | reverse complement strand
GGGTCTCAAGCCCGTCGACGACGACGGCGAGCCCCTCGCAAATGACGAGCTCCGCCGTCCAGGCCCCCGTGTCGCCCGAGCCGTCACGCCGCGTCAGGCTGACGAGGTCGGCCCGTGCGGGCGCGCGCGCCAGCGTCGCGTCGGCGCGCGCCTGAACGCGCAGACCCGGGGCGAGCGGCGGTTCGCCCGGCGCGGCGAGGCCGCCGACGGGCGTTAACGCGCGAACGGTCTCGGCCGCTGCAAAGCCGCTGGTGAATACGGGCCGGGAAACCGGGCAGGGCGCCGTAGCGAGATCGCGCGCCAACGGGCCTGAAAGGACGCCCGGCGGGGGGGCGGCCCCCGCGGCGCTCGTCGCGAGGCGGGTCGCGGACTGCGGCTGGAGCGCTGCGGCGACCAAAAGGCCGGCCGCCGCGGTCGTCGCCGCCAATCGCACCCAAAAATCGCTCACGCCCATCCCGCTAACTCAACCATCGTTCGGGGCTGAAATCAGGGCGGTTCACGGCGAAGTCAAGGCGAAGCCAATGCGAGCCGCGTGCGCCCAAGCGAAGACCGTGCAAATCGCGCTCCGGTGCGGCCCGCTTGCGACGCCTTACGGCCGGCCGCTACAACCGCTCGTAGGCGCCGAGGGTCAAAAATTCGTCGAACCCGTCCGACACGCATAGGTCGGCGAGGAGCGTCTTGGCCTCGTCGAACCGGCCCGCGGTCCAGCGCGCGTCGCCGACTTCGCCTTTGACGACGGCGCATTCTTCTTCAAGCGCTTTTTCAAAATAGGCGGCGGTCATGGTCTCGCCGTTGGACAAGGTCGACCCGTTGCGGATCCATTGCCAGATCGACGCGCGCGAAATCTCGGCGGTCGCGGCGTCTTCCATCAGCCCGTAAATCGCGACGGCGCCGAGGCCGCCGAGCCAGGCCTCGATATATTGGAGCGCGACGCGAATATTGCTGCGCAATCCCTCGTCCGTAAACGGACCTTCGGGGGTTTCAAGGAGATCGGCGGCGGTGATCGGCGCGTCGGCCTCGCGCATGACGTCGAGCTGGTTGGTCGCGTCGTTCTTGAAGGCGTTCGAGTAAACCGTGTTGACGACCGGCGACAGCGCGGGGTGCGCAACCCAAGACCCGTCATGGCCGTTGTCGGCTTCGCGCTGTTTGTCGATGCGCACTTTTTCTTTGTTGGCGGCGTCTTCGTCCGGCGTTTTGGCGGGCAGGAACGCGGACATGCCCCCCATGGCGAGCGCCCCGCGACGGTGGCAGGTGCGCACCAACAGCCGCGAATAGGCGTCGAGGAACGGCTTATCCATGCCGACGACGTGGCGGTCCGGCAAAATGCGGTCGCCGTGCGCTTTCAGCGTTTTGATGTAACTGAAGATGTAATCCCAACGCCCGCAGTTGAGCCCGGCGGCGTGGTCTTTGAGTTCGTAAAGGATCTCGTCCATTTCGAAGACCGCCGGCAGCGTTTCGATGAGAACGGTCGCTTTGATGGTCCCCGTCGGCAGGCCGACGCGTTCTTGCGCATAGACGAAGACCTGGTTCCACCAACGGGCTTCTTCATAGTGCTCAAGCTTGGGCACGTAGAAGTTCGGCCCATGGTTCAGGTCCATGAGCGGCTTCCAGTTGTGGTAGAAATAAAGCCCGAAATCCAAAAGACCGCCGGGGATCGGCGCGCCCTTGCGCGTGACGTGCTTCTCGTCGAGATGAAGCCCGCGCACGCGCGCGATCAACACCGCCGGATCGTCGCCGAGCGCGTAGGATTTCCCGTTTTTCGGATCGGTGAACGAAATCGTCCGCGCTACGGCGTCGCGCAAATTGCGCTGTCCGTCGACGACGTTTTGCCAAGTCGGCGAAAGGGCGTCTTCGAAATCCGCCATGAAGACTTTGACGTCGGCGTTGAGGGCGTTGATCACCATCTTGCGGTCGACGGGGCCGGTGATCTCGACCCGCCGGTCGAGGAGCGATCCCGGCAAATCGCCGACGCGCCACTCGTCGTCGCGCCGGATCGCTTCCGTTTCGGCCCGGAAATCGGGCAGGGCCCCGGCGTCGATCTTCGCCTGCCAGACGCGACGCGCCGCCAGAAGGCCGGTGCGCGCTTCGGCGAAGCGGTCGACGAGATCGCAAACGAAACCGACGGCGTCGTCCGTCAAAATCTCCCGATCCGCCTCGCTTAACGGCCGGCTGAATTGAAGACCCTGGATTTCGTCGCCCATCGATAACCTCTTCGCTCGCTTGTGCGCCGCGGAAGAAAGGCGCGTGCGCGCGAAAGATCAAGGCGAGCGTCCCGAATTTGTCAGTCGGTCCCGCGAATTAATCCTAATTGAAGACGGACGATTAAGGGCTTTCCGGCAAGAAGGCGCGCAATGTCGATTTTGGGACGCGCCATGACGAGATCACCCCGAAACGCCGACCGCGCGCCGCGACGGTCGTTCCTGCGGTGTCGCAAGGGCGCCTCCGCCGTGGAGTTCGCGCTCGTCGCGCCGGTGTTTTTCGCGCTGACGTTCGCGATCCTAGAGGCGGGCTTTTTCTTTTTCGTCAATTCGACGGTCACCGAAGCGAACGCGCGCGCCGCGCGCCTCGTGCGCACCGGCCAGGCCCAACTCGGCGGCATCACGCCGCAAGCTTTTTACAACGAGATCTGCAACGTGGTCGACGCGCTCGGCTCGTGCGACGATCGCCTGACGGTGGACGTCGACAGCTTCCCCGACTTCGCCGCGCTCGCCGCCGATCTGTCGCAGATCGATTGCCGGGCGAGTTCGGATCCGACCATTGCGGGCTCGCAGTTTTCGGCCGCCGACTACGGCGCGCGCCGGGAAATCGTCCGGGTACGTGTTTGTTTCCTGTACAAGCCGGTGAACCCGTTCATCGGCCTGAAGCTGCAGTCGAACGCCGACGGTTTCCGGGAAATGGTCTCGGTGTCGATTTTCCGGAACGAGCCGTTCGGCAATAACGGGGGCGGCACATGATCCGTCGAGGACTCCTTCGTCGCTTCGCAGCGTCGCGAAAGGGCATGGCGGCCGTCGAGTTCGCGTTCGTCGCGCCGGTCATGGTGTTTTTGTTCTTCGCGACCGTCGAAGGATCGGACGCGTTGGCCGCAAGCCGGCGCGTGACGCTCGCCGCCAACACGCTCGCCGACTTGGTGGCGCAGGAAACGGAAATCGAAACCAGCGCGGTCGACGCGCTCTTTACGGGGATGGACGCCATTCTCGACCAAGGCGCCGTGACGGTCGACTTTCGGCTGGTCAGCGTCGTGTTCAATGATACGACGAACAAACCGGAGGTTCATTGGAGCCGGGACAATTCCGGCACGCAGCCCTATGCGGCGGGGACGGAGTATACCGGGCCGGCGGACGTTTCCACGATCGATCCGTCCGCCTCGCTCGTGGTCGCCGAAGTCAATTTCTCGTACACGCCCGTTTTGTCGAAAGTGCTGTTCCAGTCGGTGATGTTCCGCAAATCCGCAACGAAGTGGCCGCGCCGCTCGCCGCGCGTGCAATTGTGCACAAACGGAACCTGCAGCAGCTGACGGAACGCCGGCTTTTGTAGGCGGCGCAAAAAAAGGGCCCGCGTTCGCGCGGGCCCTTTTTTATTGGTCGCCGACGCACACGTCGGCGGCATCCTATTTCGAGGAGAAGTTCGAAATCTTGTTCTTCGGCGTTTCCGGGTCCGCCAAGAACACTTTGACGATTTCCGGGGCTTCTTCGAGGCTCATCGCGTGGCCCTCAAACGCCGAGACGTGCGCGGCGGTTTTCACGTCGCGGCCCGATTTCAGCGCTTTCACGCCGCGCAGGTTCAACAGCGGCGAGGCGACGTCGTCGATATACCCGTCGGCGCTCACCGTCTTGGCGCCGGATTTCAACTCGTCGCGAAATTTGGCGGCGAGGTAGATGAAGTTTCGCAGCGACGAGGCGACGTTGCCGCGCGCAATGCCGAAGTCGGCGATGTCGTACCGGCTGACGTAAGCCCCGGAGCCGTCGCTGACGACGCCGGCGGATACGAACCAATATTTTTGGTTGTACGCCGAAACCGTCTGCGCGTTCGCCGAGCCGCCGGTGAACATCGCGATCGTGTTTAGCCCGATGCAGTTGGCGACGCCGTTGTCGAGACAGGCCGACGGGATGAGGTTGATGACGAAATCGCCGCCGACGTTCGCCGACATGTAGGTTTGACCGTTGGCGCCCTGCTGGGCGCGCCAAACGAGGCCGAGCTCGCTCAACAGCGGGCCGAGGTTCTCCGCGTCGAAATTCTGTAACGTGCCGCGCGGATTGGGGACCGTGTCGCCGTCGCGCGTTTGGGCGGTCGCGCCCGTCGCCGCCATGGACGTCGCCGCCATGACCGCCGCCGCCATCGCCGCCGAAATCGTCTTTTTCATCTTCTGACCGTGCCCCCGCTTTCCTGCTATCGGCCCGTCGCCGACCGCTTTCGATTGCTTCCAGAAACGACGCGCATCGTGACCGACCTTCGGCGCGACGCCGCCCTCATTGGTTAACGCTACCTGAAGCGTCGCGGCAACGAAAGACGTGCCGCGCGTCGCGCCGCCTGGTTGTGGCAATTCGGTCCTATCGGGGCGGGGCGCGG
>JBCCZS010000223.1:0-4615 GCA_039187035.1 Pseudomonadota bacterium | reverse complement strand
GGCGGCGCCGTTGCGGCCGTGCGCCGGAAAGTCCGCTTGCCGGATTACGGCGTTTTCGATGAACCGCGGCGTTTTACGCCGGGCGCCGACGAGCCGCTACCAATCGCGTTCCGCGGGGCGCAGCTGGGGCTGATGGTCTGTGAAGACATGTGGGTTTCCGGCGTCGGCGAAGCGTTGGCGGCGGCGGGCGCGGACGTTTTGATCGTGCCGCACGGCTCGCCGTTACGCGAAACGGCCTTGGAGGAGCGCCTCGCGGCGGCCCGCACGCGCGCGCGCGCGACCGGGGCGCCGATCCTCTTCGTCAACCAGCTCGCCGGCCAGGACGAGATCGTCTTTGACGGGGCGGCTTTCATCGTTTCGGCGGCGGGCGATCTCCTCTACCGGGCCCCGCAATTTACGCCCGGCGTGTTTGCAACCGTCTGGGAACGGACGGACGCCGGATGGGCCTGCATTGACGGTCCCGACGCAGATTGGCCGACGGGCGAGGAGGCCGTTTACCGCGCCGTCGTCTTGGGCGTGCGGGACTATGTTGAAAAGAACGGGTTTCCCGGCGTCGTCATCGGCTTGTCGGGCGGGGTCGATTCCGCGCTCACGGCCGCCATCGCCGTCGACGCGCTGGGGGCCGACCGCGTGCGCTGCGTGATGATGCCGTCGCGCTATACGGCGGACGACAGTCTTGAAGACGCGGCCGAGTGTGCCGCCGCGCTCGGCGTCTCCTATGAGACCATCTCGATCGAGCCGGCCGTCGCGGCTTTCGGCGCCATGCTCGCGCCTGCCTTCGCCGATCGGCCGCCCGATACGACCGAAGAGAACGTTCAGTCGCGGATCCGTGGCGTCTTGTTGATGGCGCTGTCGAACAAATTCGGCGATATGGTGCTGACCACCGGCAACAAGTCGGAAATGTCGGTCGGCTACGCGACCCTCTACGGCGATATGAACGGCGGGTACAATCCGCTCAAAGACTTATACAAGATGCAAGTTTTCGCCTTATGCCGGTGGCGCAACCAATCCGACGCGTCCGGCATGAAGGGACCGGCCGGCCGGGTGATCCCGGAGCGGATCGTCACGAAGCCGCCGTCGGCGGAACTGCGTGAGGACCAGAAGGACGAGGACAGCTTGCCCCCTTACGACGTTTTGGATGCCGTCCTTGAACGGCTCGTCGAACGGGAAATGTCCGTGCGCGATATTGTAGCGGACGGCTTCGACGAAGCCACCGTGCACCGTGTGGAAAACTTGCTCTACATCGCGGAGTACAAGCGCCGACAGGCGCCGCCTGGCCCGAAGGTGACGGCCGTCAATTTCGGCCGTGATCGGCGTTATCCGATCACGAATCGATGGCGCGACCGATAATCGGCGTTATTTGGCGCCGATAAGGTCCTCCGGCACCGGATTGTCGGGCGTCTCGGCTTGCCAGAAGATCGTCATGACGCGCCATGCGCCCTCATGGCGGATGAGTTGGAACGAATTGACCCCGCGCAAGAACGGTTCGGCGTCGTCTTCGTTGCGCCGCGCTTCATAAGCGCTGAACGCGTGGGCGATGTCGCCGTAAAGCTCGACGCGCCGGCCGATCTCCACTTCGAAAAAGCCGTTTTCTTGGAAGGCCGTCTGCGCACGCTCGACGTAGCCGGTGGGCGAAAGCGCCTGCGCCCCGCCGGGCGCGGCGGACGCGTATGGGATCAACCGCGCATCCTCGTGGAAGAGCGACACGAACCGATCCCAATCGCGCGGCGCGCCGGCCGGCCCGGAGATGACCTCGTAGACGGCGGTCATCACCGCGTCGATCGAGGCGACGTCGGCCGGGGCGGCGACCGGCGCGGCCTCCGGCTCGGCGGTTGCCGACAGCGGCGCGGCGGCGACGAGCAAGGCGGCGGCTGCGGCGACGGATTTATTCACCATACGTCTCTCCTATTCCACGATCGGCAGCACGAAATAGGACGGCCGCTCGGCATTGTGGTGGATCGTGTTGGTCGCGATCACGGGCTCGGTGTCGCTCGTATTGTCGCCGCCCGTGTTCATATTGCGCCCGTATTTCGGGAATGATGACGAGGCCACTTCGACGCGGATGCGATGGCCTTTTTGGAATTCGATCGCCGTCGTCATCGGCGTGAAATCGATCTTATAGACGCCGTCTTTCTCCATCGGGACGTTCTTGTCGTACCCCTCGCGATAGCGGGCGCGGAAGATCGTGTCGTCGACGATATAGGCTGTCCCGTCCGGGGCGACGTCGACGAGTTTCACGGCAAAGTCCGTGTCCTTCGCGTCGGACGACACATGGAGGACGGCGTCGACGAAGCCGGCGATTTCAACCGGCTCTTCCAGCGGGTCGGTCGTGAAGACGAGCACGTCGGCGCGCGCTTCAATCGGTCGTTGGTCGAACGCGCCGGGGATGACGGTACCGCCGTTGCAGCAGTCGCCGCCGCCGATCGTCGGCGTCGGGTTGATCGGGTCATAAACGAACGTGTCGGACGGCTGGTCGGCCGGCGGCGCGTCGAACGAGAGTTTGCCGTCGCCATAAAGGCTGTTCGCGGATCCGCCGCTATGCAGGTAGAGCTTCGTTTCCTTGGCGGCTTTCGGCGGCCAGGCCGCGGCTTCGTTCCATTTGTTCTCGCCCATCGTGAAATACCGCACGTGCGGGGTTTCGTCAGGGAACGAAGCGGCGTCGCCTTTTAAGAACCGGTTGAAGAAGCTGAACACCGTTGCGGTCGTGTCGAACGTCGTGTCGCCCATGTTCCGCTCCCCGACGATCGTGTTGGGGCCGAAGTTCCAAAACTGGCAATGGGGCGTCGGTGCGACGACGGCGTATTGGTGCGTTTTGGCTTCCGCGTCTTTGCCGGCCATTTGCGCATGGTTGAAGAGCGCCATGTTCGGCCCGATCGACACGTCGTACCAGCTGTTGAACCAGAGCGCCGGTACGCCCCACGGCTCGTTGTCGTGGTAGAGCCCCCCTTTGAACCAGTCTTTATCGGCCGGCGTGCGCACGATGAGTTCGTCGAACGTGCCTTTGGGCTCGCCGAGGCTCGACATGATGTCTTTCATCGGCAGCGTGCGAAGCTGTTTGTTCCAGTCGACCTCTTTTTTATCCGTTGAAAGATCATTGTAGGCTCCGATAAAGGCGCGCGTTTTCTGGTCGAGGCCGCGCGGAATTTGCGCGCGCAACGGGTTCTGGACGCCGTAAAGCCAGGGGTAGAAGAGGTTGCGTTCAACGCCGCCCCGATACCAATTGCCTTGTTCTTGGAATTCCCCGACGCGGCCGATGCCGGCGCCCGCCGCCATCGGCACCATCGCGGCATGGGCCGGGTGGTCTTTCGCCGCGAGCGCGAGCTGCCATTCGGCCGATGACGAGCAGCCGAGCGTGCCGACTTTGCCGTTCGACCAGTCCTGGTCGGCGATCCACGTCAACGCGTCGTAGCCGTCGGTGCGCGGATAACCGAGGATCTCAAAGTCGCCCTCGGAAAAGTACCGGCCGCGTTCGTTTTGCATCACGAAGGCGTAACCCTGGCTGACGGCGGCGAGGGCCATCGCCAATCGGCCGCTCGACATCTCGTTGTAATTGTAGGGCGTGCGCCAGAAGATCGCCGGGACTTTCGCGCCCGTGTCTTTCGGCAGATAGACGTCGGTCGATAGATGCACGCCGTCGCGCATCTTGACGTTCACCTTGCGTTTGACGTCGGCGATCTTGCCGAGTTCCTGCTTCAAGGCGGTCTCGGAGAATTTCGTGTAGTCCTGCGCGAACGCGGGCGCGACGGTGATGACGGCGGCCGCGATGGTCGCCAGCAGTGCTCTCAGCATTCTTGGGTCTCCCTGCCGTTGGCCGCAACGTCGCAAAGCGCGGGCCGGCGAACAAGCCGCGGGTGCAGGCCGGAGCGAGCCTGCATTCGCGGCCTTCGCGCCGTCGCCGCCGCCGTGCGTTGACCGGCCCCCGGCGCTCCGTTAAGCGCCTCGTCTGGCCTTGGCGGGCCCCAATATAAAGAGACGCCCATGACCGTCACCGTTCGTTTCGCCCCGTCGCCGACCGGCAAGCTGCATGTCGGCAATGTGCGCGCCGCGCTTTGGAATTGGTTGTTCGCGCGCAAAAGCGCCGGGCGCTTTATTTTGCGGATCGACGACACCGACCAGGCGCGCTCGACCGACGCGTTCGAGGCCGCGATCAAAGCGGACTTGGCGTGGCTCGGCCTAACGCACGACGAAACGTTCAAGCAGTCCGGCCGGTTCGCCGTCTATGACGGCGTCGCCGACGCGTTGAAAGAGGCCGGCCTTCTTTATCCGTGCTACGAGACCGCGGACGAGTTGGAACGCAAGCGCAAGCTGCAACGCGCGCGCGGGCTCCCGCCGGTTTACGACCGCGCTGCGCTCGACCTCGCCGACGCCGACCGCGCCCGGCTGGAAGCGGACGGCCGCCGCCCGCACTGGCGCTTCAAACTATCGCGCGAAGCGGTCTCCTGGGTTGATTTAATCCGGGGGGAGACGGTCGTCGACACGGCGAGCGTGTCCGACCCGGTCCTGATCCGCGAAGACGGCGGCTATCTCTATACGTTGCCGAGCTGCGTCGACGACCGCGACTATGCGATCACGCACGTCATTCGCGGCGAGGACCATGTGACGAACACCGCCGTCC
>JBCCZS010000222.1:0-4840 GCA_039187035.1 Pseudomonadota bacterium | reverse complement strand
GGCTGCAATCTCCGAGACCGAAATCGATTACATTCTAGGCTCGGTGAACGCGTACTTCGCCGAGAAGACGACGCGCGAGGACGTCGTTTGGACCTTCTCCGGCGTGCGCCCGCTTTTCGACGACATGGCCGCAAAGACCGCCTCGGCGGTGACCCGTGATTACGCCTTCGACGTCGATCGCGGTGCGGACGATAGGGCGGCGCCCTTATTGTCGATTTACGGCGGCAAGCTGACGACGTACCGCAAACTCGCCGAACATGCGATGGAAAAACTCGCGGCGACGTTCCCGAGCGCCGGTCCCGCCTGGACCCGCGAGGCGTCCCTGCCGGGGGGCGAAAGCGGCTATGCGCGCTGGCCCGAAACAGTTGCGGCCCTTCAGGCGCGATACGGTTTTCTCGACGCCGCCGTCTTCGACCGAATGGTCGGCGCGTATGGCGAGGCGCTGGTCGATGTTCTCGGCGACGCGCAATCATGCGAGGCGCTCGGCCGCGATTTCGGCGGCGGGCTTTATGCGCGCGAAGTCGACTATCTGTGCGCCCACGAATTTGCGCGTACGGCGGACGACATTCTTTGGCGGCGCACCAAGTTAGGGTTATCCTTCAGCGACGACGAGCGACGGTCGCTGACGGACTATCTGGCCGAGCGGCGCCGCGACGCGGCGTGACGCTGGCGCAACGATAATCGAGATACCAATCACGACCGCTCGGCGCGGCGTCGCGCCGATCGTCTTCCATTGAGGCGCGTTTTCAGCGACCGTCGCCGCTTGGAAGCGCTTCGGCGATTGCGTGGGGACATGCGTGACGGATCGGCACTTCATTCTCGGCGGCGCGCGGTCCGGTAAAAGCCGGCGCGCGCAAAGCGTTGCGGAAGGGCTCGCGCGCCGGCGCGTTTTCATCGCGACCGCACAAGCGTTCGACGAGGAAATGGCCGAGCGTATTGCGCGCCATCGCGCGGACCGGGCGCACGGATGGGAGACGATCGAAACCCCGCTGGACCCCGCCGGCGCCGTCAGAGCGTCCGCCGCGTCGGGGACGGCGTGCCTCGTCGACTGTTTGACGTTGTGGCTGTCCAATCTGATGCACGCCGGTCGCGACGTCGACGCCGCGACGCTCGACCTCGTCCGCGCGCTCGACGAGGCGGGCGGGCCCGTCGTTCTCGTCTCGAACGAAATCGGTCTCGGGCTCGTGCCGGAGACGCCGCTCGGGCGACGTTTTCGCGACGCGCAGGGGCGGCTCAATCAAGCCGTCGCCGCCGCGTGCGACCGGGTCGAATTCGTCGCGGCGGGGCTCCCGCTCGTTCTTAAAGGGTGAGGGCGGCGGCGAAGCGCGCATAGGCCTCTTCGTCGGGCGGCAGTCCGACGCGCAGGTGGCGGCGCGTCCAGGCAAAGCGGCGCGTATAGACGCCGCGGCGGGCGAGCGTTTCCCACACGGCGTAAGCGTCGTCGACCTCGACGAACCGAAACAGGTCCGTCCCGCCGATCGCCGGGGCGCCGGCGCGGGCGAGCGTCTCGTCACGGCGCGCGCGCTCGGCCGCCAGACGCCGCCGCATGCGCGCGCGCCAGTCATTGTCGGCGTAGGCGCGCGCGCCGATTTCGAGCGCGGGCCCCGACGCCGCCCAGACGCCGAGGCGCTCGGCCATTCGTGTGCGGATGGGCGCCGGCGCCAGGAGCGCGCCGAGACGAACGCCCGCAAGGCCGTAGAATTTGCCGAACGATCGCAACGTAATGAGCCCGTCGGCGCCGCCGCGACGGGCGATACTGTGTTCCGGGCGAAGGTCAGCATAGGCTTCGTCGACGATGAGCCACCCGCCCCGTGCGGCGAGGCGGGCGCGCGCGCGTTCGATCTCCTCGACAGCGAAGATGCGCCCGTCCGGGTTGTTCGGGTTGCACACGACGACGGCGTCGGCCCCGTCGGCGCAATCGAGAACACCGGCGCGCTCCATCACGTCGGCCCCGTGTGCACGCCAAACGTCGACATGATCGCCGTAAGTCGGCTGCAGCACGGCCACTGATTGCGGCGCGATGACGGTCGGCAGCAAGCGGATGAGGAGCTCGCTTCCCGGCGCAAGGAGGAGGCTGTCTTCGGGCGCGCCGAACGCGGCCGCCATGGCGCGCCGGCAGGCGATTGTCGCCGCATGCGTCGGCAGGGGGCGCAGCGCCGCGTCGCCGACGGCGCGATGCGGATAGGCGAACGGATTGACGCCGGTCGAAAGGTCGATCCACGGCGTCGGCGCATCTGGAAAGCGCCGCCGCATGGCGTCCACCGCGCCGCCGTGGAGAAGATCGTCGCTCATGTCGCGGTCTCGAGCGCGATTAGTCCCAAGACGACCGCGCCGACCGCTAGCGCGCGCGTGTAGAGCGTGAGGCCGGCGTGCATGCGTGCGGGGCTCGGGTCGGGCGCCGCCGCGTTCAACCAGGGTTCGTCGAGTAGAGCGTCGGACGCTTCGTTTGCATCAAAGGAACGCTCTAGGTTTTCGTTTTGCGCGCCTGAGACGACCTTTTCCTGATCCCCAACCATACTCGGGCGCGCGGGGGCCGAGCCGTAGGCGCGCGGGCCGGAGAGGCGCACCCCCAGCGCCCCGGCCATCGCCGCTTCCGGCCAGCCGGCGTTCGGCGAGCGGTGACGCGGAGCGTCGCGCGCCATCGTCGTGAACGCGGCGCGTTTCATGCTCGCCGCGGCGATCAGAAGCCCGGTGAGGCGCGCGGGGATCGCGTTCGCGACGTCGTCGAGCCGCGCGGCGAAGCCGCCGAACGCCGCATACCGGGCGCTGCGATGGCCGATCATCGAATCGAGCGTGTTGACGGCTTTGTAGGCGGCGAGCCCCGGCAGGCCCAGGATCGCGCCCCAAAAGAGCGGCGCGACGACGCCGTCCGACATATTTTCCGCCAGGCTCTCAAGACCCGCGCGGGCGACGCCCGCCTCGTCCAGACGGTCCGGATCGCGCCCGACGACGGCGGCGACGGCCCGGCGCGCCGCGGCGAGATCGCCCGCCGCTAACGGCCGCCAAACCCGGCGTACATGCTCGTAAAGGCTGCGTGACGCGAGGAGGCTCGACGCGACGGCCGCTTCGACAAGAAAGCCGACGGCGGTGTTCGGGAGCACGGCGGCGATCGTCGCCGCGCATAACGCCGACGCGGCGACAATGAGCGCCGTTGCGGCCATGCCGGCGGCGTAGCGCGCGGTCTCGCGCCAAGCCGGTCGGTTCAGCGCCGTCTCGCACGCCGTGACGAGCGCGCCGATCCAGACGACCGGGTGGCCGATCCGCGCATACACGAACGCCGGCCAACCGACCGCGGCTTCGATCGCCCAAGCGGCAAACATAAGGACCGGGGCCCCGGCGGCGCTTTCCGCTGTCACGCCCGCTGTCACGCCCGCCGTCACGCCCGCGGTTTGCCGGCGGGGCGGCGGGCGAGCCGCAAGAGGGCGTCGACGTCGACGGCGGCTTCGACCCCGTCGGCCAACGCGTCCAAGGCGCGTTGCACGTCCGCCGCGTAGGAATAATCCGTACACGCGTCGGCGCCGGCCCGGCCGAGCCACGCGCGGCGAAACGCGTCGCTTGCGAACGCGCCATGCAGATAGGTCCCTTCAATGCGTCCGTCCGGGCTTCGCGCGCCCTCCGCCGCGCCTTCTACGATGGCGAACGGGTGCGCCGTATCCGGACCGTCCGTGCGCCCGGCGTGGATCTCATAACCGGCGGTCGGCGCGCCGGTGAGGGCGCACGCGGCGGAGACGGGCGCGACGCGCTTGTCTGCGACCATTACGGTATCGACGTTGAGGAGACCGAGCCCCGCCGCCACGCCGGCCGGCCCGTCATGGCCCGCCGGGTCGGCGATCGATCGGCCGAGGAGTTGGTAGCCGCCGCATAGGCCCAAGACGCGTCCGCCGGCGCGCGCGTGCGCGATGACGTCGTGGTCCCACCCTTGGGCGCGCAGGAAGGCAAGGTCGCCGAGGGTCGATTTCGTGCCGAAGAGGATGACGACGTCGGCGTCGCGCGGCAGCGGCCGTCCCGGCGGCGTCCATTGAAAATCCACATTGGGTTCGAGGCGGATCGGATCGGCGTCGTCGAAATTGGCGATGCGCGACAGCATCGGCGCGGCGATTTTCAAGCCGCGGCCCGCCGCGCGGCCGGGACGGTCGAGAATGACGGCGTCCTCGGCCGGCAAGCGGGCGGCCGCAGAAAGCCACGGGACGACGCCGAAACACGGCCATCCGGTCCGCTCTTCGATCGCCGCGACGCCGTCGTCGAACAGCTGCGGATCTCCGCGGAATTTGTTCACGAGAAAGCCGCCGATCAGCGCTGCGTCCTCGGGGTCGAGGATCGTCTTTGTGCCGACGAGGCTGGCGATTACGCCGCCGCGTTCGATATCGCCGACGAGGCAAACCGGAACGTCGGCGGCGCGGGCGAAGCCCATATTCGCGATGTCTCGTTTGCGCAGATTGATCTCCGCGGGGCTGCCGGCGCCTTCGACGACGATGAGATCAAAGCGAGCGGCGAGCCTGTCGAAACTCTCCAGCACCGCGCCCGACAGGCCGTCGCGCCGGGCCATATAGTCGGCCGCGTCCATCGCGTCGACGGGCCGGCCGTGGACGACGACTTGCGCGGTTCGGTCGGTTTGCGGCTTCAACAGCACCGGGTTCATGTCCGTGGGGGGATCAAGCCCCGCCGCCATGGCGTGAACGGCTTGCGCACGGCCGATCTCGCCGCCGTCCGCGCAGGCGGCGGCGTTGTTGGACATGTTTTGCGGCTTGAACGGCGCGACGGCGACGCCGCGACGGTTTGCGATCCGGCACAAGGCGGCGGTGAGAAGCGATTTGCCGACGTCCGAGCCCGTACCCTGCAG